>CAYHEV010000005.1:12721-44240 GCA_964355725.1 uncultured Candidatus Bathyarchaeia archaeon | reverse complement strand
GCCGTTGTATGGTGCTGGTTCGCCTTCTCTTGTCACGAATTCTATGTGCATGAAAGGGTCTCCGCGCTTAATCGTGATTGGGCAGCGATCGTTGCTCAAGTTTACAAGTTCCAAGGCAAGTCTTCCGACGAAGCCGCTATGCACTTTTGCAGCGTTCAGGAAGGATAATCCCATTCTTCCATATTTGCTCTTGGCTGTTAAATGGGCTGCATAGTTTGGCGGCGTGAAAACGATTTCGTGTGTTATTAGATTCTTGTGTTCCAAATAGTTCAGAGTTGTTTCTTCTTTGACTGTTAGAATGTATCCGTCTCCGTCGAGCAAGTTATAGTCATGCGGATAAACGCATTTATATTCATCAATAAGTTGCTTTAATTTGTCCTTACCAATTATGCACATTCAGGCGAACCTCCAAGCTTTTCTAGCAATACTGAACCTTTCACGTTATATAGTTTTTCAACACAACAGAATAAAAGGAAGTCAGTTTTCATGAGCTGTGATTATTGTGGATCAACTGCAATTTACAGATGTAAGGTTTGTGGAAAGCTGCTGTGTGGAGAACATACAGCACTGCGAACCATATGTGCTTCTTGTACTGGAAAGTCTCGACCTAAATACACTATTGAAAAAGTGTCTTCAAGAAGAGAGAGGGAAAGAATCCGTGAGCTTGTAAAACGTTTTTGGGGTGAAGAAGAACAGTTGACCTTTGACAGAAAGTTCTTTGTTGCCACTCTTCCAGCATATGTGGCCAAAGCTAGAGACCGCATAATCGGCTTCATTTCTTTTGCAGAAAAGGACAAGAACATTATGATTGTTGCTTTGGGCGTATTGCCGAAATATCAGGGTTCTGGTGTTGGTAAAAGTTTGATTGAAAAAGTTGAGATGGAAGCTAATAGGACACGTAAGAACAAGATGTTAGTTTCCACTTCCAATGATGATTTGCCGGCTTTAGCGTTTTATCAGTCAATTGGGTTTCAGATTTTCGAAGTAAAAGCAAACGTGATAGCAGAGAAGCACAGTTCGGTTTTGAAGGGAATAGGCGGGCTGCCGGTGAGAGACGAAATAAGGTTGCAGAAAATTCTCACTTAGTCGCCTGCAAGGATAATTTTCAATCAATGTTGTCTTCGCGTCTTATGCCCAAGTTTTCTCTTGCTTTTGAGTACTTGGCAAAGAGTTCAGAGAGTTTTTCACAGGGATAATCAGTGCAAAAGGCGCAGTTCTTAACTTTCTTCTCCTTTCCGCATTTTCTGATTTCACAGATGCCGCAATAACTGAAAACACGTTGATTATCGCTCAGGCAGCCATCACAATTAATATCATCTGGTTTGTACTCCTTTCCATATTGTCTGGTGAAAATCTCGGCTATCTTTTGTCTTTTAACATTGTCCTTCTTCAATGTCGCTACCAGAACTGGGCAATCAGAACAGGATATGCCGCAAAACCCGAAAATCTTTTCCAATTTGCCCACATACACAAATCAAACTTCTAAAATCCACTTAAGGTTTTGCCTCGATCAGAGCTATCGACTCGAAAAATGGCAAGTTTCGCTTGGCTACAACTGCCACCTCCGAAATCTTTTCCAAGATCTCCAGAGTTTTATCAACATCAGATAATGTTGATTGCAATAGAAGAATTCTTCCATTTTGCCTCAAATGTTCTGGTGACCCGCGAATGAAGCGATCTATGATTTGTCTGCCAGCAACTCCGCCAGCCCAAGCGCGTCCAAGCCAAGCCTTGTCTTCCATAGGCTCTGTTGGCAAGTAGGGAGAATTGAAAAGTATCAAGTCAAATTTTCCTTCCGCTTTCAGTGGCGTGAAAAGATCTCCTCGCACGAAAAACATCTTGTCGACAACCTTATTCAGTTTTGCATTTTCTTTTGCGCAATGGATGGCGTAGGGACTGATGTCGACAGCAACAACTCTGGCTGCTTTAGCCGCTGCAACTATGCCCAGTATGCCGCAGCCCGTGCCCATATCGAGGACACTTTCGTCTTCTTTCACAGTTAGATTTTCAGCGAAAAGAAATGAATCTTCAGCTGGTTCGTAGACGTTTTCCCAAACGTCAAAGGAATAATCTGCAAAGAACGTTTTTCTAGTCGGAGAGGGCATTTGCCAACGATCCAAAGTCTTCAGGAGCCAATTCTCGTACACGTTTATCGGGAAATGGAAGAGTATCAGTCAACTTGCTTGCGTCTTCCTCTTTCATTGCAAGTATCCCTTTCATGAAAGGCAATATTGCATTTCTGACTTTCCGGTTGCGTTGCGTGAAAAGCGACTGCGTAATTTGACGGAATCGTGCCTCATTCTTCAGTCTGAACGGCGGCATTGATCGAGGTTTCAAACGTACGATGATCGAGTCAACTTCAGGCGGTGGAATAAAAAACGATTTAGGTATGGCGTCCAAGAGGTCAACCTCCACATGGTAGTATGTGAGAACAGCTAGCCATCCATAGTCTTCGCTTCCAATAGGAGCCACAAGTCGATTTGCGAATTCTTTTTGAAAAATCAAAACTGCACACTCAAAATCTTTGCTTAGCAGCCACAATAGCAAACGTGAGGAAATACGGTACGGGGGAATTGAGATCACTTTATTGAACTGTGGAACAGGTGCTCTCAGTACGTCGCCTTTGATTATTATAACGTTAGATACACCCTGAAATTGTTCACGTAGGGCTTCTATGAGCTTCGAATCAAACTCTACAGCTAAAACTGTTCTGCAGCTTTTGGCTAGAAAGCGAGTTAGAAAGCCTAATCCTGCGCCAGCGTCTAATACCCTATCATTCTGGTTCAGTGAAGCGTAGTCGCTCATATGTTGGAAAGTAGCAGATTCGATCATGAAATTCTGTCCTAAAAACTTGTTAGGAGCGATTTGGTATTTTCGCAGTAAAAGCTTTACCTGTTCTAGGAGGCTCATATTACCCCTTTAACTATCTGAGCCGCGTTAGTGAGCTCTCGTAAAAAGCAGATACTTGCTTTCGCCACCCAGCTCTTCCAATACTCTCTTGGTTATCAACTTAACTGGGTTGGGTAGTTCAGTGCGTTTCTGCAAGTCATCGAAACTCTCGAAGGGTTTTCTTTCACGCTCGTTTATGACTTGCCACATGTACTTCTTGCCTATGCCTGGGATTAGTTCCAAAGCATGCATGCGAGGGGTGACGGCTCTTGCGGTGTTGAAGTAGTTGACGAACCATTTTTCGCGACTGAGCACTATCTTGTTTATCACTAATGGAAGCTCCGTTTTCGAGGCTGCAGTCAACTCATCGTATCCTATACGGCCGATTATGTACGTGATCTCTTCGCGTGAGTCCTTTCCTACGTAAACACGGTCGTAGGGTTTCAGCGTCACTCCTTCCTTGACGAGGGCTTCTAGGAGAGTGAAGAACTCTTCACCTACTAACTGGACGAGGGCGCCAGCTCGATAACCCACTCTGCCTGAGACATGTACGCCTGGGCGTCCGTGCAGCAAAAAGTCCAGTATGTAAGCGTACTCCTCGTATCGCTTCTCCATCATTGTCATATTCGCCTTTAGTTATTCCCTATTATTATATAAAATGAGTATATGAATTGTTATTTCATTTTTCGATTTTCATTTAGAAGTCCAATTATCGTTTCTAGTTTTGCAGTTTCAATGATCTTTCGACCGCCTGCTAGGAAGACTCTAAGCTCTTCAACGCTTTTCGGCATACAGCTCACGATCTGAATAGCTTCGTCCTCTTCTAAACCGAATTCGGCTATGAGTTTTTGTGCGAGTTTTTCGGCTGCTTCCGGTTCCGCTTTTGAGAATTTAGATGCGTAATCAAACGTACGACGTTGAAACTGATCCAAGTTCTTTTCTCCTAAGTTCTCTAACGTTTGTTTGACTTGTGGGAGCGTTAGCTTCTTTTCTGTTATGTTTTTCTTGGACATTTAGGTCACTTGCTCTTGTAGGGTTCTAGATGCTCTGGTCTGACTATTATTTCTTTGAGGGCATCTCCTTGCGACACGCTTATCATGTAGCTTCTGCCGCGTTTATTGATTATTGTCCCGATCTTGCCGTGATAGCGTCTGTGAGGCATTCCTTTCTGGGTGCTTGAATCTATTTTTATGACGACGCAGGTTCCAGGTTCGTATTCGTAGAGTAGTTTGCTTAGGTGTATTTTGCCTCTTTCTCTTGGTTCCTTTTCCAAAAGATGTCGTGTGCCTGTGCGAAATCCTTTTGATCCTTTCATTTTTCCACCTTTTTTAATCTCCAATAATTACGTTTAGAACGTCAAGTTTCAAAGGCTTCGCTTGGTTTTTGAGAATTTCTGAAACGCTGGGTGTTGTTCTTCCTTCATCTCCGCTCACCAATTCCTTGACGTATAATCCTCCTTGGCAGCGTATTTTCATTTCAGCCTTTTTTGGTGACAACTTCTTTACTTTAACGTCGTATATGTACTTTTCTCGGGTCAAATCTGCACGTCTATGCAAGACACGGTTGGGGGTTTTCTGTGCAATCATGGCATTAGTCAATGTATCCTCTAATAGCTGCAGATCTTTGTTTGCTATTTTATGTTCAAAATCTATGAGTACGCGGTATTCTTTTTGGGCAAGTTCTCCTTTTTTCAGTTTCCTAACAAGGTCTTTGCTTGCATGTTTTAGATTTGAGATTTCGACCTTGCCTTTGGCGTATACGTTTACTGTTTCTTCCATTCTTTTCAGATCTAAGAAGCGTTTCTTGGGTTCTGCAATCTCGATGACGAAGGGTCTACCTGGACCTAACATGCGTGCGTCTATGTCCTCTCTTCCAGCAGCGTGAAAATACGCTTTTGTGCTGCTCGTTAGTTCTAGGATAGTTTTCTCGATTATTTCTTCAACGGATTCGGGGTACATTTTTCCGGTCCAATTGCATTTCTCGCAGCCTTTGCCCCAGCAATTTGAACAGAACCATTTTGATTGCGGTATGCCTCTGATTAGTTTCTTGTATCGTCCAGCAATGTAGAGTGGGTTCACCTGAAGCCTTACGATGTCAGTGAACGGGTTGACGAGCACAACAATCTCGGGTTTCTTGTGTTCCACGGCTTTCTTGTTGCTCTCTGCTATCTTCTTGCCTATTACTCTTCCAAACTCATTCCGCATGCTTTCGCCATAGCCTACTTCAAATTCGGCTTTGAACTCGTCTTCCCGCTCTGCAACCTTCACTGGCAACTCTATACCTACTAAGAAGTTGCTGAACTCATATACCACGAGTTTCTTGAGGGCAGTCTCTGTCAAACTCTCCACATTCTCGAATTTATCTTGACATAAGAAGCATTCTTCTGGTAAGTTTTTCTTTGGGATTCGTTTTTTCATTTTTTGCAGTATTTCTTTTGCTGTTTCAGAGAAACCGTTTGTTGCAAGAAGTTTTAGGGTCTGGATGCTTTTCTTGTCCTTTGAAAGCGCCGTGGCATGAGCTTTTAATGTCAGCACCATCTTTAGTGCTTCTCCTCTTGCATCGTTTTCCAGACCGTGTCCTAATAAAGCGAATTGTCTTCCAAGGCAGTGATCGCATAAAGGGTGTTTTTCAAGCATTTCTAGGGCTGTTTCTAGAATGTCCATTGTGCAACCTTTCCGGGTTTTGGAGAGTTACTTGAGGTCGAGGGGCATTCCTTTTCCGAGTCCGAATGGTAGTTTCTTCTTTCTTCGCAGTGTTTTCATCATTCGGCGCATCATCAGGTATTGTTTCAATAGTTCTTTGACTTCTTTTTCGTTGACTCCTGCGCCTCTTGCTACGCGCTTCATTCGTGATGCGTTGAAGATTTTCGGATTATCTTTCTCTGCTGGGGTCATTGATTGAATCATTACGCGCCATTTTTCTAGACGGTCTTCAGCCGTGTTGAGCATGTCTTCGGGTATGTTGTAGGATGCTCCTGGAAGCATTTTCAGGAGTTTTCTGAAGGTGCCCATTCCTTTTATGGCTTCAAATTGTTCGTACATGTCTGTTAGTGTAAATTTGCCGCTTAGGATGGCTTTTGCCTTTTTTTCGGGGACTTTTACTTCGGCTTCGTGTACCTTTTCGATTAGGGTTTCTAGGTCGCCCATACCTAGGAGTCTGCCTACGAAACGGGAGGGGATGAACGATTCTATGTCTTCTGTTTTTTCGCCTGTGCCAACGAATTTTATCGGCGCGCCTGTGGCTGCGACGGCTGATAGGGCTCCTCCGCCTCTGGCTGAACCGTCTAGTTTTGTTACGAGGATTGAGCCTACCGGTGTGGCTTCGTTGAAGGCTTTCGCTTGGGCGGTTGCTTGTTGGCCGATTGTGCCGTCGATTACTAGCATAATCTCGTCTGGTTTGATGTTCTTTTCCAGCATTTTCATTTCTTTGATTAGTTCTTGTTCTTCTTTGTGGCGTCCTGCGGTGTCGACTATGATTACGTCTTTGTCGCCAAACTGTTTGAGCCCTTCAGCGGCTATTTTGACCGGGTCTTTTCCTTTCGGGTCGCCGTACAAGGGTATGTTTATTCTGTTTGCGAGCTGTTGAAGCTGTGCAAAGGCTCCTGGACGGCAAGTATCTGTGCATATCAGAGCGGACTTTAGTCCTCTTTTTTGGAAGTATCTTACGAGTTTAGCCGCGGCAGTTGTTTTTCCGGAGCCTTGGATGCCGACGAGCATTATTATTTTTCTTTTTCCAGGTTCAATTTTCACGGGGACCGGTTTGTCGCCTAGGAACCGTGTTAGTTCTTCGTATACGACTTTGATTACGTGTTCGCGTCTAGAAATTCCCGGTGGGACTTTTTCGTTTAGGGCTCTTTCTTCTATTCTTTTTGAGATTTCAAGTACGAGTTTGACGTTTACGTCTGCTTGAAGCAGGGCTTTCTGTATGTCGTGTACGAGTTCTTTGACTGCGGCTTCATCTATGACGGAAGCTTTGAAAATCTTCTTTAATGCGTCGTAGAGTGAGGAGCCTAGGCGATCTAATGCCATAATTCTCTCCAGACTTAAGACCGTATGCGCTTTCAAATAGATGTTTCGCTTCGCGATGTCAACGGACATAAACTTTTTACACTTCAAGGCTTCTAAGAGAATTGTGAGGGTTAGGATTGAGTGAAGTTAGAATTATCGAGAGAACCAAGATTCCATCAAACGCGATTATGCTTTTCGGTTTTCCCGACGTTGGGCTTGTGGGCGTCATAGCTGCTGCGCATTTGGTTGAAGAACTCGAACTGACTGAAGTTGCATATTTAGATTCGAAGCTGCTGCCGCCGGTTATAGTTCTGCATGAGGGTTTGCCGCATTCTTCGATTAGGATTTTTGGAAAAAATGGTGTTCTGTTGGCCATATCTGAGACTCCGATACCTGCAGAGATCGTTCAGCCTATAATGGATTCTTTGATTGACTGGTGTAAGAGCAAGAATGTTAAGATGATGATTTCGCTGAGTGGTCTGCCTATTCAAGATAGGCAAGAGGCGCAGGAATTGAAGGTTTTCGCTGCTGGGTCGACTCCTGAAATGTTGAAACTTGCGCAGGACAAGAAAATTGAGATATTGATGGAGGGGTACATGGTTGGTCCTCAGGCACTTATGTTGTACCATTCCGCAAGCATAGGGTTGCCTGCCTTGACTTTGTTGGGTCAATGTTTTTTCAATTACCCTGATCCTGAAGCTGCTGCGGTAGTTTTGAAGGAACTTGCGAACATTACAGGCCTAAAGGTTAACGTTGAGAAGCTTCTGGAGAAAGGCGAAGAGATTCGGTTGAAGGCTAGGGACGTGATGAAGCGGACGCAGCAGGAGATGTCCAACATGAAGAAGACGCAGGAATTTGATGTTCCTGTCTACGTGTCCTAAGGAGGGAAAGAAGGATGGCGATTAAGAAGAAACGGCCGTTTTCGGATGTGGTGAACAGATATTTTGAGGATTTGGAAGAAGAGTTTGACAGGTGGAGAGAAACGTTGATGGAGAGGCCGAGTTGGAATTCAAAAGCTTGTTCAATGGAGCCGCTTCACGACGTGAAGGTGACGCCGATGGAAGTCGTAGTGACTGTTGATTTGCCTTTAACTGTAGAGAGCAGTCTGCAGGTTAAGCCGCTGGGCGAGGCCACTCTTGAGATTTCGGCGGAGATGAAGCGGAAGATACAGTTTAAAGAGTTGGGCATAACTCACCAAGAAGGAGAATTTCACAAGCTGCATTGTCACATGCGTGTTCCTGTGCCTGTGCATATGGATAAGATGAAAATGCGTTTCAAGAAGGGAATGCTAGAGATTCACTTGCCACGTAAACACAAGAAATAAGGAACTAGAAGAAACCGTCTCTCTATTCCTCTCTAAACTTCGAACTCTGCCTATACATACTGGATTTTATGGGCATATTGACAGTTATCGCCGAAACAACCAGTGACCAGAGTGATCAAGATGAACATTGGACTAAGAGAGGCATTCATAGTTGTCCAGGTTCTAGGTTTTGCTTTCTTCTTCAAGTAATCATTGTCTTACAGAATGCGTGCTATTCTTTCTTCCTTTCCTTCTGTAGTTCTTTGAGTGTTTCGTCAATAGAGTCTAGTTTCTGTTTTATGCTGTCTATTTCACGAGAATAGTACGATTCACGTTCTGATACTTTTCTGTGTTCATCATAGACCCAATATGATATTAGAAGCGAACAAAAGCTGACTAGGATGTAGAAGGCCAACAATGCTTTGTCCCACATAGAATAGAACCGCCAAAAATCTGATGGAATTGAAGCTGCATAACCCACTGACAGAAAGAGTGTTGCCAAGCAAATAGCAACCACGAATAGTCTAGGGTTCATAGTTTTCGTCGTCCTCATTTTTCCTCTTCTCAGGTTAAATGTTTTTTTCAAATTAGCGTGAGACACGACGTATTTTCTGTTTGTTTCAATTGGTTGGAAATTTGCACGCGCAGTCTAGGCGAAAACGAGATATAGCGGCTTTCATTTGGCTAGTTGCATGGCAACCAAAGTTGTAGTTGTAGGCATGGGTTACGTGGGAATACCTGTGGCGGCGCTCTTCGCAGATGTGCCAGGCTTCAAAGTTGTCGGTGTGCAGCGCAGGTCTAAGCGTTCGGGCTGGAAGATTGACTGGCTGAATGAGGGCAAGAATCCGATTGGCGGGGATGAACCAGGCCTATCTGAACTAATCACGCGAGTCGTGAAGAAAGGAACGTTCAGGGTTGTGGATGACATTACAGTGTGCAAGGATGCTGATGTGGTTTTGATTGACGTTCAAACACCGACCGACAAAGACAAGATTCCTCGGTACGAATCGCTCAAGGAAGTAAGCGCAGATGTGGGCAAGTACATGCGATCTGGAGCACTTGTTGTGGTTGAGTCTACGGTTGCGCCTGGCACGACGGAGCACGTTGTGAGGCCGATATTGGAGAAGCAGTCTGGCATGAAGGCTGGTAAGGATTTCTATTTGGCTTTTTGTTATGAGAGGGTAATGGTTGGGCGTTTGATCAAGAACATTGTGGATCTTCCTAGGATTGTGGGGGGAATTGACGAGGAGAGTACAAGGCGAGCCATGGAGCTGTATGGGCACGTTGTGAAGGCGAAGCTTTGTCCTACGGATGCGTTGACTGCGGAGGTGGCTAAGGTTGTGGAGAACACGTACAGAGACGTTAACATCGCCTTTTCAAATGAAGTGGCGCTTATTTGTGAGAGTCTTGGGGTTAATGCCTACGACGTGCGGGAACTGGTGAACACGTTGCCCTATGATCCGTCAAATCCCGCGTCTAATCCTGTTAGAAACATGCTTTTTCCGGGTGGCGGTGTTGGTGGTCATTGTCTTCCGAAAGATCCTTGGTTGCTAAAGTATGGCTTGGACGCTTATGGCAAGTTCAAGGTCTTTCCAAAGATCATAGTCGACAGTAGAGAGGTAAATGAGGCGATGCCGGCGCATGTTGTTGACTTGGTTGAGGATGCGTTGGCCGAGCATGGAAAAAAGTTGAACTGCGCGAAAGTAGCGATTCTTGGAGTTGCGTTTCTTGAGAACTCTGATGACACAAGGAACACTCCCTCAGCCACCTTGTATCACGAGTTTGAGAGGCGGGGAGCGAAACCTGTGCTGCACGATCCGATAGTCCGTGATTTTGAGCTTCCCTTTACTAGCGATCTTGACGAAGCTCTGGTAGATGCGGATGCCGTGGTTCTGTCAACGAGACATAAGGAGTATTTGAAACTAGACCTTAAGCAGCTGCGAAAGAAATTGGCTACGCCTGTTTTGGTGGATGGCAGAAATGCTTTCAGCGAGAAAGTAGCAATGAACGCTGGTTTCACGTATAGGGGTGTTGGAAAGGGTAGCCGAGTAGATAAGTCCAATAGATCGAGACGAGCTTAGTTGGTTTTGTCTGCAAAAGACCATTAATGGGTAGAACTTTTTTCTATAGACTTTTTCTGGAAAATGTGAAATATAACTTTCCGATAATAAGGAATTTGTAATACGGAAGGGAAAGGGCATGAGCCAGCTTGTTTCTGGATTAATGGTTTCGTTATTGGATGGAAATCTTTAACTGTGTTGCGGGTATTACAATCAGTGATGATTGAAAGTTTCCATTTTCAATTTCAGCTTATGGCTAACAGAGGTGATTCTACACGTTCCAAAAAAGGATGTTTGAAACTAAATGCACTGACTGCGGCGAAACTGCCGTGGTGCCTTTCAAGCCTACGGTAGGCAAACCAGTTTACTGCAGAACATGCTTCTCGAAACACATGCTTAAGCAGCGAGAAAGTATCGGTAAGAACTTCAATTTTAACCCGAAGCAAGCATGGGCACGACGAGGAGACAGCTGGCAAGGGAGAAAGGAGGAAGAACCTGCTAACGTTTTCCGAGTGTCCTAGTGCGTTCTACTTCCTAGCTATATTGGTGACCAGCCGTGAGTAGAAGATTCTCTGACAGGGTCGAATGTACAAATTGCATGTACAAAGGAGGCACATACTGTTGGAGACAGTGCCCCTATAACATATGGAAAAGAGAGCAGTTTTGAATAGTGAAAACAAGCGCGCACATTTCGATTTGTCGCAGCTTCATGCTGAAGCGCTTTTGCTTGAGTTGTCCACATTGTAACAGTTTGCTTTATCTTCAAGAAATCTAGGGGTCGAAAAAAGATGCAGGGTCTAGCGCGCTAGCATGTTCCTAAATTCCCTTTTTCAAGTGTGACAGAGTTGGTCCCGCATTCTAAACGATGCTTCTCCCATCTCAAGACACATAACTATCCATAGACGAAGCAAAGCCAAAAGCACAAACTAACCGCAAACGAATTTAGGAACAGACATGCGCGCTTCATCAAACTCTTGACTCGGCATGTAGCAAATAGAAAGTCTAGGTAAGATGCAAGTTTGAAGCTTAAATATGGCTTGAATGATACAATACGATGGTGAAAATGCAAGATGGTTGGGCTTACGGCATCTCTGCCTGCAAAGTGGGAACAATTTCTGAAACATTTGGCCGACGATCACGAAATTGATCTCAACACCATCATCAGTGAACTATGTGCGTGGGCTTTTTCCGATACTGAAAGCAATGAACAATTTAAAATTTGGTTAGATGAGGCTTATCCCCCAAAAGGAGAAGCTGAAGAAGAAGCAAGAGCTGCAGGAGAGGAAGCTGCCGAGGAAGAAGAAGAGCGCGAAGAAGAATCTGAAGAAGAATCGCACGAACACAAAGACTGAAAGCACAAGCGCGCGAGTTGTTTTTTGAATTCTCACTTTACTCATGGCTCAGCCCCTCTTCGTACGACGCTTGAAGGCTAAAACTGCAACTATGACTACAACTCCAATAACCCAGATAGACGCAATCGGAAAACTCGGCAAATCAAGTATAGCGCGCTTTGTTTATCACAAACAGGAAAAAAGAGATAGACTAGGTTCTATCTTTGTTCTTTCAACAATTGCAGCCTCTTTGCAATTTCTTTGGAGATCTTTTCAAGACCCTGGGCTAATTCTACACGGGTGACATCATCTAACCGATGCACTTTCCCATCCTTGTCGATGAATGCAAGTTCCAACTTCCTATCTGCCATTTTTTCACCCCCACCTCAGATTCTATTATTTGCTATTCTAGCTTCCCACATAAGCTATTTTCGCCCGTCTACGTAAGCCAAAGCGCTTGCTAGAGTCAAAGGAGAAACGTGAGTAACTTTGGTGCTAAGAAACGGACTCGTTTTTATTAGAATGAATTTGTAAATGTATATTTAAGTGATCTTGAGGATGAGGCGGGTTTCCAACTATTTCAGTCGCGGAAAAAACGCTCGCTATTACGTGGAAACGTTGTGGCTAGGGCTGAGGCTCTATCGTGGGCTATTCTCAAACTCGTTGGGAATGAGGGTTCCACTGTTTTGTGGGCACAAGCTAACGTACAACTGCAATCTCCGATGTAAAATGTGCCCCTTTTGGAAAAGATCCAGCAAAGATTCTAGCCTAGAGAAAGAAAAAGCAATTCTGAAGCAGATTCATGATTCGGGTGTTTGTGGGATTGCATTTGAAGGAGGAGAACCTCTCCTGAGAAATGACTTGGTCAAGATTCTCGCTTTCTCTCGATCTCTGTCTTTGCATACAAGCCTAATCACTAATGGAACTCTCCTCGAATCCAGAATAGATGAAATAGCACCATACATCAACGGCGTCATCTATGTTTCTTTAGATGGTTTAGAAAAAACTCATGACACGATCAGAGGAGTCAGTAGATGCTTTAGAAAAGCGATAAAAGGCATAATCGCGTCCAAAGAGAAGGTCTCCGTGACAATCAACACAACAATAATGACAGAGAATCTTCATGAGATAGAAGACATTGTAAAGTTGGCAAAAGAATTGGACATAGGAATGTCCGTAGCCGTAGCTCACAATTACTGTAATGCCGATGCATCTGCACCTGCCGCCGAGGAAATTGCAAAGATAGCCAAAAAACTCATTATGATGAAGAAAAAGGGCTATCCCCTTGTGAATTCAGTCAATTATTTCAAGGTCATGGCAAAAGAAAAAAACTGGAAGTGCAGACCCTGGGCAGTAATTAACGTAGATCCAAATGGAAATTTGGTCCTACCTTGCTACGTTCGCAATGAATACGCAACCAGCGTTTCTGTTCTTGAAACCAACATCAAAACTGCAATCTCTGAATTTAACTGGAAAGAAACACAGAACTGCCAGAAATGCAGTCTCCACTGTTATGTAGAGCCTTCCCTGGTGCTTTCATCGGATTTTCTAACCAATGTGAACTGGGCGTTTCGAGTCAGGATCTAGAATCTCTAAGAAATTACTGATTAAGCGCGCGCTAATTGCGTTTTTATCTTCTTTTCTGTTTCTTTCCCCCACGAGCTCTTCTCGTTTGATGACCCTTTGCCTTGTCACGGCGAGCGCTATCAACGACTTTTCTACGACGATTCTGTTCTCCACTCATGTTCTATCACCTCACCTTTCATTTGTCAATCCCGAACAGATCAAGTGGCATTACACTCAATTATAATTGAAAAAATATATAAATCCACAACTCTTTGTGCAGTGCCGGATGCAACGCCACATCTCCTGACGTTTTCGCCAAAGAAACCATAGAATCAGCTTAATTACGGATGGTGCCGGGAGTGGGACTCCCACCCGACTTGTCATTGAGAACTTTCGACTTTCCTAGCGTTTTCTCAAGCTTTCTGTAGCTCATTTGTGCTCTCTGATGTCCTGCAAAGTTGTTTGGAGAAAATTCTTGTCCTTAATACGAATGCGCGTCACAGTCAAACTAGCATCATATAAGGTGCCATCTTTGTGTTTCAATCGCACCAAGAAATCAATTGCAGTAGCATGTCGTCTGAGGTCTTCAATTAACTCCTTCCTCTGTTTTGGATTTGCGCATAAGTCAGTTAAGTTGATCTTTTCAAGTTCCACTTTAGAGTATCCAGTAATGGTTTGCATAGCTTCATTGGTATCAACCATGACTCCGTCGAGAGATAATATGCCGATACCAATGGGGCTCTGCTCAAAGAGAAGTCGGTAGCGTTCCTCGCTTTCTCTCACCGCTTCTTCTGCTTTTGTAATCTTCAAAGCTTGGAACATACCATGTGCTAGTTCGCCATAAACTGTTTCTGGCGGGCCCATCTTGTTGAAGTATCCATCAGCGCCAAGGTTCAATGCCTTAATAGCTACTTCTTCTCGGCCTCTTCCAGTGAATATGATGAAAGGAATTTTGTCCCTTTTCTGTCTTAGTTCTTTTAGAAATTGTAAACCGTCTTTTCCAGACATCATGTAATCCGAAACAATTGCATTGTATGTTTTCGTCTTCATCTTTTCTTTGGCTGCATCAACAGAAGAAGCAGTGTCCACCTCGAAGTTGCCATGCAATTCCAAACATCTTTTCGCAACCTTCAAAAAACCAGTGTCATCATCAACATGCAAGATCTGTATCATATTTGCTTTGGTTGAGGTCTTCATGACAACTTTTTCTCCTGAATCTAGCCGCACGACTATCTGGCTCCTAATAATATGCACGAGTGCATTGTCATTAGCGCGTGCTTCGAGCCTAGCATGCTTCTGAGTGCCATTGAGAATGTGTTTGGCCTTGAGGGAGTCTTTTGAAAGGCACATCCTTTCTTTCCCAGATAGTCGTGGATTATACGTGCGTTTATGTCTCCGAAGATGTATCTGATGTTTTTGTCAATGACCAGTGATAGTAAGCCATCGAATTTGTCCAATCTCTGTGCCTCTTTCTGATAATGAGATTTCCTACAAGCGCCACTTGCTTATAATTTTTTACTTTTGGCGATTTTTTTCGGGTTTTGTAGCTAATAGTAAAATTGTGCGTCTCTCTTCACTATGCATGAATTTTCTTATTGGAAAAGATATAGCATAAGTTTTCACTAAATGTAAAAGGAGGCGATCTTGTGAAACTGAAAGCTCTGGCAATGGTTCTATTGGTTTTTTCTGCAATATTCGCAACCTGCTTCGCAGTTGTCGTGACACGCTCTCAAGCAACTGAACAGAAAATCGATGTCACCGGTTCTCCTTCACTGGTTCTTGTAGATAATGGAACATTAGTTACACCCAATGGACCCATTGATACGCCTGGCGGGCCTACATAAGTAATAAGAACAGAAGCGGATAGAATCTGGGGTAGAACCGATACAGAACGAAGGAGAATGCTATGCACAAAGAGTTAACAACGCTTGACATCAAAATCCTGCGCGCACTGTGGGAGATTGGTCCAAGAAACCTTTCAAGAGTCGCACGAGCTGTGGGGATTCATCGTCGAACATTAGAGTCACGAATAGAACGCATGAAGTCTGATCCCAAATTTTTTTTGAGAATGCACACGTCGGTGTATCACACAAACATTGGTCTGAGAAAGGCTGTTGTTTTCTTCGAAGCCAATCCAGGTATGGAGAAGCTTCTTTTCGATTGCCTATCTGTCAATAAGTTTTGGCTTTATGTTTGCCGATCTTACGGAATGGGTGAAGGTTGCACGGCAGTCTATGCAGTGCCAGTAGAGCATTGCCCTGAATTTGAAGAGTTCATATACGAATTGAGACGCTTAGAAGTGGCCAGGAACGTTCACATTCATTGGTCCACATGCTTTCAAGGTGGACGGATAACCCTGAACTGGTTTGACAATAACCTGAGAGAATGGGTGTTTTCCTGGGATGATTGGGTAAGCGAAGTTCAAACACAGAAAACTGATCTGCCTTACACATTGGTAGAGTCCAAGTCCTATCTTAACCGTGCAGACGAAATTGACATTAAGATGCTTGAAAAGCTGGAAGAAGATGCAACCAGAAGCTTGGCTGAAATAGCAAGGAGCCTCGGGACTAGTCGTCAATTGGCACGGTTTCACTATGAAGAGCACTTGCTGGGAAGAAACCTTATCGAAGGATATGAAATCTTCGTCATGCGCTACGGCAACTCTCCTTCGGTCATGGTTTACTTTGCGATAACTTTCCACGGTTACGAAACATTTGCCAAATTTGCGAGATCTCTTCTTGACAAATTTTTCGTGCTCACGATGGGAAAGAATCTTGGAGAAAACTGTCTTATAGTGGAGGTTTTCCTTCCACCTGAAGAGTTTAGAAGATTCATTGAAGTCCTGTCAACTATGACAAAAATGAAGCTTGTGAAAGGTTACAATTATGCCATACAAGACTTGAGGATAAGATGCCGACAAACAATCTCACCTCCACTGTTCAAGGGAGACTCGTGGGTTTACGACCACGATACCTTCATGGAGACGGTGCGGCAGAAGGTTTCAAATTTCTTTCAAGGAGAATAGCGTTCGCTTTGCACATCTTTTTTTTCAAAAAATCTTGACGCGCGCTGAGGTCGCCAGTCTTAGATGCTCAAGAGAAATCAAAAGTCGTCCACAACTTGAAGTCGATTCTACTGCTCTATGCTCAAAACGAGCGAAATCTGAACTAAAATGACGAATTGAAGATGGTGCGGGGGGTGGGATTTGAACCCACGAACCTCTACAGGATAGGCGCCTCAGGCCTACGCCTTTGACCATGCTTGGCAACCCCCGCCTAGATCTTTAATTGGTCTATTCTCTATTTTATGGTTAAAGTTAAATCTTGCTTTAGCTCACAAACAAAAAAGAAGAGACCAGGTGCTCGGTTACCTAGACTATGCGAAAATCTTCCTTTATCGTCGTCAACACAACATGAGTATTTGTGCGTTCCACGTAAGGCAAAGCCAACAAGCGCTTCGTAAACTTGCTCAGTTCTTCCCGGTTCTTGAATTTCGCAATTATCACAGCGTCAATCATCCCTGTCAGGTCGTACACGCACACCACGTTCGGTAGTCTTGCAATCTCGTTTTCCATCTCCAAAAGCCTGCCTTTGGAAACAGTTATCTCGCTGACAACCGTCAACTCGTAACCTAGCTTTTCATGATCTGGCAATACCGAATAGCCCTTAATTACGCCTTCATTCTCCATCTTCTTTATCCTAGAGAGAGCTGTGCCTATTGAAACGCCGCATTGTCTGGCCGCTTGTCTCGAAGAAAGCCTAGCGTCAAGAGTTAACGCTTTCAAGATTTTGACATCTGTATCATCCAACTGCATTAAACATCACCCATACTATACAAACATTCAATCTTAGCATCTATTATTTAACATTTGCTTTCCACTTTTGCAACAAAGTTTTAATACTTACAACAATTCTTCACTTCACTATACACTTGCTCACGTTGGTGATGATACGATAACCAATAGACTGCAAACAATCCAAAACTATGAAACCTGCATCAAACTGCTCAAAAACGCAGACTACGTACTACTACAATTCACGGACATGCTTGGGTTTCTCAAAGGCAGAACAATACCTGCAGAAGAAGCTCAAAAGGCATTGGTTGAAGGCGTACCCTTCGACGGTTCATCCATAGTAGGCGGAGTAAACATAGAAGAAAGCGACATGACAATGAAACCAGACATCTCCACCTTCACCGCATGCCCCTTCTACTTCTACGGAAAAAGTGTTGCAAGCTTCATCTGCGACATCCAAACACCCGATGGAAAGCAATTCGAAACCGACCCCAGGCACATATGCAAAAAAACCATAGGGAAAACGCAAAGCAAAGGATACCAACCCACGACAGCAGCTGAACTGGAATTTTATCTCGTACAAAAAAACAAGGAAACCGAAGAAATTCAGCCAGTTGAAAACCATCTCGCGGACAAACAAAGATACTTCGACAATGCACCCGGTCGAGACATCACAGAACCGTACCGTATGGACTTTTCCAGCACCCTGTCCACGATGGGAATCACCGTGGAACGGCAACATCACGAAGTAGGCTCGGCCCAAAACGAAATCACATTCAAGTACGCAGACCCGCTCACAACATCAGACAGTATCGTCCGATACAAATTCGCAGCCAAAGCCATAGCCGACAAAAAATACAGCTGGATAGCAACGTTCATGCCTAAACCTTGGCATGGCAAAGCAGGCAGCGGCATGCACATCCACCTAGGACTCTTCAACCCCAAAAAAGACGAAAATCCATTCTATGACCCTGAAGGCTATGCGCACGTCTCACAGGAATGCCGATACTTCATAGGCGGACTATTAGAACACGCCAAAGCCTTATGCGCAGTTGTTGCACCTACCATTAACAGCTACAAAAGACTGGTACCCGGCTACGAAGCTCCAGTATACATTGCATGGAGCAAAAGAAACCGATCCGCCCTAGTGAGAGTACCCGCTTTTCCCTCAGAAAACGAAAAAGAAGCAAGAATAGAGTTCAGATGCCCCGACCCACTGTGCAACCCGTATCTGGTTTACGCGGTCGTCCTCGAAGCAGGATTGGACGGCATACAGAGAAAAATCGATCCCGGAGACCCAGTGGACGTAAATATTTATCACCTGAGCGAAGATGAACGCAGAAAACTAGGAGTCAAAGTCCTGCCGGCATCGCTGAAAGAGGCTCTAGAAGAATGGAACAGCGACGATATCTGCACAAGAGTGCTGGGCAAGGAAAACGCTGAAAAGTACAGAGAACTAAAACTGCAAGAATGGAAAGAATATGAGCCGCAATTGCCTAAGAACAAGAACGAAGTAACTGCATGGGAACTGCAAAAATATCTCTACATGTAGAGAACTTGAACCAAAGCTGAGAGTGTCACTTTTTCAATTCTTCTACCAACTTTGCAACTTCTTTTATGACATACTTGTTTATCATTCGTCCTTTCTCTGCTGACGCTAATGTCGGATCACCCATTACTCCGCCAGGAAAGTAACGTTCTGGATCCGCAACAACTTCGAATCTTGGCAGTTTTGGAAAACTCTTCACACCCTTGGCCTTTATCAAGTCTGGTCTTATGTCCATCACCCTCGAAGTTTCAATCGTGCCCGCATGTCCATCGTTCTCACTGAAGTATTTCCCTCTCAACTCATAAGCGAAGTCATAATCTGAACAAACCATTATTCTAGGGTTTTTCGCTGAACTTTCTTTTTTATGGTTCCACATAACTTCTTGAGCTGCCAGCCTAAGCGCAGCCATATGCAATTGACCTGCATGACCGCTTAACATGAGTATCCTCGAAAAGCCGTTGCGAACCAATTCCTCAAGAATATCTCGCATAATACTATGTAACGACTCAAACCCAATCGAGATCGTGCCTGGAAAATTGCGTGTAGAATTGCAGACGCCATATCTCAATGGCGGCGCGACAAGACATTTTGTTTTCTTGGCTACTTCTAACGCCACATACTCCGGTTGGAGACTATCTGTGCAGAGAGGCAAGTGATCTCCATGTTCCTCTACACTTCCAACAGGAACTATAACAACCGTTCCCGCTTTGGAGGATTTCTCTGCCTCTTTCATACTGTTTTCGTCAAACCATAACCCATCTTTCTTTCTTGCCGTGCTCCTGTGAGATTCGGTTTTTGCTATTTTCATCCATTTACACCTCTAATACAAAACTTGCGAGTGTTTTCCACGCTTTCACGAAATCGTTTTATTACAATCAACTGAATATAAAGTTGCAGTTTAAACGGTGAAACTCTTTGAAAGCACTGATCATCGCAGGCGGCTTCGCCACAAGACTAAGACCACTAAGCTGCAGCAGACCAAAAATTCTCTTCCCAATAGTCAACAAACCACTACTACAGTGGACCTTCGAAAGACTCGCCAAAAACGACATTAAAGAAGTCATAATGGCCGTCAACCACCAAATCGGAATCCAAATCAAGCAATATGGCGTTCCCAAAGGTGACGAACACATCAAATATTCATATGACCCATTCAAGAAACCGCTAGGAACTGGTGGCCCGATAAAGAAAGCCGAAAAGCTAGTAGGATCCGACTCGACTTTTCTTGCTCTGAACGGAGACATCTTCGCCGACGTAAACTACACAGGGCTTCTGAAGGCGCACGATGCGAAAGATGCGGTAGCAACAATAGCTCTCTACAAGGCTGAAGACCCCAGCAGATACGGAGTCGCCGAACTGACAAAGGGCAACCGAATTAGGAATTTCATTGAAAAACCGCCACGCGAGTCTGCATCATCCAACCTGATAAATGCTGGCGTTTACGCCTTTAACTCCGAAATCTTCCAATACATCCCTATAGGACGCACAGTCTCCCTTGAGCGGGAAGTCTTTCCGAAACTTGCAGAAGAAGGTACGCTTTACGGATATATCTACGACGGATTATGGTGCGACATAGGCAAACCCGAAGATTACTTGGAATTGAACAAAACCCTGCTCAATTCCACTGAAAATCAGCCAACTAGGAGCTATGCCAAAGCAGAAATCAAGAAGCCCGTAGTACTTGACAAGCGAGTTTCCATAGGAAACAAATCAGTCATAGGACCTTACGCGGTGTTGGGACGGAACGTCATCATTGGAAATAATGTTCACATCCAAAATTCTATCGTATTTCCTGAAACAGTAATCTCGAACTCTTCTTCAGTAGACGGCGTCATAATCGGTGAAGACGTAACCATCGGACAAAACGTCAAAATCAGTCAAGGCTGCATAGTCGGCGATCATGCTAAAATCAAAGATAACGTGCGACTTACCAAAGGGGTTTCAGTTTGTCCAGCCACAGAAGTTTCTAAAAGTGTATTAACATCTAACCGCATCTGTTAGGAAAAGGAGCATCACAGTATGTTAAACTCAAGACGCTTGTTTGGCACGAACGGAATCCGCGGATTAGCCAATAAAGACTTAACGCCTCAAGTGGCAATCAAAGTTGGAACGGCAATAGGCACGTTCTTCAAACGTGGAAAACTAATAGTCGGGTATGACGCCAGAACAAGCGGTCCCATGCTTGCAAGAGCCGTTATTTCTGGGTTGAACTCAACCGGATGTAACGTACTTCTAGCGGGTATGGTGCCAACGCCGACGCTGCAATACGCAGTGAAACACCATAAACTTGATGGCGGCGTCATAATTACGGCCTCGCATAATCCTCCAGAATATAACGGAATAAAAGTTGTTTGGAGTGATGGAATAGAAATCTCACGCGAGCAAGAGGTTAAGGTTGAAAACATATTCTTCGACGAGAAGATGAAATTCGCAGAATGGAATGAGATAGGCGAAACACGCGACTTACCGGGAGTAATTGACGAATACATAGAAGCCATAAAAAGCCAAGTGGACGTTTCTGCAATAACCCGCAAACACTATCACGTTGCAGTTGACGCTGCAAACAGCGTAGGCAGTTTAGCCGCGCCCCATTTGCTCCGAGAACTAGGCTGCCGAGTCACAACCATAAACGCAAACATAGACGGAACATTCCCCGGAAGACTGCCCGAACCACGCCCAGAAAACCTTAGGGACTTGGCTTTGACGGTGAAAGCCGTAGGTGCTGACCTGGGCGTAGCCTACGACGGCGACGCTGACCGCTCTGTTTTCGTAGACGAGAAAGGCGAAATCCACATGGGAGACAAAACCTTCGCCTTAGTCGAAAAATATTTTCTCAAAGACCATGTGGGCGAGAAGATCGTTACACCCGTCAGTTCTTCAACATTGGTGAAGGAAATAGCAGAAGCCTATGGCGGAGAAATCGTGTGGACCAAGGTCGGAAGCGTAACCGTCGCGCAGACCATGAAACATCTGAAAGCCAAACTTGGCGGGGAAGAAAACGGCGGAATCTTCTACGGGCCCCATCAACCTGTTAGGGACGGTGCAATGTCTACTGCCATCATTCTAAACATAATGGAAAAGACCAACCAAAAACTTTCAGCCCTACTTGCGGAATTGCCTAAATACTTTCTTGAAAAGGGCAAAGTAGAATGCCGCGAGGAACTCAAAGAAAGAGTCTTACAAAAACTAATCGAGCAGCTCAAGGGATTTGAAGTAAACACGATTGACGGTGCCAAAATCTGGTTTAAAGACAAAAGCGGCATTTTGATAAGACCAAGCGGCACAGAACCCATCTACCGACTCTACGCAGAGGCCAAAACCGAACAGAAAGCTCTACAACTTGTCAAAGAATACAGCTTGAAGCTCAACAAGATAATCGCCAGTTTAAAGAGTTAGACGATTTTCCGCACTTGACTTCATGGAGAATAATCACATGGCATCACCAGCACTGCACTTTAAGCCAGAAGAAATCGACAACATTGAGAAACGGCGAAAATATACAGTCAGCATAATAGGTTGCGGGCGAATCGGCATTCTCCATGCCTATCTTTTCGCAGAAGCAGGATTCAAAATCATATGCGCAGACGTGAACCAAACCGTCGTGAACCTGCTCGCAAAAGGCAAAGCCCCTTTCCTAGGACATGAAAACGAAGCTAAATTGAAAAACTATGCAAAAAACGGAAACTTCAACTGCACAAACGACGTCAAAACAGCCGTCACCCAAAGTGACATTATTCTCATTACCGTACCATTGAGAATCGACACGAAAAAACATGCTGACTACTCAGACATAGAGAGAGTGTGCAAAGAGGTGGGTGCCAGCCTTCACCATGGGTCTATTGTCTTCGTTATGAACATTTACGGAATTGGCACCACTGAAGGTCTAATTAGAGAAAACCTGGAAAACACTTCCGGTCTCAAAGCTGGAATCGACTTCGGTCTAGCTTACAGCCCAATTCAAATAACACACAATCAAACTTCTGAAATCATCGCAAACCTTGGCCGAGTTGTCGCTGCAGCTGACAAGAATACCTTAGGCGCTGCCTCGGCCATCTTAGCAAGCATCATAAAAAGTGGCGTGCAAGAGATAACAAACATAAAGACTGCGGAAGCAGCTACGCTTTTCGGGCTCGTTCAAGATGATGTTGACATTGCTCTCGCTAACGAGTTTGCTCTTTTATGCGAAAGGGCAGGAGTAGACTATCTTGAGGCACGTAGGCTTGCAAATATGGGAAGGCGTAGTTGTCTTCCGTTACCCTTACTTGCAGATGAAGATCATCGAGAAAAACCGCATATACTGCTGGAAGATGCTGAAAACCTAAACGCGAAGCTTCGCATACCCGCAATCGCCAGAGAAATAAATGAAGAAATAACAAAACACGTCGCTAACTTGGTTAAAGATGCTTTAACAAAATGCGGGAAAACTCTGAGAAGAGCAAGAGTTTCTCTGTTGGGACTTTCCCGAACACCAAACATGAAAGATTCCCCGAAGAAAATAATAGAAGAAATCGCCAAGACGCTGGAGACTAGAGGTGCAAAAATAAGTCTTTACGACCCCTATTTCTTGGGCAATGAACAGACTGAGAGACCGTATGTTTTCAAAGAGAGTCTAATTGAAGCCGCAGAAGGCGCAGACTGCATAATAATACTGGTTGAACATGACCAGTTCAAACGCTTAAACCTGAAAAACTTGAAAGTCATAATGAGGATGCCAGCGGCAATCGTTGATCTCGCAGGAATCGCTGAACCTGACAAAGTTGAAAAGGAAGGTATTGTATATCGTGGGTTGGGAAGAGGAGTTTGGACAAAATGAAGAAATTAGGTGTGGCAGTTATTGGAACAGGTTCTTGGGGAAAAAACCACGCGCGAGTCTTCAAAGAACTAGAAGAAACAGAACTGGTCGCCGTCTGCGACATAAACGCTGAAAGAGCCAGAAGCGTCGCGAAACAGTTCAATGCAAAACCTTACTCAAACCTGAGAAGTATGCTGAAGAACAAAGACATCAACGCAGTTAGCGTCTGCACATGGTCAACGAGTCTTGCAAAAGAAGCGTTGAAGACTTTGAAAGCTGGAAAACACGTTCTAGTCGAAAAACCCATGGCCGCAAACGTGAAACAGGCGAAAGAACTGTTGGAAACGGCCGAAAAAGAAGGATTACACCTTACAGTCGGGTTTCTAATGCGTTTCATCCCGGGACTGCAGCACATTAGAAAAGCAGTAACAAGCAAGGCAATTGGGAAACCAGTGTGTGCCACGGCAAAGAGGGTTTCCCAGTGGCCTGAAAGAATAGGTGATGTAGGAGTAGTCAAGGACACTGCAATTCACGACTTAGACGTCATGAGATTCATATTCAACGAAGACCCGATTGCGGTTTACGCGAAAACCGGAAGCATGAAACACACCAGATTTGAAGATTACGCTCAAATAATGCTCACTTTCAAGAACGGAGAAAGCGCCGTCGTCGAATCTAACTGGTTGACACCATACAAAACGCGCACCTTAGTTGTGACTGGCAGCGAAGCCATAATGAAGCTGGATTATATCACTCAGGAATTGACAATTGAAAACGCAAAGGAAACCGTGCAACCTAGATTTACTTTACAAGAACCTTTGAAACTTGAGCTGCAACACTTTGCAAAATGTATACTGGAGAAAGAGAAACCCCTGGTAACAGGAATGGACGGAGTAAAGGCAGTTCAAATTGCTGAGGCAGCTTTGAAATCCTCAGCGACTGGCAAAGTGATCAAGCTAAGCTAATATGCTTCATTTCTTTTTGAGGCTGAAGGGTCTCCCTTCGAGCAAGATCTTTTCTGGGATTTTTTCTTTCCACGTTTTCAAGAAAGGCAAATCCTCTTCTTGTTTTCGCAGCTCGTCGGGCAACATCTCAGGGATCTCGTCACGTATAGGGTACCACCTTAAGCATTTTGGACAAGTAATCAGCCCCTCAACAACTTCATCTTTTTCTTCAAAAACCAACAAATCAAGTGGATGATGTTTGTCAATTGGACACGCCAGTATCTCCATCAGCTTCTTCTTCATAGCATATCCTCAAACGTACTTTTGTAATCAAAGACTATAAAACATTTTCATCAGATGCATTACTACTTGCTGAGGATTACTCACACGTCTAGACTGTTTGGTAACCCGCTTACATCCGTTCCAAAATTCATTTTGATATCTAGAACTATTTGATGCCAGTTCGGCCCAGTTGTTCGAATGACTCGGCAGAGGGGAAACTCAAAGCTAGCATTTAGCTTTGCTAGTCTTTCAGCCACCCGCAGCTTAACCTTTTCAATCGGGTCCTCATTTTTCGTCGCATGTTCAAAATCATAATAGTGTATCCATCCCCCACTCTTCTTAAGGGCTAGTACAGCACAGGGTAAGTATTCAAGCGCTCTTTCAGGTAAAGGCATAAGTATCCTATCTGCGACGTGGCGGAGTCTCTCCTCGATGACCTTCTTCGCATCTCCAAGCATCGGAATTACCTTTCCATAAACTCCGTTGATTCTCACGTTTTCTCGCATGCACTGAACAGCCACATGGTTGACATCTATTGAATAGATTCTTTCAGCATTTGAGTTCTTGGCTATGAGTATCGAGAATGAGCCGACTCCAGCAAACATGTTCACAATGACTTCTCTAGGCTTAACCAAACCTGTAATACGTATTCTTTCGTAGAAAAGTCTAGGCGAGAAATAGCATTTGTCCACATCAACCGCAAACAAACATCGAGATTCCCTATGACAAGTGGTTGTCCTATTTTCACCAGCAACATGCTCTAGCTTTCGGAGCCTGAAATCTCCCTCAACAGGGCTCGTCTGAGCAAACACTGCATTAACGTTTCTGTGGACTTTCATAACTGCTTCTGCAACAGCTGACACACATTTCTTGGAATTTTCTGTCAAACGAATAATCGCTATATCTCCAACAATGTCATAAGAATTGTAAACATTGGCTGTGCCTTCTGGAGAAAGAATACCCGAAAGAATTTCCCGCAAATGCCTCTTCATCCCCAATTTCTCCAGTAACAAAACATATTTGCGTCTGGAAACATTTAAAAGCAAAATGGCTTTCCTCTGTAAGAAGAGGAAACTGGCATGGAGAAGGCATCAACCGGAATCGTTTATGAATGCGTGAGATGCGGTGCGAAAGTTCCTTCGGAAGAATTGGAAATGCGCGGCGGAGAAATTAAATGCATAGTCTGTGGCTACAGAATTTTGAAGAAAGTGAAACCGCCCGTGGTTAAACGCATCCCAGCTAAATAAAGTGAAAGCGAAAAGACTCACTACCTAACTTGTGAACACTAGTTTCGCTCGGATTGCAGTTCCGTTGTCTATGATGTTAGAAGATCTCTTTTTCTCCGATTTTGCGTAGCACTCTTCCGCGAAGCTTTACCGTCGGACCTGCAACCTCTTCTAGAGGTTTCTCAACAGTTTGTCTCTTCACTGTTTCTCCGCAAACTCCTCTTGGAAGCAATCTTCTCTTCGTGCATAAAGCATATCCACAGTTTGCAATGTTGCATTGTTCATCGGTCAATCTGCAGAACGCACCTTCTCGGCGATAGACGACAGAGTTTTCAGCACATTTAAAGAATTGGCAGGTAGAAGAACAAGTTTTCACTTGAGCCAATACACAAACCACCTTTGACATTTTCTAACAAAATTCTACAGTTGCATCTTTGTTTGTCTAACAGTATGTCTTACATGAGTTAATATAAACCTTTTTCCCTCAGATTACTTATTCTAACTCTAGCTTTCACTTTTCTGCAGCTTCGCGCGTCTTCTTCTGTAGAGTTCTAATGAAAGAATGAGAACCACAACGGCCACGACTAACATTGTCGTCGCCACTTGACCTGTTTCGACTAAGAATCCTGCAAGTGACATGAATTTGTCCGCTTTGATTTCGAGTGGCTGGGTCGTTGAGTTGTCGAAGCTGAAGGTTCTCATGGTGTATGGCTCCGTTTGTCCGGGCAAATAGACAACAGCCTGCATGTTTCCGCCAATAGTGTTTGTAAAATTAACTATGCCGTCGGATCCGGTTAAGCGGGAATCTTGCCAATTACCTTGTTTTAGGGTCACGTTTGCTCCTGAGATTGGCTGTCCAAAATAGTCGACTACTTTTATTGAGATGCTCAAACCATATGAATCACAGACAACAGTCACGTTCACAACGGTTTGATTCAAATCCACAGTCGTCTCATTCAGCTTTATTCCATACATGTAAACTTGTACGAGATATCTACCAAAAATCCCGTTGAGAGCTAGTATTCCATTAATCGTGTTTCCTTCACTGATAAAGCCTCCAGAAACTTCGCGGGCTTTCACTGTAGCATTGTTGATTGCTTGTCCCGTTGCGCCAGTCACGGTTATTTGTAGAGTCATCGTTGGGCATATTATGGTTATGTTGACCCAATCTGTTGTTGGCAACTGCAGAACTGTCGTAGTGTTAAATTGCATATCATATCGTGAAGCATTCAGCGTATAGTTTTGATCAGGCAGTAGAGAAGATGCAACTGCAATTCCGCTTATGTTTGTACTTAATGCCATCAATGTGTTATTGTCTAACGCCAGGTTTAGACCTATGTCCGGTATGGGGATGCCCGTTTCATCCGTCACGTTAATTCCCAAACTGGTGAGGTTGCAGCTAAAATCAAGTGAAGTTGACCCGGTAATGTTTATCCAGTCCTCACCAACTTTATGATCCTTGAAATACGCTTCTCCTGTGTAGTTTCCACTTTCAAGTCTTAGTTGCTCTACTAGGCCGTTCAAATCACTTGTCTCATTTGCGATGGAAGTAGCGTTTTCAAACACTCGCAGAGTTACGTTGTATACTGGTGCCTTTGCAAGATTTCTCGTCGTAATGTTAATCGCATAGCCTGGAACCGTGAAGTTTTGAATGTCCAAAGGCAATTTCCTAGTTAGATTTGAAATGGAAGTTATGTTAATCATATAACTGCCCATTGAGGCGCTGGAAGGAACAGTCCAATTGGTGTAATGAATTACTCCATTACCGTCTGCCCTCAAATTATCGGAGGAATTGTCAAAAAAGTTCACGTTGCCTCCTAGTATTGAAATGCTCATATTTTCAGTAGGTAAATATAACGCCTTAACATCTACAGTTTGACCCCTATGATACTCGGTTGAATTTGTCAACCCTATTGTGAATTTTGTATTTGCGGCCGTGGTGTTGGAGTATATTTCGTATTCGCCTACAAGACTGGTGTTAGCGTTCGGTGAAAAGTCATATGGGTAGGTCATCGTTATGCTGGCGTTTCCAGTGTTTGAGGTGCTAACGTTGAGTATCTTTTCATACTTTTCAATTGTCGCATTGTTGGGAGTTTGAATCGTTATGTTTGTAGAAAATGTATCAGACGGATGTCCGCCCGTTACATTGAATGATATAGGTACCGAATCGCCTTCCTGTAGTTGTCCTGGCGACGCTGGTGTAGTGACGTTCATGGAGTAGGACGTCAGGACGGTGAATATTGTTCCTGCTGTCTCGTTTGTTGCCATGCTTATAATTGAAACTGTGCGATTGCCTGCAATAGCATCAGGAACATTGAACGTGGTATTCACGTCAAATCCTGTAGCGCTTCCGGTAGCGACGACGTTGTTTTCAAACTTTACGTTGTACTGACCACCGGGCGTGCTTATGTTAGCCTTCAAGTTAACCAGTGTTCCAACTGTTCCTGAAGTGGGCGTCACTGAGATTATTTTCGTCTGTGCCTTCACGCTAGGTAGAAATGAAAAGGGCATCATAACAGACGCCATAATGAGGAACAAAAACCCCACGAATTTGAATTTCTTGAGTAACCGTTTAGCCAAATATTTTCCCTCTTAGCGTGCTTCCCGAGTTTGTGAACACTTCTAATACTGGCAACATTTTAAACTTTGCCTTTTACTTTCTATCGTTATCTTTTACTTTCGCTTTCTGAAGATACGCATTCCGTTCATGTCTAAGACGAATTCGAAGCCGACTTCCAGGAGTTTGCGAGCTTCTTCAACTGAATTGGCAACTGCTGTGTGAAATTCGTTGTCGTCTGTTTGGAAGAGGCTGTTTTCCAGTGTTATGTAGATTGACGTGTTTTGTATGTTCTTGTGCCCTAGTAATCGTTGTACGTGGTATATGTCGTGTGTTTTGTGGTATTCTACTGTTGCCTCCCAGTGCCTTAGTGTGTGGTAGGTTATGGTTATCAAGCGAGGGTTTTGGAGTTTTCTAGCGGCGTTTTTTCTCTGTTTCCAGAATCCTGATTCGAATGTTTTGCGCTTCCGTCTCCGAAGGCTCTCAGGCTTTTCTTTGGAAGATTGTTTAGCATGTTTGCGAGTTTTTTGGATATTCGTAGGATTCGTGCGTTACTTCCTTTTTCTGGATGATTGACGGCTACGAGGTTGCGTTCGAAATCGATGTCTTTCCATTCGAGCTGGAAGCTCCAGATTGTTCCTTTCTTCAAACTATAGTTCACCACGATTCAAAACTCAACACGCCTTCTGAAAGTCTTCAAAGTTGAAAAGCCTACTGTTCCAAGAGAAAAAAGAGGGATTTTGCGGGAGATTTCGCCATATGTGTTGCCTTAAGGCCCTAAGGGGTATATTTCAAGAAAAGACAGAGATGATAACGCGTTAGTCTTTGATTTTGCGGAAAAGCTATAGCTTATCGAAAGAAAAGGAAATTGGGCGATTGAACCAGTGTATAGAGATACCGTTGACAATCTTGTAGTGCTTTTTTCGTTGCTCTTCAACGTTGTTATGATACTTGTATTTGTTTTTCGGGGTCAAAGACGCACACAGTCGGAAGCAAAGTTGGGTCCCGTGTCCAATTTACTATTGATTCCCTTTTCTATCCTCTGGTTGTTGAATCTGCTGGGTAATAGCGATTTGGGGCGCTTGATTACTCCCCTTCCAGCAATAATGTTCTTAGCTTATGACCTTTGGTATCGAACAGCAACCAAAAGGAAGCCACAACATCATCCTGAAAAATGGCCCCTCGGCCTCTACATCTATTTATTGCTGTATGTAATTGGCGGCATTATGTTGAACGGCTACGCATTCTTAGTATCTTTGCCCTACGGTTTTATTGTCTTATCCAGCTATTACGGCAGCCTAATGGCCTACGGCTATTACCAATGCAGACACAAGAAATTCAAAAAGAGCTAAAATCAACAAGCCATCCATAACCAATGAATTTGGGTTTGGGATAAAACTTTACCCATACGAATGAGAAGAGCCTGCCATGGGGTGCATTGTTCCGCACTTCTGTTACTTAGTACATGCGCGCGCTCAGATCAGTTTGCGTGGTTGGATCTCGGCTTGGATTTCAGTATGGTTCCGCTGGACGGTCAGGCGGTAGCGCTGTTCGCCTTTCTTGAACATTTCACGTATCTCATTTAGGATGAATTCAACGCTGGGTTTGCCGTCGATTGTTTTGATCACGTCGCCTTCATGGAGTCCAGCCTCTGCCGCAGGTGAGTCTTGGAACACTTGCACGATCTTGAAAACCTTGAAGCTCGGTCCTTCGCTGATTATGAAAGTACCGCTTCGATCGAAATCGAAAGGCTCGGCAAAGTGTCGATTCTTTTCCAGTATTACTCGTCTGCGAGTGTAATCGAAAACGACTTTGAATCGGCGCAAGATCTCACCGCTTATCTGTCCAGCCCGGTCGACATCCTCTGTCACGATGCCTGTTACGGGCCAGTCGATCCTGAACTGTCCGATCTGCAATGCCTGAACTCTGGTAAGTCTCGCTAGAGTTTCGCCACCCAGGCTAATGCCGCGCAGCTGCAAAAGTGGGTGGTCTGGTGGAATGAGATGATGAGCATCTACAAACTGGCTGGTCATGCACAGCGCGTCCATTGAGCCAGTGTCGAGCTCAAAGCGCCCTCTAACCGTCCCCCGACGAAGTTGGACAATGTTCGCGTGCAAGTATGGTTGCCGTGTCCCAAGCGAAATTGGAATCGACTCGCCTGGACCAGAGTACTCATAGCCTTCAGGATTGTAGAGGCGAAGGTATTGTGCTTCGTAGTCTATCTCGACTACAAAGCGATTGAAGAAGTCAAACCCCAAAATACCGTCCACTGAATGGCCAAAAATTGGAGAGAATTGCCCGAGCGGAACGACAGTCATAGTCTGAGCCGGGATCTTGACACCAGGCAGACTCAAGGCAACCTCGTACGCTTTTGATTGTTCAACTGAACCGCCTGGCGCGTTCACAACTTGCTCGTCAGTCAGTTGGAGCCCTAGTTGTGTGGCTTGAGTGCGGTCGAGGGTGTTCGTTTCGAAGCCACTGTCAAGTTCGAACGACAGTGCTCTGCCATTGATCTGCACTGGCAGAATGACAATCGTTCCTAGCAGTTCAAACGGGATTGCGGCAACGAATGCATTTGACATGGGTCACAAATAACTAGCCATTCGAATATAGGACTTCTCTTCAATTCTCGAATTCTTCAACGCGATCAAGCCATTCGACAACTAGGGTATCGAAGAAGCGCGCGGCCTTGCTCAGATCGTTGGGAGTCTGGCGAAAGCCAAACCTCAAACACCACGAAACCAGAATAACAGCGCATTAGGGGTAATATTTCCTCGTTAATTTACCCCTCTATGTTGAGTTGCTTACTGTCTTGTTCACAACCACTGTTGCAGCCGTCATGTGTGGTGGTTGGGTTTATGCCATATGCATTCATTCATCGTGTATTGTTGGTTGGATAAAACTTTACCCCCCACAGCCATCAGTAAATAGAAAAAAAGGGGTTCGCGGGAGACATCTCCAATGGAAGTGATTTTAAACTTTGCCTTTTTGTAACATAAAGAGCATTGACTTCGAGTCATGATATGCGATCATTCCAGAGCCTTGTCAGAAAATGGTTTAAATTGCGTGAAGTCAATAGTGCCTAACCTATGAGGCATCTGAAATGATTAATGAGTTGCTAGACCTAGTCAAGAAACATGAAGAATGGCGGGGAAAACAATGCCTAAATCTCATCCCCTCCGAAAACATCATGAGCCCCACTGCCAGAGGGCTTCTTTCA
>CAYHEV010000005.1:0-12711 GCA_964355725.1 uncultured Candidatus Bathyarchaeia archaeon | reverse complement strand
CTTGCACATCGTTACACAGCGAGAGACCATTTCTACATGGGTACCCACTTCACTGACGAAATCGAGCAATACGGGGAGAAGCTGGCTAAAGATGTCTTCAAAGCAGAAACCGCTGACTTGCGCCCTCTTTCCGGACATATTGCCGATCTTATCATTCTTGCCAACCTTACAAGACCAGGAGACACCCTTTTATGCCTCTCTCCGGAAGACGGCGGATACCCTGGAATGTGGAAAGAAGGCTTAGCCGGTCTCCTTAATCTAAAAGTCGTTCCTTTTCCCTTTTCGAAAACAGACAGGAACATAGAAGTTGAAGAAGCCAAGGAAACCATAAAGCGTGTTAAGCCAAAAATCGTGATTTTCGGTGCAAGTCTGATTACTTTTCCACATCCGGTGAAAGACTTGATAGTAGTCGCACGCGAAAACGATGCAGTGGTAGGGTTTGATGGATCACATGTCTTAGGACTTATTGGCGGCGCGCAGTTCCAGGATCCTTTGAGGGAAGGAGCTACGATCCTGTTTGGTTCAACTCACAAAACCTTTTTCGGGCCTCAAGGAGGCATAATCTTAGCAGACAAAGAGCTTGGCGAATTTTTGAAAGAAAAGATCTACCCGGCTTTTGTCGATAATGCTCATTGGAACCGCATCGCAGCGCTAACTGTAGCATTAGCTGAAATGAAGAAGTTTGGTAGAGCTTATGCAGCTCAAGTTATTCGCAACTCAAAGACATTGGCTAAAGCTTTGTACGATTGTGGCTTTCCGGTTGTTTGTCCACATTTAGGGTTCACTCAGTCCCATCAAGTTATCCTCGATTATGGAGATTATGAGAAAGGAAGAGTGATAGCGGAGAAACTTCAACGTGCAAACATAATTGCTGATTGCGTAGTCCGTATCGGAACCTGTGAAATAACAAGGCGTGGAATGAAAGAGAAAGAAATGACCAAAGTGGCCGATTTACTCAAGAGAACAATCATTGACAACGAATCGCCAGAAAAAGTCAAGCGGGACGTTTCCAGACTGATTGGCGGATTCCAGAAAGTGGAATATTGCTTTGAAACTTGAAAATCGCTCTCATAAACCAGTTTACCCCTTTGTCCTTCCACAACCGCATTGTTTCGAAAAGTGAGAACCTTGAAAACTCTGGCTCCGTCTCAGCTAATGCAAGCACTGAAAAAGCAGAAATATCATCTTATCGGACAACATTCAGCGGTCAAAACCTGTAAATGGCTACATGAAGCTCTAGTTCATGATAGACCATGCTATAAACAAAAATTCTACGGAATAAAGACACATCAATGCATACAAATGACTCCTGCCCTATTCTATTGTACACAGCAATGTCTATTTTGTTGGAGAGCACAAAAGGGCGACCTCCAAGTCGAATGGGACGAAATGGCACTGCCAAAGTGGGACTCTCCAGAAGACATAGTTGAAGAAAGCATAAAGACTCAGATCAAACTTCTAAGCGGTTACAAGGGCAACCCAGAAGCAGATCAACGAAAACTGAGAGAAGCCTTCACACCAAGACAGGTAGCCATAAGCCTCACCGGTGAACCGACACTCTATAAACCCATAGGTGAATTAATTCAAGCATTTCACAGTAGAGGATTTACCGCGTTTCTCGTCACGAATGGAACTGTTCCTTCAGCTTTAGCAAACCTCAGTGAAGAACCAACTCAACTGTATATTTCCGTTTCCGCCCCGAACGAAGAGGCATTCAAAACCGTTTGCCGCTCCCAAATTCCTAACGCGTGGAAAAAACTGAACGAAACTTTGGCACTTCTACCAAGTTTCAACTGCCCAACAGTAATTCGCATAACATCAGTATGTAATCTGAACATGAAAAACATCAAGGACTATGCCGATCTCATTGACAGGGCCAACCCGACCTATGTTGAACCGAAAGCCTACATGCATATTGGGTTTTCCAGACTCCGCTTGAGCTATGAGAACATGCCAAGTCATAAGGAAATTCGCGCGTTTGCAGCACAACTTTCTCAGGAAACAGGCTATGACATCCTCAATGAATCTGAGGAGAGTCGTGTTGTCTTGCTAAGTAGACTGAGGAAAGCTATACGATTTGGATAGAACTGCAATTTGTTTCAAATGGTTCAGTCTTATTATTAGAATACGTGAAATTGCTGTTACGTTCTAAATTCAATGAAAATGAGGCTTAAATAACGACATATCCACATGGAAACCTTAAACCGAAAATTGGATTGGGATTTCAACAAGAATGGTTAGCGAAGGAAGAGGGCGACTCTTCAGAAGAAAAGACGGCAAATACTTGATCTACTTGCCAAAGGCCTTGGCGGAAGACAGCATGTTCCCATTCAAGGGATCAAACTCTACATTCGTAAGAGTAACTTTCAAAGTCGGAGAAAGCAACAGGCTGCTCATCGACAAGTGGAATGAACCAGAATTAGCAGAGTAAGCAGCAACCATCAAGAAACAGGAACCACCTGCTCCTTCTTTTCCTCTCCTTGCCTCCTAGAATATAATAAAATACTTGTTTGTCTCTATCCTAAACCTATACAGGTGCAAGTTTTATGGGATCTCTGAAAGCTGTTTTAGAAGAAATAAGAAAAGAGCTGAAAGAAAAAGAAAAGGTGCGAGAAACTGCTCAAAATGACATGCGAAAAGCAACAAGTCTCTCCAAGCAAGCAATACTTCTGATTCACCAGAAAAAGTCAAAGGAAGCGAAAAAACTTGTTGAAAAAGCAAAAGGGATCATTTCCCGACTCCATGATTTATCAACCAAATACCCGGCCATTATCTACAGCGGGTTGTTCAGCGCTGCGCTTCAAGAGTACTCAGAGGCAAACATATTTCTAGGGCTAATTGAAGACTCGCAATTCGTTGCGCCAAGTGAAATTAATGTGCCTTCAATTGACTACACGCTTGGATTGGCGGATGTCATTGGCGAATGCAGACGTTTGGCTTTAGATGCGTTACGTGAGGGAGACGTAGAAAAGGGAGAGAAATGTCTACAGACAATGGATGAAATATACATTGGGCTCATGGCATTGGATGAAGTCTACATGTTAGTTCCAGGTCTGAGAAGAAAATGCGATGTTGCCAGAAGGGTCATTGAAGCGACGCGGGGGGATGTTACGCAGGAAATGCGGCGAAACACTTTAGAGAAATATGTGAAACAATTCGAGAGGTACCTGAGAAAGAAAAACTGAGCCCAAAAGACTAACAGAGCAGAACCACATGGACAAGGTCGTCGCGCTCTCGGAATTTTCTGTTGAAAAAGCTCATAGAACGCAGATGCACCTGTCTAAGAAAATCATTTTCAAAGACAGGCTTCCAGAAAAAATTCGTTTAGTCGCTGGTGTGGATGTTGTCTATATTAATGATCAATCCATCGCAACAGTTACAGTCTTGGATTACGATTCTCTAGAACTTTTGGAATCTGAAAGAGTCATCTGTAGAACTCGTTTTCCATATGTTCCAACTCTGCTTTCCTTTCGAGAACTCTCGCCGACCATCCTTGCCATTAGAAAGCTCCGTTTGCAGCCGGACATTTTTCTTGTTGACGGGCATGGTTTTGCACATCCTTACCGTTGCGGGTTTGCAAGTCACTTGGGGCTGTTGATAAAAAAGCCAACGATTGGCGTAGCTAAACGTAAACTGGTTGGTGAAATTATTGAGAACGACGAATCCCGAGATATTGCCTTTCTAAATCATAATGGGGAAATCATTGGTGCCGCAGTTAAAACAAAGCCCGAGACCAAACCACTTTACGTGAGCATAGGCCACATGATATCACTAGAGACTGCCATTAACGTAACCCAGCACTGCATACGCGACCATCATATTCCTGAACCACTTCTAAGAGCTCACGCCATAGCGACGAGTGAAAAACGAAAAATCAATATTGGCTCGGTAGCAGAATAGGTTGTAAGTGAAACACAATGCTTAATGCAGAAATTAAAACGTTAACGAACAAAATTAGCGATGAGAAACTTCGGAAAAAAGTTGTCGAATTATTGAAGAACACGACTTTTGAGATAGACGGCAAAACATATCCACGCTTGTCTCTTGATCTTGCGCCAGCAGGTTTGTCACACCATCATTGCTATCAAGGCGGCTACATAGAACACGTTGTTTCAACAACAAATCTTGCTTTAGCAATGTGTGATTCCGTGGAGAAAATCTATAGTGGAAAAGTAAACCGAGACCTTGTCGTGGCTGGTGTTTTACTTCATGATATTTTCAAAACAGTAACCTACGCTGTGAACAAGAACAATGGTTACAGTTCAACGAACTTGGCTGATTACTTAGATCATCTGTCTCTTGCAACATCGGAACTTGTTCGTAGAGGTTTTCCTTTAGAGCTAGTCCACATCGTATCTGCGCATCACGGAGATTATGGTCCAATCAAACCACGCACGATTGAAGCTTTGATCTGTCACTTGGCTGATTTGATGGATTCGCGACTAAACGGCGAAGTCTTGGACGCGGCAACTTTTCTCACAAGAAAAGCTACTGGAATGGATCTATTTGGATTGAATTCGAAGGAAGCGTTCGAAATAGTGCATTCGAAGGCTATCGAAGGCTGGGCGGGCGTTACAAGAACCGTCGAAAAAATCAAGCTGAAAAGGAAAACACGTAAAACTTAATAGTTGTACCCGCTTGAAAACCTGGAAAGGTGAACGTGAAGATGGAAATCCCCTTTGAAGAGTTTCAAAAACTAGACTTGCGCATTGGAAGAATAGTGGAGGCAAATCAGATTCCAGGATCACGAAACCTCATAAAAATGATCGTTGATTTCGGAACAGAGAAGAGACAGGCAGTTGCTGGGCTGTTGCTGTATTACAAACCAGAAGAACTTGTGGGAAAGAAATGTGCCTTTATATTGAACCTTCAGCGCCGTAAACTTATGGGCGTCGAATCGCAATGCATGGTTTTCGCTGCTGAAGACAATAAGAGCAATGTTGTTTTGTTACAACCAGAAAAAGATATTGCAGAAGGTAGCAAGATTCATTAGGCTCAGTTAGTACAACTGCAACACGAAAACAAAAAACCCATATCCCTTCTTAACCTAATAATTCGATGATGTTTCCAGCATTTTTCTCGTTTCCAACTAAATATGTAACCATTTCCGGGCCTAAATCAAGCCATTTCGCAAGACCAGCAGCCATTTTCACGTTGTTCTTGAATATAATTTGCAGGTATGGCAAAACCTCTTTAGAAGCCCTAACGGCTGACATATGACATTTGCGCTTAATCTTCCGACCAATATTCAGCTTGATTATGCGGTCAGCTTTGGATCTCGATAGCATTTGTATGCGGGTAGGAAACTTGAAAGGTATCCAACCTTGAGTTTTGGAGTTCTGTCGAGCCATTGCCACACCCGCGGTCATGAAGTCAATAACATAACGTGTTAAACTCCAATCTTGCGACATACGGATTCTGCCGCGATAAACATCTGCAATCGATAGGGCATCCATTGCCCTTGCCAGATCATGTGTGTCAGTCAGATGAGCGGGAGCATTTTCGTATATCCACTCAAAAAGCATGTCAACATCCACGTCAGCCATGTTCATCGCTTGTTTTGCGCCCATACATGTTTTTCCATAAATTATCATCCTTAATACACTGAAGATCGATTCTTGTCTATCACGGTATCCAAGCCAAGAAACATCAGCGTAAGTCAAGCTCTTCTTGCCCTGAGCTAGGGCTTGAAGGTCGTTAACAGCCGAACGGATGTCACCTTCAGAACGTTGAGCAATAAACTTCAGGGCATTCTCATCAGCTTCTATTCCCTCGCGGTCGCATATTCTTTTCAGATATTTAGTAACCTCACTAACAGGCGGCTTCTTAAACTCTATAAGAAGACAATAATTGCGAAGATTAGTGAACCTCGGATCGTAAGCAGTGTTAGAAATTAACACTATCGGCGACTGCGAAGTCTTCACAACGTCGGTTATTGCTCCTACGCCACCCTTATCTGCCGTGCCAATCAACCCATCCAACTCATCTAGAAGAATCATCCTCTTCACACCGAACAGTGAACCATATCGTGAAGCTAAACCCGCAAAACGATTTATGGCGTCTTCCGTTCGGTAATCACTTGCGTTTTTTTCCACAAACTCCATACAGAGATCGTGAGCCAAAACTTCAACAGTGGCTGTCTTTCCTATGCCAGGCGGCCCGTAAACAAGGGCGGATTTCTTTTTTGGAACACTTTTTTCCCATGATTTAATCCAGTCAACAAGCGTTCCGATTGCTTCCTTGTTTCCGACAATTTCAGTTAGCGTTTGTGGTTTGTGCTTCACTGTCCAAGCAGCATACACAAGTCTACACCTGGTCATGCTTTCCTAATGTCGCAACCAGCTTCCACGAGTCTAGCTAGTAGTGCGCTCAGTTGAACCTCTTCATCTGAGCCTTCAACAAGTCTGTAATCTATTTCGCCGATAATATCAGCCAGCCTCACCTTCCATGGTTCAGGAATCTCTGCCCTGAAGATTTCCGTGTGAATCTGTCTGATTATGTCGCTTCCAGCTGCTCCGTATTTTTGGATCATATCGCGTAGCTGTTTTCGAGCTTCCAGAAAGTCGCCTCCAATAGCAGTTTTCAGCATTTCTTGCACGTCTGCAGGGTTGGCTTTTCCAGTTATTGAATAGACAACTTTTGCGTCGACGAGCTTGTTCAAAGAAGCCGCAGCTTGCAGAGTGTTAATCGCTCTTCTCAGGTCCCCTCCGCAAACCTCAAAAACAGCCTCCAAACCCTCGTTTGACAGTTTCACATTTTCTTTCTCCGCTATTTGCTTCAAATACCTGTCATGTTCTTCTCTGGGCAAATACGCAAAACGGAAAGGAGCACACCTGGATTGAATAGGCTCTATAATTTTCCCACTATAGTTTGCACACATGATGAATCGGCAAGTTTCCGTAAAACGTTCCATTGTCCGCCTCAATGCTTGCTGAGCGTCAGACGTCATGTTATCCGCCTCATCCAAGATCATGATCCTGAACGGAATTTCGCCAATCGACTTTGACCGTGCGAAAGTTTTCACAGTCTCTCGGACAACATCAATCCCTCTTTCATCGCTTGCGTTCAATTCCATAGCATGCTCTCTATAGACCTCGCCGAACAAATCTCTTGTCAAGCAAAGTGCAGCTGTGGTTTTTCCAGTCCCAGGCGGACCTGCAAAGATGCAATGTGGCACATTTCTGGATTTTGCGAAACTCTTCAGGCGTTCAACAATTTCCTTTTGATCGACAATGTCGTTCAGCTTTTTTGGCCTGTATTTCTCAGTCCACATTTCAAAACTCAAAGAACTGTCTCCCTCATTGCCTCTTAATCGGAAGCGCTAATAAATGCTTTCAGCAAAAAACCCAATTTGGTAAAATGCAAAACAGAACCGAGTCTGACGTTTTCGCATTAACAGAAACGAGAAAGTGGGGGAAGCTAGATGCGACCTAAAGCTTTCATCGCATCAACGATTTTTCTTACGGCTGTAACGTAAGCGGCTGTTCTCATGTCTATTTTGTATTGTTTGTGAGTCTCATGAACGTCATGGAAAGCCTCAGTCATAACGCGTTTCAGTTTTTCATCAACTTCTTCATTGCTCCAGTAGTAGCCTTGCCTGTTTTGGACCCATTCGAAATAGCTTACTGTAACGCCTCCAGCGTTGGCTAAGACATCTGGAATCACAAATGCTCCTTTCTCGAATAGTATTTTGTCTGCTTCTGGAGTGGTTGGTCCGTTTGCCAGCTCGACTATGAGTTTCGCTTTGACTTTGTCAGCGTTTCTCTCGGTTATTTGAGTTTCTAGCGCTGCAGGAACAAGTATGTCACAGTCTGTAGTGATCGGATCTACTGTGCTGATTGGTTTGGCTCCTGGGAAGTCTTTCACGCTCTTTGTCCTGTTCTTGTACTCTATGAGTGCCATTGGGTTCATTCCTTCTGGGTTGTACACGCCGGCGGTGGAATCGCTCACTGCTACTATTTTGCTGCCTAGTTCATGAAGATATTGGGCCATTGGTTGCGCAGCGTTACCCCATCCTTGAATGGAAACACGAGCATCCTTGAAAGGCACGTTCAAGACCTTGACGGCTTCTAGCGTCGTGAAAAATCCTCCGCGGCCAGTTGCCTTGTCTCGTCCTCTTGAACCGCCAATGCTCAGTGCTTTTGAAGTGATTACACCCGGGAGGATTTCACCCATTATTTTGTAGTACTCGTCAGCAATCCAGCCCATGATTTGCGCTGTGGTGTTTACGTCTGGTGCAGGTACGTCTTTGTCTACTCCAATAAACCTTGCAATTTGAGCTGCATAGCCTCTTGTTAATCGTTCCAGTTCTCCCACTGACATTTCCTTTGGATCACAGGTGATTCCGCCTTTGCCACCACCATAAGGAATGCCAACGACAGCGTTCTTGATGCTCATCCAATACGATAATGATTTAACTTCGTCAAGACAAACCCCACGGTGATAGCGGATGCCGCCTTTTGCTGGTCCCCTTGCTGTGTTGTGTTGTGCACGGTAGCCTGTGAAGACCTTCATTTTTCCGTTATCCATCTTCACCGGAATGGTAACAGTCAAAATTCGTTCATGACTACTCAGGACGTCTATAACTTCAGGTTCCAACTTCAGTATTGTTGCCGCTTTTTTCAGTGGTTTCAATGATTCTTCAAAGAGACTGCCTTTTTGCTCTGACATTTTCCTTCACCTTTACATTTGTAAACTCCAAAATAAGGTCTTGTTCTTAAACATTACTTTCAACCTGACCTGTATATTCCATGAAAAACAAGTTCTTTTGGTCATGCAGATATGCGTTGAACGATGCGTCCAGAATGTCCAGATCTTTTGTCGCATTTTTTCAACTACAATTCTTATATTCTCTGTTCACTAGTTTACAGCTCAGAAGGGGGAAAGAAGAATTCAGACGAGAGCATCGGTAACGATTAAGAATCTCGATTTCAGTTTTGAAAATTCACTTGTAAGAATTACTGCAAACCGAAACTTTCCAGAAGTCAAGCTTGCCGGATTGACTGTTGGTCCTTTTGAAGAAGGGAACGAGTATGAAACATACTACTGGATAGCTCGTGATCTCGAAAAATCAGGAATTGTGCATTTTCGAGAAGAACAACTATTGGATACGGCTAAACTTTACAAGATTCAATGGAAAGAACGTGCTCTTACCGGTGGACAAATTTCAAGCGTACCAGACGACTTTTATCCGAAACTTCGAAGATACATTGCACAATTAAAGGAAGAGGTTGCAAGAACCCCCGAGAAAATGCTGGACTATGAAAGGGTCAGGCGTCTAACACAGGACATCGTGAATTCGAGGTTAAAGAAAGTTGTTTCTCTTGCATCTGCTCCAACTCAAACAGAACAAACCCTGAAGAATTTTTCAGGCGAGGAGAGATCTCTTTATGAACAGCTTTGTAGACTCATCCATGAATGGAGAAATCAGATATTGGAATTTGAGGAGAAAGAGAAATGACTGAAGAGTTGGAAGTCATAGACCCTCAAGAGCGCTTCCAAGAGTTATTCAAAACAGAAAAATATCGGCAGAGAATTTCGCAGTTGGCAGTGTCGGGTAAACTATCGCTGACCGTTGATTTTGATGATCTGGTAGCTTTTGACCAGATGATTGCAGAGGCGATTTTGGAAAAACCAGACGAGTATTTGAAGCACGCTGACAACGCGGCTTACGCACAATTACAGATAGAAGATCCGGAATATGCTGACAAGAATGAAACAGTAATAGTCAGAATTGTCCGGTTGTTAGAAGTTTCGCAACTACGAAAACTGGGTTCAGCTCACATCGGAAAACTAGTAATGGTTGAAGGCATCGTCGTACGCTCTACCCCAGTTAGACCTATGGTTATGCAGGCATCATTTAAATGTAGAAGATGTGGCGAGATAACGGCTGTAAACCAGACAGGACCTTTTCTAAGGGCACCATTTGCATGTAGCAACCCATCTTGCGCATCAAAAGACTCAGCCTTTGAATTCGTTCAAGATGAATCAACATTTGTAGACTCTCAAGAACTTCGCATCCAAGAGAGACCAGAAGATCTCCCTCCAGGGCAGCTTCCTCGAACGTTACTGATTAAGCTTGTCGGTAGTGAAATCGTTGATATTGCGCGACCAGGTGATCATACCTCTGTCGTCGCAACAGTTCGTGCATTGGCACCGACGCTCCCAAGAGTTGGAAAACTTCGCACGTTCATCTTGCATTTAGATGCTGATTCCACTGAAGTTTTGGGGAAAGAACCTGAAACTACGCTTCTATCACCTGAAGAAGAGGAAAAAATTCTTGAACTTGCAAAAGATCCATTGATCCATCGTAAAATCATAAGTTCAATTGCACCTTCGATTTATGGAGATGAGCACGTAAAAGAAGCAGTAATGTACCTTCTTTTCGGTGGAGTTTCCAAAACTCTTCCAGACATAACGATAAGAGGAGAGTTAAACGCCCTTTTGGTAGGGGATCCAGGAACTGCCAAATCCCAGCTCTTGCAGTACGTGGCGAGAGTCGCTCCTCGTGGACTGTACACCTCGGGACGCGGTACGACTGCCGCGGGCTTGACTGCTGCTGTTATAAGAGAGAAGGGAGGTGGAATGAGCCTTGAGGCTGGAGCGCTCGTATTGGCTGATAAAGGTATAGCATGCATTGACGAAATGGACAAAATGCGCCCTGAAGATAGAGTTGCCATTCATGAAGCTATGGAGCAGCATACAGTTTCGGTTGCAAAAGGCGGCATCGTTGCAACGCTTAATGCTCGAACTGCTATACTTGCAGCTGCCAATCCATCCTTGGGAAGATATGAGCCGCATCGTACAGTGGCTGAAAACATATCGTTGCCTGTCACTATACTTTCAAGATTTGATTTGATTTTCGTTCTAAAGGATGTACCAAACAAAGAAACCGACAGCAAAATGTCCGAACATATCCTTGAGCTTCATAGAAAAGGCATAAGTCCTGTGGAATCACCGATACCCTTGGAGCTTCTGCGGAAGTATGTAAGCTATGCGAAAGGAGTTAGGCCAACTCTAAGCCAGACAGCAGTGCAGCGGCTTAATGATTTCTATTTGGCAATGCGTTCCGCAAGCGAAGCTGAAGGTTCTCCGGTTGCCATATGCGCGCGGCAGCTTGAGTCACTTGTGCGTATAGCTGAAGCAAGGGCGCGTGTATCTCTAAGAAAAGAAGTCTTGGCTGAAGATGCAGAAGCAGCCATCACCATAATGAAACGATCTCTCGAAGAAGTCGGCATAGATCTATCCTCGTACAAGATGGACATAGACATTATAATGACTGGAAAATCAAAAAGCATGAGGGACAGGCTGCAAATAATCTTGTCAGCCTTGATTGAAATGGAGAAAGAAACGGGTCTCGTTGAAAAAACAGCACTGCTGAGTGAATTGGAAACGGAATACAAAGTCCCAAAAGGCGAAGCAGAACGCCTCATTGGGCAATTATTGCGCGAAGGAACAATTTATGAGCCTAGAGAAGGATACCTGAAGAAGACTTAAGCGTTATGAGATGCCAGTCACAGAAAAAGGAAAATGTGATTACTGTGCAGCCTCAACGTTAGCCTCTTTGTAGTACTGAGCGTTTGACGTGAAAGACGTGATGCCAACTGTTAAGCCAACGTCATTCATCGATATACTATCTGGTCTCATCATGTAAATTACGATTGTCCAACCAGACTTCAGCGTCAAATCGTTGTCTGCGCGCGTGAAAGACCTTGATTGGTTTTGAACTACTATATCGAAACTCGCGCCAGTCATTTCTGTCGGAGTAACGTTCAGATCTTCTGAAATCGTCACAGTGTTGGTTCTCCAATAGTATATATTTGACCATTGGCAATCTTGCCCGCGTACCGAGATTTTGTCAAGAACAACGTCTTTTCCTCCTGTATTTACCATGACTATTGCGGCTTCAGCCCATCCTGTTGTCGTGTTATACCAGACATGCTGTTTGGATAAGAATAGTGATTCTTCTTGCACTCTTGTCGTTGTCACGTTTATGGCATAGAAAGTTACAACTGTTGCCAATAGAACAGAGACGACCAGGATTATTAATGTTGTCACTACTACGCTTAATCCTTTCTTGTTCTCTAATAGATGCATTTGTTCATCTCCGAAATCAATTCTACTGAGACATAAACCAAAAAGTGAAGTAAGACGCTTTGTACGTCACAAGAACTAACGCAATCTAACGATTATTATTCAAATGGCTGATTAGAAGTCAGAACCTTGTCGAAATATTCAGAATTAAGCTTTGACATTAAGGGTTGGGAATTATTGACAAACATTAAAAGTGAATGGGTACTCAGATCTTAGGCAGTGAATACATGATGAAGTCTGTAATGATCGTCGTTGGTACACGTCCAGAGATTGTGAAGATGGCCCCTGTCATAAGAGCCTTGCGAAAACTGAAGATTCCATCAGTTTTCGTTCATTGCGGTCAACATTACGACTACAACATGTCTCAGCAATTCATCGAGGAACTTGAGCTACCAAAGCCTGATTATGGATATAAAATCAAAGATTAAAGGAGAAGATACAGATAATTATAATTTTAGTTTATTGAGTGATGATTTATTGATATTTATGTATAAATGGTACACTGAAGGTACTTCGAGAGTCGATTTGTGTTATCAAATTGAAGAAAAATTTAATCAGACAGGTCGCATATTTAAATTATTTAATTTAACGGCAACGAATATTCCAATGAATATTCCG
>CAYHEV010000004.1:0-47348 GCA_964355725.1 uncultured Candidatus Bathyarchaeia archaeon | reverse complement strand
GAACCCACGAACCCCTACAGGATAGGCTCCTGAAGCCTACGCCTTTGACCATGCTTGGCGACCCCCGCCCTTACATGAAACACCATTTGAAATGGTACAAGAAAAGGTTTAAGAGTTACTGTAGGCTCTTCAATAAAACGGTGTATTTAAATGCCGACTCACGGTTCACTTTCCAAAGCTGGAAAGGTTCGAGGTCAAACTCCCAAAATACAGGCTACGCCGAAGACTAGCCCGAACCCGAGGGTTAGAAACAAACGAAACTACGAGAAGAGAGTAGTTCTCCAAAGAAAACCCGGACAGAACTGGGTCTAAGCACGTAGTCAAACTTTTTATCCATATTATCTCAGATTAGCCTCTATGTTAGAAACAACCATGGCCATTCTAAACGCCAACATCATCACTCTAAACCCAAAACAGCCTAAAGCCCAAGGACTGCTGATTCAAAACGACAGGATAGTACGTGTAGGCTCAAACAAAGAAATCAAAAAAAACATAACCAACAAAACCAAGGTAACAGACGCCAAAGGCGCAACCGTAGTTCCTGGCTTAGTTGACTGCCACATCCACATGACAGGATTTGGTTATTTTCTCCAGTCACTAGATCTAAGAGAAGTAAGATCAATAAAAGAGATGCAGCGAAAACTGCGCAGCTATGCTGAAGAAAATCCAGAAAGAAAGTGGATTCTGGAAGGCAGATGGGACCAAGAGAGATTCAGTGAAAAACGTTACCCTACTCGCTTGGACTTGGACGCAGCCGTCAAAGACAAACCGATCTTTCTCAGAAGAGTGTGTGGACATGTAGGTATTGCTAACAGCAAAGCCCTCCGACTGGCAGGCATAACAAGGGAAACAGTCGTTGAAGGCGGACAAGTAGACCTAGATGAGCACACTGGCGAACCGAATGGAATCCTACGGGAAAACGCCATTGATCTTGCTTCCAAAGTTATACCCGAATCAAGCCCTCAGGAACTGGAAAATGCATGCGTCGTAGCTTGTCAAAATGCTGTAGAGGCTGGATTGACAGGCGTTCACTGGCTCGTGGATTCTGCCGACGAAATTCGCACTCTCCAAAAGCTCTATTTCGAAGGAAAACTACCCATAAGAGTCTATTTGGGCATTTCAGCAAGTCTTCTCCAAGAACTGGCCAATCTGGGAATGCTTTCAGGTTTTGGCAATGACATGCTCAAGATAGGTTTTGTAAAGATTTCTGTTGACGGTTCGCTAGGTGGACATACTGCAGCACTGAAGGAGCCATACTCTGATAAACCTGAAACAAAAGGCATAATGCTCCGCTCACAGAGAAAACTGAACAAATTCATTTCAGAAGCCCACGAGGCTGGTTTACAAGTAGCTGTTCACGCCATCGGTGACCGTGCCATTGAAGCTGTTTTGAAAGCTTACGAAAATGCCTTAAATGGACAATGGCGAGAAAACCACAGACACAGAATTGAACACTGCTCCGTCCTTAATCCAAAACTGATTAGAAAAATGAAGCGTTTAGGCGTAATAGCTTCTGTTCAACCTCATTTCATTGTCTCGGATTTCTGGACAGCAGACCGTTTAGGAAAGAAAAGGACACGTTGGGTCTACCCATTCAAAACACTGATGAATGAAAATCTGGTTGTTGCTGCGGGTTCAGATTGCCCCGTGGAAAAAATAAATCCGCTGCTAGGCATCTGGGCCGCCGTGACAAGACAGAGCTTACCTGAAGAAAACCTCACAGCAGAGGAAGCCTTGAAGACCTACACGGTAAATGCGGCTTTCGCCAGCTTTGACGAAGACAGGAAAGGAACAATAGAAGTTGGAAAGCTTGCAGACCTAACAGTCTTGTCAGATAATTTACTAACTACTAAACCGGACAAGATAAAGGACACTACCGTAGAAATGACGATCGTCGGTGGGAAATTTGCTTACTCCCGAAAGAAGACCCCAAAAAAATGTCATAGAAAATAGAATGGTTCCCTAGATTCCAGCGGAGCATATTTTTATGTGCATATATTAGTTCATAGATGGCTGCCATCAAATTGAGTTCAGACATAGCCCTCAGAGAAATCATTGAAACCCTGATGCGAATCCCTTCGCCTAGTCGCCACGATCTCAGCCACGCCAAAATGCACGCTGCAGCCAAACATAAACTCATAAGGATACCTTCAAACTCTGAAATAATCTGCATGCTCAAACAGCAAGAAAAAAAGAAACTTCTACCTCTTTTGCGAAGAAAAACCACACGCACAATCTCAGGCATCACCATAATAGCCGTAATGACGAAACCTTACCCATGTCCACAACCCTTGCCATGCGCTTACTGCCCAGGCGGACCACAATTCGGCGTTCCCCAAAGCTACACTGGCTTTGAACCTGCTGCTATGCGCGGACTGCAAAACAAGTTTGACCCATACCTGCAAGTTGAGAGCCGCGCTGAGCAACTGCAAGCCATAGGACACAATGTGGACAAGATAGAACTAATCGTTATGGGCGGAACCTTTCCTGCCACTCCGCTGGAGTATCAAACGTGGTTCATTCAACGTTGCCTAGATGCCATAACGAACAAGCAAACAGCGAATTTGGAGGAAGCAAAGAAAAACGCGGAAACAAGCAGAATCCGAAACGTTGGCATCACTGTAGAAACAAGGCCGGACTGGGCTAAGGAAAACCATGTAGACCAGATGCTTAGTATGGGTGTAACACGTGTGGAGCTGGGTGTCCAAAACCCAAGCGACAAGATTTACCGCTTGGTCGGCAGAAAACATACTGTCCGAGACGTTATTGACGCTACACGCATAATGAAGGATGCAGGATTAAAGATAGTGTATCATCTGATGCCTGGAATGCCCGGCTCAGACGCGCAAGAAGACTTGCGTGCATTCAAGAAGATTTTCACAAATGTGGATTTCAAACCTGACATGATCAAGATTTATCCCTGCTTGGTTCTAAAGGGAACCAAAGCGTATGAATGGTATCGTGAAGGCACATACAAACCTTACACAACTGAGGAAGCAACAAACTTCATCGTCCAAGTCAAGAAGATCATTCCACGTTGGATTCGCATTATGCGGGTTCAGCGTGACATTCCGTCACCGCTAATTATGGCTGGTGTTAACAAGAGTAATCTGCGTCAACTAGTGCAGCAAAAACTAAAGGAACAAGACTTAAGATGCAGATGCATACGCTGTAGAGAAGTAGGTCACCGAAAAGAAGCTGACAAAGTGCAGCCTAACCCGAAAAGGGTAGAACTCTTAGCCACATCGTACACGGCTTCTGAAGGCGAGGAAATCTTCCTGTCAGTTGAGGATTTGGAAAATGACGTGCTGGTTGGTTATTTGAGACTGCGAATTCCCTCCCAGAAAGCGCATAGACTAGAAATCCGAGCACAGCCATGCTCAATTGTGCGTGAGCTTCATGTTTATGGACCATTAGTCCCTGTTGGTAAACGTTCAGCCAAGGCATGGCAACACAAAGGCTACGGTGGAATACTTTTGTCCGAGGCAGAACGTATAGCGAAGGAAGACTACGATTTAAGAAAGATTCTAGTTATAAGTGCCTTGGGCACAAAACAGTACTATAAGCGATTCGGCTACCGATATGATGGAGTTTACATGTCTAAAATGTTGGAGAATCAAGAGCATGAGTGAAGCTTCAGGTTATAGGGGTAACGCGTTAGAAGCCATCAAGAAAGCTGGAGTGGAGATAGGCGACACAGTACGTCTGGCAAAAGGTAAGGAAGTTTATGAAGGAATTTTGATTCCCCGCTCAGAATACGGTGACGAAGAACACATCGTCATAAAGCTGAAAAATGGCTACAACATCGGAGTACGCATAACTTCGGACACAAAAATAGAAAAAAGGGGCAAAGGAGCAAAACCCGCCTTCACACCGCCTGCGCTTCCGGAACAGAAGTCTGACCTGCCAAAGGTCGCAATACTCAGCACTGGTGGAACGATAGCTAGCCGAGTGGACTATCGAACTGGCGGCGTTCGACCAGCTTTGACGGCGAATGACTTGTACAGTGTTGTACCGGAACTAGCCAACATTGCTCAAATAGACGCCCAAATACTATTCAGTCTCTTCAGCGAAAACTTGACAACACAACATTGGACAGAAATAGCGAAGACAGTTGCAAAAGAAATAGACAGAGGTGTTGACGGAGTTGTAATTGCTCATGGAACAGATACCATGGGGTACACAGCTGCCGCTTTGAGCTTTGCACTACAACACTTACCAGTTCCAGTTGTCCTCGTGGGTTCGCAACGTTCAGCAGACCGCCCAAGCTCGGATGCTGCCACAAATCTCACAGGTGCTGTGGTGACGGCGGCTAAGGCTCCGTTCGCCGAAGTTGTTCTCGCAATGCATGAAACATCATCAGATACTTCCATAACGATTCACAGAGGAACCAAAGTGAGAAAATGCCACACAAGCAGGAGAGACACCTTCAAATCCGTAAACGCATCGCCGATAGCGAGAATACAGAATCAAGAAATAATCATGTTGACAAAAGAGTACGAGAAACGCAACTCTGGAAATAATCTTGCCCTGAAACCTGAGTTCAGTGAGAAAGTTGCATTACTGAAATTCTATCCTAGCATGAATCCCGCTCTAATAGACTGGTACGTGGAAAAGGGCTACAAGGCAATAGTTTTGGAAGGAACAGGTCTGGGTCATGTAAGCAAATATTGCTTTGAGCCTATACAGAATGCAGTGAAGCATGATGTTGTGGTGGCTATGACTTCCCAGTGTATCTGGGGCCGCGTAAACATGAACGTTTACGACGCAGGACGTGACTTACTGGCATTAGGTGTGATCCCTCTAGAAGATATGCTTCCTGAAACAGCCGTCGTTAAGCTCATGTGGATCTTTGGTCAAACCAAAAGCTCAGAAGAAGCAAAGAAACTTTTGAAAGTCAACATTGCAGGGGAATTTTCGCCGCGAACTCTTCCAGATAAAATAGACAACGAGTGAGGATGATGAAATTGGACACAGATTACGAGAAGATCGGTTTGAAAGTCGGCTTGGAAATTCATCAGCAATTGAAAACTTGTGCGAAGCTCTTCTGTAACTGTAGGCCAGAACTTTTCAAAGAAGAACCAGAAATAACGTTTCTGCGCAGATTAAGACCTACACAGAGCGAATTAGGGCAAATAGACCCTGCAGCCTACTTCGAGTTTCAAAAAGGAGTGAAAATCCGTTACGAAGCGAACCGCTCAACCTCATGTCTTGTGGAAATGGATGAAGAACCGCCACATCCGTTAAACGTGGAAGCTATTGAAATCGTCTTAAGAGCAGCCCGTCTAATGAACGCCGAACCAGTCGATGAGGTTCACGTTATGCGCAAAACAGTGATTGACGGTTCGAACACTACTGGCTTCCAAAGAACATGCGTCATAGCCTTAAACGGCGAAATCAAAGTCGGGGAAAAAGCCGTTCCAATCCAACATGCAAGCTTGGAAGAAGATGCCGCCAGAAAGACAGGAGATGAAGAAGGCAACATCATACGTTACCGCATAGACCGCTTAGGCATTCCGTTAATAGAAGTTGCGACAGCACCTGTGATAAAGTCGCCGAAGGAAGCAGAAGAAGTTGCGTTTTCAATCGGAAGAATTCTAAGAGCTACGGGAAAGGTCATGCGCGGCTTAGGCACAATCCGTCAAGACATTAACGTATCCATTCCCAACGGTGCATTAATCGAGATCAAAGGCGTTCAAGAACTTGAGATAGTTTCCCTTGCGGTGGAGTATGAAGTTCAACGTCAACTGAATCTCATAAAGATTAGCGAAGAGCTCAAGAAAACTCAACTAAAGGAAGAGGAGATAAGAGAAGAGCTTTTCGATGTGACAGACGTTTTCAAACAGACTAAGTGTAAAGTCATTCGAAAAGCATTAGACAAGAGCCAGCAAGTGCTGGCTGTGAAACTTCCAAAATTCAAAGGTTTTCTCAAGAGAGAACTCTTGCCAGATTTTCGGCTTGGAACAGAGATGGCTGACAGGGCACGATTCTGGGGAAGAGTGGATGGAATATTCCACACCGATGAAATGCCAGCTTACGGAGTGACACCGGAAGAAGTGGAAACTCTGAGAAAAGCCGTCAAGAGTAAGGAAGAAGATGCCGTCGTGTTTGTTGCAGACAACCCAGAAAATTCTAAAGACGCACTTCGTGCAGTAGTGGAAAGAGCTCGAGAAGCTACAAGAGGTGTGCCTGAGGAAACCAGAGCAGCAAACCCCGATGGGACGACACGTTATATGAGACCTAGACCTGGAGCAGCGAGAATGTACCCTGAAACAGACATTCCGCCGACGCAGATAACTGAAGATTTTGTTAAGAAAATTAGCTTGAATCTGCCAGAACTTCCAGAGCAAAAGCTTGAGCGGTTGATGAAAGAATGCAAGTTGAATCAGAAATTGGCCACGCAGATTCTGAATTCCGAATATAGCGAGCTTTTTGAAGCAATCATAAGAGAAAGTGAAGTTTCGCCAACGATAGTTGCAGCGTTTCTGACTGAAACTTTGAAGGCTCTGAAGCGCGACGGAGTAAATATTGAGATAATCGCAGAGATCCAAATGCGGGAACTCTTCAAACATATGAGCTCCGGAGAATTGGCGAAAGAAGCCTTATCGGACGTTGTTGCTTGGTTATCAGCGCATGAAGGAAAAAATGTGCATGAAGCAATCAACAGCCTTGGTTTGAAAACGGTTTCTAGAGACGAGTTGAAAACTTTGGTTGAAAAGGTAATTGTGGAGAACGGCAAGTTGATTCAGGAACGCGGCGAAGGAAGTTTCGGTGTCTTGATGGGTATTATTATGAAGAATTCCCGAGGTAAGATTGATGCTGGTCAAGTGAGTAAAATGCTAAAAGAAAAGTTGAGGGAAAACATCGACTAACTTGCTTTTTTACTTGTAGTTTTTAAGTTCAATTGCTTGTGTTGACTGCATTTTCACGGTCTCTCCACAGTATGGACATATTTTGAACTCTGGAAGTAGCGGCTTTCCGCAGGCTAGGCACAGATTTGGAAAATGCATGTTTTCTTCGATCTTTTTGATTTCCTTCTTCATGCTACTTAGCTCTGTTCTTACTTTCTCCATAGTTTCTTTTAGCGGTTCAATGTCCTTGACATCCGCCCGCACGTTGCACATTAGATCTTTGACTTGTGCCAGAATTTCATTGTCGGATTCGATTGTTTCGTACATCAGATCAAGAATTTCGCTTTTGTCTCGCACTGTCTCATTTTCAATACTGGTTTGTTTCTTTGCGTCTGCAAGTATTTTGTTTAAGAAAGTTTCCACAGGGTTTTCGAAGGCTATCGCACACGTGATTCCCCAGAAAATAAGGGTTGAAGCAGCACTTGCCCAGAGGTAGGTTGCAGGTGTCAGAACTTGCAGTTTCTCGCCTATGACGGGATACAGTTGTAGAAGTCTTGTTCCACTGTCGAAAACGAGAGCAGAGATAGCGTCGATTAGGTGCAGGAGGGATATGAAGGTTAATGAACTGAAGAACCAAATGGTTATGCCTTTTTTGGCCACGTTTTTCCCTCTTTTCTAGAAGTGCGCTCTTAAACTAACTAGTGTATCTTAATATTTAATATAGTATTCCGAAGTCCGACATATATCAAAATACATAAATTTAAAGACGATAGCACAATTCTATAATGTGGGATAACATGCAAAATAAAGCCACCAAAGAGACACATACGAATTTCGCTTTTCGGGCAAAAATAGGCGAGTACGAAATAGAACTCGGCGGAACTCGCGAAGAAGTCATAAAGACAATCGAAGAACTTCCAAGCTTGATGACACGCGTTCAAAAAGCATTTGAAATTGTAAGACCCAAAACAGTGGCAACGCTCACCGTCAAATCTGAATCTGCTAAAGAAGAGACATCCAAAGCAAAATATCCTAAGATTTTGCAGACAGAAAATTGCGACGAAGCTATTCTTAGAATCCTCGAAACAGATTGGGGAAAATGGCGTCCACGTACAATTGACGAACTTAAAGAAGCACTGAAAGCTAATGGTTTGGATTATTCAGGGCGCATTCTGGCAGGAGTTCTCATGGGACTTGAAAAAAAAGGAAAAGTTCGCAGATGGAAAACTGACGCGGGCCATGTTTACATTCTCGCTGAGGAAGAAGCGCTGAGTGTGAAGGGAGACGGACAATGAAGAAAGTTAAAGCGCGAGTAAAGACGCCATTCGGCGAGATAGTGATTGAGGGCGAGAATCCCCAAGAAGTTCTTGGCATAATCGAAACGTTCCCAGAAAATTTCATGGAAAATGTTGCAAACTTTGTTTCAAGCAGAATTGCACCATCAAAAGCCCAGTTAAAGGGCGTTGTCGAATTTACAACAGAAGGACCTGTCATAATGGCTCGTGGCAACCTTACACATTATGAGGCGATTGGCTTGACGTTGTATGCTTCAGAGGAAAAGAAGAACACAGCAGCGCAAATAACAAAGCTCTTGGAGTCAAGCGGGATAAAATGCATGGTTCCAGCACGTTTAAACGAGATGACCAAGCGAGGACAAGTGTTCAAACCGGATCCGAACAGACCTGAGTTCAAGTTAACGATGCAAGGCGAAAAATGGGTTGAAGATGAGACCCTAGCTAAGCTTAGAGGTAAAATGGGTTGACCTGCGAAACCGACAACATAACAATCCAAATCAAGTACAGGGATGCCGAAGAAATCTTCTCGGGCAGTCTTGAAGAAGTTTGGCTGTCAGTAAACAAGTTTTTTAACGAGTTTCTTCCGTCTTTCGAAATCTCGAGTAAACTTGTACTACATGTTGACTTACAGAAACTCGTCAAAGAATGTGAAGGCATAATTGCTTTTTCGCCTGAAGGGTCAAACTTGCTAGTTGATAGAAACAAGTTGACGGATAATGAGACCTTAACGACGCTGCTTTTAGCCAACTACGTAGGCTACCGGTTAGGCTTGCTGAAAAGTGATTCTGCCCTAAAAGAGGAACTGCAAACTAGACTTGGAAAAAGTGCCAAAATAGCAAGCACGCGACTAGGAGAACTCGTCAAGAATGAGATAGCAACAAGGACGGCTGACGAAAGGTACAAGATCACAACTTTTGGCGTCACCCAAATGCAAAAGGATATTCTCCCAAGAATTAGGACAAAGACTTCTAAAGCTGATTCTTGATTAAGGAAATTGATGAAAAATGACTGCAGAGATGACTGCTGAAGATATCGACCGATTCCTAACGTGTGGACGAGTCGGCAGGTTGGGAATTTCTCTTGAAGGTGAAACATACATCGTTCCAGTTGGATATGTGTATTCAAGCGGCAAAATTTTCTTTCATACCTGCAGTAAGGGTCTCAAGATGGATGGTTTGAGAAAGAATCCCAACGTGTGTTTTGAAGTTGATGAATCTCTATCGGATGCTTCCATGTTCAAGAGTGTGATCGTGTTTGGTAAGGTGGAAATCATTGATGATGAGGAGAAAATGATACCTTATCTACAGAAACTTATCGACAAATACAGAGTCCCTGAAAGTTTTGATGAATACATGAGCAAACCTGGGAAAAACCGCGAGAAAGAACTCCAAGCCGTAAAGATTTGTATAATAACACCAAAGAAGACGACAGGCAGAAAAATGGTTCTAACTGAAAAGAATGTCTAGAAAACTAGACACAATGGTCTTAGTGTTTACGGCAAATTCAATGCATTGCGCGATCAAAAACATGAGTGTCTTCATCAGCATGGTTCTGTCGTTCAGGCTTGTCAATTGCCAATCTATATGATTTTGCAGTTTGAAGGAGAGACAAACGAAGAGGTAGAAAAGTGGTTATGGCGGGGGTCTTTTCTGGGCGTATTGGTATCTTCTTGGTTTTCCTTCTCTTGTCAAGATTCCATCTTTCACTAAGTCTATGAGTGCGTGGGCTACGGCTGTACGGTCGTAGTGGAAGCCTCGTCTTGCTAGTTCGCTATGTACCTCGCTTAAGCCTTTGGCAGCCGTGAACCAGCTTTCTTCCCAGAGCTTTTGGATTATGCCTTTGCATGTTTCGGCTCTTGGTGGTGCTGCCGTTCTCTCGGTCATGAATGGTGTCTCTTTGAGTTTTGCTGTCACTGTTGAAAGGATTTTGTCTACAGTTGGCTGGAGTTGGTCTTCTTGGCATTCTATTTCGAATTCTATTTCGCCAATTTTCATTTTTACTCGTATGGGTTGTTTTGGTTCTTTTTCGGTCAAGCTTTCACCATGTTGTTTATTGTATTGCGCATCTTGTTCATGCACAACACTTAAATACGCCTTCCCTAAACAATTGACTATTGGTGAATCTTGGTGATTGAGCAATACACTATTACAACAACACCAAAATATAACTTTCCACAACCTACCATGGACACAACACTGCCGCAACGATTCATAGAACAAAGCATACACTCACTCAGACATGTGCAGAATCAGCCTTTTCAACTAAATCAACAAACAATTCAACAAACCGACAACGCCGAAATCCACCCGCATTCGTTGAAGCTGAAGATGGAGCCAATAACACTCAAGTCCAAACACGAAGAAACTACAGTTACGGCATGTGACACTTCAACCATAAAAATCGGCGAAACAAGCACAGGTATGCTGATAGCAGTCAGAGGCGCGAACGTCTGGAAACAAAACAGAAACTACAGATACACTAGGCTTGGCCCCTTCATATTCCACATAACAGAAGAAAACAAAACAGAAGTCTACAACACTTTGGAAAGAGCATACTTCAGCTCCACACGTGAGCAAGGTCACCAGAACTTCCCAAGTCTTTGGCAGATACCAACACGTATAGCAAGTCTGCTTGAAAGATGGCTACAGACAATGCTCTCAAAAACCATGAGCAGCGGGCTTATCCTTTTCGACGGTTCGTTGACTGCTGGAACTGGAGACACTCCAATACAGCGTATGAAAGAGATTTTGGCTTATGCGAATAAGAGAAAAAATGTGGTTTTAGCTTTTTCTAAGATGACGAGCCTCAGGGTAAATGGTTATCTAATTACTGATCTGCAACTTAAGCATAAACCGCCCTACTTGCTTGAGACGGCTGATTTGAAACCTAAACCGCCGACTGTTCTGCTAGGCGACGTTTACGTAGCCAAGTTGACCCATGGAAACTACGCTTTTAGACTAGACATAAGCAAGGAAAACTCGTCTGAGCAGAAGATTGAAGCCGTTGAGAAGCTTCTGGGAAATGATGTGTTTTCACAAGGTTATCCTGAGACTTTGCGTTTGGCGCATATTCTTTGCACTTTCACGGCCAATGAAGTCATTGCAATGCAGCATTTCACGGTGTGCAAGTATGGACTCAGAATCATCGATAGGCCTGACATGCATAGGCTTTTGTTTGGTCCGTTCGGAAGGGGAGAGTGTTACTCATGAAGCTGTATAAGAAGGAAGGAAACATCTTGCAGGTTTTGAGTTTTCCGAATGAGAGTGTGGAGAAGGGAGATTATTTATTTGTGGAAGATGCAGATGCAGGCAAAGCTTTGATTGTGCAGGTCATTGATGTCCAGTTTGCGAGCGTTCCAGGTGTTCTTGAAGAGTTGTTGCGCAGTCTTCCGGACGGTGGGGAAATGATTCAGGGCGAAGATTTTGATCCGTTAGAGATTGCTCCGCACATCACGTATATTCAGGATGCCAGTTTGCTTGTCTGCAAGATTCGTGCTACTGTGGAAAAGGAGAATCTAAGCCCGAGTAGCTCATGGCTTCCTTCGCGATCTCAATCAATAATAAAAAAGCTTCCTGTTCCGACATTGCTGAAACTTGCGAAGATTGATGGCAAGTTCCCAATAGTCTTGGGTGGTACGAAGGACTCTTCGCTGTTGACAATTGACGCTTCGCACTTGGACGGTGGATTGAACATCATATCAGGCAAGAAAGGAACAGGTAAATCCCATTTATCGAAGCTGCTAATGTTGAATTTGGTGAGTTATGGAGCCGCCGTCGTTGTTTTCGATTTGAATGGCGAATATTTGAGTTTAGGAGTGACTTCTGATGGAAAGAGAAATGAATACCATGAAAAGGTTCATGTTCTAACACCTTCCCAAAACTTCAAAGTCGCTTTGAAACAGTTGAATCTACATGTTTTGTTAGGTATTCTTATTCATGCGTTGCATTTGCCTGGAACCTCTGCGCGGGAGTTTAGACGGATTTGGCAGTCGCTGAAGGAGAGAGATATGCTTACTTTGCATGACTTAGGTGAAGCGGTACGTAATTGGAACTGTAATCAGCATGTTCGTGATGCACTGTCTTCACGTTATCACGCGCTGGCCAATTCTGGTTTTTTCACCGATAATGTTGCTGAAGCTACATTGTTGGAAGAGTGTTTGTTCAAGGCGAAGGAGTATGGTGGTGCTATCATTGTAAATCTTCGAAATACTGGTGCGATTGACCGTCAAATAGTTGTTGAATATGTGCTTGGAAAGCTTGTTGAACAGTTGACAGGTTGGAAGCTTAAGGCTACTTTTCTTTTCGCTGAAGAAGCGCACTTGTATCTGCGTGAAACATATTGGGATGACATTGTAACTCGCATGCGACATTTTGGGATCTTCACCACATTCATAACTAATCAGCCTGACACAATACGAGAGAACATCTACCGTCAAGCGGACAACATTTTCCTATTCAACTTCACCAATGAACACGATCTGGATGTTGTCTCACGCGCATCCAGAGTGGATGCGGAAACAGTCAGGTCAATTGCTAGAGATTTGCCGCCTTATCATTGTCTTGCGCTTGGAAAAGTTGTGCATGACTTTCCGATGGTAGTTAAAGTAAAAGCGTTAGATGTTAGGACGATGGGAGAGACAAGACTCTTCTTCAAAGACTAGAACTGAACGTCTTCAGCCTTCCTTTGTTTCTCTGGAAGAACGCTTTGAAGGTTTTCGTTAAATCGAATTTCTCAACTTCGTCAAAAGGGACCCAGCGTAATTCTTCAGCGTCACTTGCAGCTTTAAGTAACCCACCCTTAAGGTTTACAAGATAGTCAATTATTACAAAATGATACCGAATCCTTCCGCTTTCGTCCAAGTCTACGTTGTCGACAATATCGATATGTTTTGGTTTCTCAACATCAAGTCCAGTTTCTTCCTTAACTTCCCTGACAACTGTCTGTTCCAAGCTTTCGCCAAGTTCAACTAAGCCGCCTGGAATGCTCCACTTGCCCTTCCCAGGATCATTTCTTCTTTTCTCAAGCAGGATCTTGTCATTATGAACTATGACTGCACCTATGCCTACTAGTGGTTGGTCAGGATAAAGCCTCTTCACCAACGTCTTGAGCCCTCTATACGAAATTGTTCTATTCGTATCTTAAAGCTTCTACTGGCTTGAGTTTTGAAGCGCGCCAAGCAGGGTAGAGTGCAAAGATTACACTAACCCCTACGCCGAAAGCGAAGGCTCCTAGGAAAACCGTAGGGGTTAAGACAGGAGTGATAGTCATTCCACCAGTTCCTCCCGCCTGATTTCCCATGAATATGCCACCGCCTCTGCCGAAGAATACTGCAACCACGTTTGCCAGAACCCAACCCGAGGCTATACCGACCGCTGCGCCGATCAAGCCAATTATCACTGATTCACATAGGAAAACGAAAAGTACTGTTCGGCTTTTCATGCCCAATGCCTTAAGTATACCTATCTCTCTTGTACGTTCCATCAGTGAAACTATCATGATGTTCATTATGCCAATGCCTGCCACCAGAAGCGAGATGGCAGCAATTCCACCCAAGAAAAGTCCAATGATTGAGAAAACATTTGAAAGAATGTTAAGCACGGCTGTTGAAGAAATCGCCGAGACTTGATCGTTGAAAGTGTCAGCTATGGCCTTAGAAACACTGTCGATTGTTGTCTTATCACTGTTTTTCAATTTCACGATTATCATATCACATTCATCGGTTCCAAAGAAACTTTGAGCTTGAGAAATTGGAATGTAAACACTAGAATCGGATGGCCCTCCGAAGCCGAAGCCTCCGATCTCTTTGAGAACAGCCGTAACGTTGCCCACGTAAGTCTCATCTCTGGGCGGGCGTGCAGTTGCATTAGTCCAGACAATTTTAACAGAGTCATTTACGCTGCAGAGTATTGTCTCATTTTTCCATGGATCACTTACCCTTTTCCCAACTGCAACCGCTTCGTTTTTCGGATTTAGAGGTATGTCTCCGCTTTCAGGCACAAAGGTGCTGCTGTAAATGCTTGCATACTGAGTGAAATCGACACCCACTATAGTGGTGGTCCGGATCGCTTCACCAAACGTAACATTGCCTACTCTTTGAATAATCGCAATTGACGTCTCAACATTCTCTAGCTTATCGATCGTTTGTGTATCATTTACCAGCAACTTAAAACCAGAATTAGTGCCGCCTATCGCGCCTCCTCCACCAGTGTTGAAGCCTCTGCCAGGAGTAACAATTAGCGTGTCAGTTGCAAGTCCTGTTTGAAGCTGCTTAGTTATGGTATCTTGTAGGCCTTGAGTAATTGAGAGCAAAGCGACGATAGCTGCAATGCCAATGACTACTCCTAAGGTCGTTAAACCTGCACGGAGTTTCCTCAATTTTATTGCACTGAAAGAATAAGAGAAAACGTCTCTTGATCTCATGTCAGTTCAAAGTCTCCCTAGCCACTACACCGTCAACCATTTGAACTGTTCTCTTGGTTTCCCCCGCTAGATGCTGGTCATGCGTAACCATAACTATTGTTACAGCCTTCTCCTGGTTGAGCTTCTTAATCAACGACATTACTTCTTTGGCAGTCTTGGAATCTATGTTTCCTGTTGGCTCGTCCATTAACAGAAATTTCGGGTTGTTCGCCAAGGCTCTGGCGATGGCGACACGTTGCTGTTCACCGCCGCTCAGTTCGGCTGGTTTGTGGTTCATTCGCTCCTTCAAGCCTACAGTGTCAAGAAGATCCTCCGCATGCTTTCTCCTTTCACTTCGACCTATGTCGGCTATGGACATTGACAGTTCAACGTTTTCTCTTGCTGTGAAACGGGGTATAAGATTGAAGAATTGGAACACAAAGCCTATTCGACGTCTGAGATCTGCCAGTTGACTGTCATTGAGTGTGGAAACGTCAACGCCTTCGATCAGCATTTTCCCTTCAGTCGGCTTGTCCAGGGCTCCAATCAGGTTCAACAGGGTCGACTTGCCGCTTCCAGATGGACCGAGAACGGCGAGGAAATCACCACTTTCAACCTTCAGGTTCACGCCACGCAAGGCGTTGACCGGAACCTTACCAAGCACGTAGGTTTTCTTGAGGTCGACCGCTTCGACAATAGTCGTCATTAAATGTCATCTCCTCATTCTTGTACTTGCTTATTTGCTTAAGAATCTCCATGAGAGTACGATGCCTATCGATGCGGCAATCACTGCAAATATCCCAACGTACGTAAAGTCTATAGCAAGTTGCGCCCAATCAGTGCTGAATATCAAGAGCTGCCTTACTGCATCGGTAGTGTAGGTTAGCGGGTTGACCTTTGCTATTGTTTGGAGCCAATCGGGCATGAACTTGGTTGGGAAGAAGGCATTACTGGCAAACATCAGTGGCAGGTTTATCAGGTTCACAACAGCCATTGGGGTTTCTATTCTTGTCGATCTTATCGTGATTGCAATGAAGATCGAAGATAGGCCCACGCAAATTAAGAAAATAATCGCGAATACCCCGAGTACGTAAACTGGGTTAAAGCCTGCTCCAAACTGGAGACCAAATGCGATAGCAATGAGTATTATGATGCCCGCTTGAAACATTGATCGCAATGTTGCAGAAAGAACTTTGGAAAATACTATCACTGCCCTAGATACAGGTGTACTGAGAGCTTTGTTTAGGAATCCCAAACGCCTGTCCCAAACCACTGACATACCGCTGAACATTGTCGTAAAGAGAGCTGTGAAGGAGATCATGCCTACAGCCATGAAGGAAAAATAATCAGTTGTGTTAAACGCGTCTTGCAAGATCCTTGTCTGCAATCCGGCAAAGTAACTTCCTAGCGCCTGAAGCTGTGTCGGGGTGAACTGACTGACCAGCTCGGGCGGCAGTGCGAATGTGCCGCCTGAGAATAGAGCACCTATGTTCATTGCTTTTCCTAACAGACCCATCCAAATGATCGGTTGAATTATAGAAAGCATGAATATTACAGGAGCTTTGTACCATTTCTTAAGCTCTCTGTTTGTCAAAGCCCAGATACCGTGTAATTTGCTTTTGGAATTTCCGTTAATTTCGCTCACTGCCTGGCCCTCCTCATTGTCATCCTTTGTGCAGCAAAAGCCTCTCTAGACTCTTCTGCATCACGCATAGACTTACCCGTATATTCTAGGTAGACTTCGTTTAATGTTGGTTCTGTAAGTGAAAGTTTCGTCACAGTGTACCCTTTTTTCCGTAGTGCTTCAATGATTAAGGGTGTTGTCAATTCCCCATACTCAGCTTTGATTCGGTATGAACCATTTTCCTTCTTGGCTTCTTTTACATGTTCGATTTTCTGGATAAGCTCAGTCACATCTACATCCTCCTTAATACTCAAAGTTATCAGGTCACCACCCAAGCTATGCTTCAGCTCTTCGGGCGGGCCAACAACGACTATTTTTCCGTGATCAATTATTGCAACACGGTCGCAAAGTGAATCAGCTTCTTCAAGGTAATGCGTTGTCATGAAAAGCGTCATGCCGTATTCGTTCTTCAGCTTTCTGATGTAGTTCCAAGTTGCAGTTCTAGTCTGCACATCTAAACCTAGGGTAGGCTCATCCAGGAAAAGTATTTTCGGTCTGTTGATTAGCCCACATGCAAGTTCAAGTCTGCGACGCATTCCACCAGAAAAAGTTTGAACCTTCTTGTCCTTGAATTCGGTCAGTTCAACAAGTTTTAGCAGCTCTTCAGCACGCTCTTTTGTAACATGGCGTGGAATTCCGTACATATCTGCGCATAGAAGGATATTTTCCATAGCAGTCAGGTCTTCATCGGCAGTATATTCTTGTGGCACAACACCAATCACGTTTCTAACTTCATTGTCCTGCTTCGCTATATCGAAGTCCAGAACAAAGGCCTTGCCTTCCGTGGGTTTCAGAATCGTTATTAACATGTTGATCGTCGTGGTCTTTCCAGCACCGTTGGGTCCTAAGAAGCCGAATATCTCTCCTTTCTTGACTTCGAAGTTCACATGATCCACAGCAACCAAGTGCTTGTTGAAAACTTTGGTCAGCCCTTCAGCTCTTATGATTTCTTCACTCATCCTTCTCACCGTTCAGCTTCTGGTTTATTTCCTCAAGCTTTTCAGCCGTACTATTTAAGAGTTTCAGAGCTTCGTCGAAAGCTTCATTGGATGCTTGCTCCTCTATGTTGTGTCCCAATTCGAAGAAAGCAGTCACAAGCTTGTGCATCGTCTTCCTTGCCTCAACTAGTTTCTCCTCTGGCAAGCCTGACATGAATGCACCGGCAAAAGGTGGACCGAAAAACCTCTCTTTTCCAAATCCCATATGGTTCTTTGCATAATCTTTCATCTTCTTCCTCTGTTCTGCAATTATCTTCCTTTGCTCCTCAAGTAGAGCTTTGCCGCTTTCGGTCAGTTCATATCGTTTCATTCCACTTTGTTTTTCTGGCAGTTCCTTGATATGACCGCTGTCCTGCAGCCAAGCCAAAAGCGGGTAAATTGAGCCTGGACTCGGCTTCCATCGACCGTTCGTCCTAGCTTCTATTTCATTCATCATTTCAGAACCTGACATGGGTTTTTCACCGAGGGATTCAAGAATTTGATAACGTATGAAGCCCTTGGGAACCATTGCAGTGTGTCTCATCCAATGTCTTTTATGGGGAAACATGCCTTATCACCATGGATATCGTAATTGATATCAACGCCGATATCAACAGCGATATTTAAATTTGGCGCTTCAAACAAGACAAATGTAACCTAATCAATTGATGTTCCAACATGTTTGCCTTTAGTCGCCATCAGAATATTTTCAGGCTTGAATCCGTTTACGACGACAACTTTAACCCTGTGGCGTTTTAGAATCTTGACGGCTTCGGGATCGATTATCTGATGAATCCCTGCTTTATGCTTATCTTCGGCACACACGCGGTCTAAATCTTCAAGTCTCAGGTGGTCAAGCTTGACAGCGTCTGAATGATTTCTGGGATTTTTATCGTACACACCTTCTTGGTCTGTGGCTTTCAAGAGCAGATCGGCACTAGATTGTTCAACAATTAAAGCTGCAACCGTGTCTGTTGTCATGCCCGGTTTCAAACCACCCATAACTGCAATTTTCCCTTCGTGCAAACATTTTACGGCTTCCTCAATCGTTAGCGGAATAGATTCGCAGCCTAGTCTCTCGAGTTTTCTGAGAAGAAGTTGAGCAAAAACGCGCGAAACAGAAATCGCAATCTCATCTTGGGCCTTTTCATTCAGTCCCAGGTCTCTTGCGGCTTTGATGAATTCTCTTGCGTAGGTTCCGCCACCGACAACAACCGCTACATCATGTCCCTCCTTCTTTAGACTTTCCAACATGTCCGCGTATTTGCCAATTAGAGTTGGATTCAACGGAGAAGCCACAACTGAGCCACCGATCCGCAATACTATCCGCATCAATTTACACCCTTTTTCAGCATACAATACATGCCTTTCTAGTTAAAAATTCTTCAGAAAAACGTGTTCAAATCTTGCTGAGCTTTTGTATCCTTCAAGCAGACAGCCAGGGCTTCCCCGAAATTTATTTGCATTCCATCGGTGGCGGCAACCGTTGGAACTCCTGTTTTTTCTTTGATTAGTTTCGCTTCCTTTGCAGGTCCCTGGAATATCATTTGCAGCCCAAGATGCGTCAAAACCGCCTGCTCAGGATGAGTTGCTTCAACTATTCTCATGGCGTCGTCTGTTGTCATATGCCCTTTCCAGGGTTTTCCAGCAGGTCTCATGACGCACAGTATGAGAAGCCTCACACCCTCATAGTATTTGACCATATCTTCAAAATACTCTGTGTCGCTCGTATAGGCAAAATCACCGAATTGAGTTTCAAATCTGAAGCCTACAGCGTCCGGATCAGTATGCCTCGCTTCTGTTACAGAAATGTTTAGGTTACCGACTTGAAACTTCAGGTTTGGCAGTGCCTCGATTTTCTTTTCAGGCATTTGTTGATGATATCTCGAGATCGAAGGCTCACACGTGCTACTTCCATTTAAGACACTTTTGGCAGCAGCTAGTATTCCGTGTTTTCGAGTCGTGCCCCGCGTCATAGCCTCAATCAAAACTTCTGCGTCTGTGTAATGATCAGGGTGGCAGTGGGAAACAAAGATGGCGTCAAGTTTTTGTGGGTCCAGTCCTTCATCAATCGAGTGCACCAAAGCTCCAGGTCCGGGGTCTAGGTGCAGGTTTAAGCCGTCACTCATTATGCGTATTCCTGCGGTTCTTCTTTTTTGTGTGATTGTTGTGAATCTTCCGCCGCCAGTTCCAAGAAAGATTATGTTAGAGTTGGTCATGAGTAAACGTATGGCGGAAACATCATTTTTGCTTTACGCCATTTCTTTTCATCAAATACTATGGTAAAGCGTTCCCAGAGTACCCTTTCTACGGACCAAGCATATTGTGATTGAGTCCTGTTCAGATATAGTTTGACGATGATAAGTGGAAAAAGAAGATTAGCATGACATAATCGTTAAATCTGTTCATCTCACACGCATGTTACAGAGCTTACCGATGTGGGGATGGGATTAGTAAACGCAACTTAATACAGTAATTGTTCGGTTCGGCGGAGAAATAGGCATAAAAAGTGAATGGACGAGACGTATCTACGAAAAACTGCTACTCAAAAACATGAAAAACGTCTTGAAACATTATGAGATTGCATATGAGAAAATCGTACATAAGCGTGGCAGAATCTACATAAAAACCAAGAAGGCTCAAGATACAGCTTCTAGACTGACACGAGTCTTCGGCATTTCCTCAGTTTCGCCAGCCATAGAAACCACCTCCGACATGGATAAGATTGTGCAAATAGCCGTGGAATTGGCAGCTGAAACAATCGAGAGCGAAAGCAGTTTCGCAGTCCGTTGCCATAGAGTCGGAGAACATGCATATTCAAGTGTGGACATCTGCAAGGAAGTTGGGAAACAAATCCTAACAAGCCTGAATAAGCGAAACTTGCATGTAGATTTGACGCATCCACAATTCACAATTACCATCGAGGTCAGGGATACTGAAGCTTACGTCTTCACCGAAACTTTGAGAGGCGCAGGCGGCTTTCCAGTTGATTCTCAAGCAAAAGTCATCTGCCTGTTAAGCGGTGGAATCGATTCGCCTGTGGCATGTTGGCTTGTGATGAAACGTGGATGTTCCATTATCCCAGTTTATTTTGACAATTCACCATTAACTGACGAGGCGGCAACAATCAAGGCTTTGGAAACAGCTAAGAGGCTTTTCGAATGGTCAATTGGGTATCCGAGAAAAATGTATATTGTGCCCTATGGTAAGAGCCTAGAAACCTTCGTGAGAGAAACTCCGAGTAGATTTACTTGTATTTTATGCAAACGCATGATGTACCGAATCGCTGAACGCATAGCGGATATCGAAAAAGCTGAGGGCATAGTTACTGGCGAGGCGATCGGGGAGCAAGCAAGCCAAACACTTATCAATCTGAGAGTTTTGGATGAAGCTGCAGTTAAGTATCCCATACACCGCCCACTCTTAGGTTTTGATAAAACGGAAACAATAGAATTTGCTAGGAAGATTGGAACTTTTGAGATTTCAACTCGAAAAGCAAGAGGGTGTACCGCTGCACCAAGCAAGCCTGCGACCAAGGCGAGACTGGAAATTGTAAAGAGTGCTGAGGAGAAGCTGAACATAGCACAGATGGTTGAGGAATCAATCAGGTCTGCTCGTATTGTGACAGTTTAGGCTTAGCGAAACTTATTAGCGAAAACAGCCATTGTTATTCTCTATGTCGTCAGCTGATGTTGCGGTTAAAGTGTTTCGCACCCTCGAAAACGAAGACCTCAGGGTGTTGCAAGTAGTAGAAACCGCTATGAGCAGACACGAATTCGTTGCGAAAGAGCAAATAGCAAAATTCACCAGATTCAACCTTGCACGAGACACGGATTTCAGAATAAACCGTCTGAGCAAATTAGGTTTAGTCTACCGGATGCGCGGTGCATACACGGGTTATACGTTGAACTATGCAGGATACGATTGTCTGGCCATAAACGCTCTTGTTAAAGCTAACGTGCTTGAAGCTTTCGGAAAATCGTTGGGTGTGGGGAAAGAAGCAGATGTTTATGACGCGTTGAATGCTAAAGGTGAACGTATAGCCGTAAAATTCCACAGATTAGGAAGAATTAGTTTTCGCCAAACCATTCGAAAAAGAAGCTACACGACAAAGCATAACGCAAGCTGGCTTTACCAGTCACGGCTAGCAGCGGAGAAAGAATACCAAGCTCTGCAACTGATCTATCCTTATGGGGTAGCTGTCCCAGAACCGATAAGTCAAAACAGGCATGTTTTAGTCATGGGGATGATTGAGGGGGCAGAACTTGCAGAGTACAAGGAAATATCTAAACCTGAAGCAATGTTGAAAGAAATCTTGCGCAATGTCAGGAAAGCTTACCGAAGAGCAGGCGTCGTCCATGCTGACCTAAGCGAATACAACATCATCCTAAAACCAGACGGACATATCCTGATTATTGATTGGCCACAATACGTTACAAAAGAGCATCCGAACGCCACGGAACTCCTAACCCGCGACGTAGACAATGTCCTACTCTACTTTAGGCGCAAACATTTGTTGAAAATTAGGCTGGAAGAAGCCATGAAATACGTGACTGGAACGGGCAAGATGACCTTTATTTAGCCCATGCCTATATAGAGGATGTTGTTTCCCCGAAGCAACACATTGCCATAATTAGTGATCGGCTGATCATCTTTAGATTCGGTTGCGCCTTCCAGAAGAATGTTCATATGTCCATCACACTTGATCATTTTTCCACGGTATTCGTAGCCGTTCTTCAGAACTACTGAAATGTGCGCGTTCAACTGTTTGATCAGCGCGTTCAAAGGTTTTTTGCTGGGTTCCATCTAAGCACCTTGATTTATTGCATACATGCATATGCACGACAACCTTACATATAAAAGTTTTATGAAGACCATTCTGGCTTTCAGTACCTTCTAAGGAACCTATAGTTTTCTTCAATATTGACAGAGCTGCGATCACTAGAAATGCTACGCCAGCAAGCCAAGTGTTGCCATTGGAAATATACCAAACTGTGAAAGCAACGACTGCTGCGGGAATCAGTATGATGATCAAACGCGCAAGGAAAATTATCACCAAACCAAGTATGATTAGACCTATCAGTCCCAACAGGTCGTAGCCAAACCAGCTCAACAAAATCCCCATACAAAAACAAGGTGCCTAACAGTGTTTAATTTATTCCCAAGATAACCAGATACTAGCTTTCACATCTGCATATCTCAAGACGTTGGAAATCCAAAACGAAGTTTGGTGTGTCCTTCTGATTTGCGGCAAAGCTTCGTATTCAGCGGTGTGTGAAGAGAGTTTCTAAGCTGCTTCTTCGCAAGACTTAAGTGAGCGCATACATTCCAGAAAAATGATGAGAAATGAAGATAGTAGTTGTAGACCATATCTACCTAGAAGAAGAACAGGTTAGTAGACTTCGATCGCTTGGCGATCTGAAGATTTTTGAAGAACCACCTAAGACGCGGGATGAGTTGAAAGGAAGAATAAGAGAGGCTGACATCGTAATAGTCGGCTGGAGTGATTTGACCAAGGAAGTTGTTGACTCAGCTAAGAGGCTGAAGATGATTTCAATTTGGGCTACGACTTGTCACTATGCAGATCTCAATGCAGCCAAGGAAAGAAAAATCTTAGTAACACATGTTCCAGGCTACGCAACAGAAGCTGTCGCTGAGCACGTTTTCGCATTACTGCTAGCGGCAGTCAGAAAGTTGCCACAAGCTGACAAGCATGTAAGAAATGGCAATTTTGATTGGAGACCGTTTGGAGGTAACGAGTTAGCTGGAAAAACTCTAGGCGTGATTGGCACAGGCGGCATCGGTTGTCGTGTTGCCGAGATAGCTAAGGCTTTCAAAATGGAAATTTTGGCTTACGACAAATATCTCAATTTAAAGAGGGCTGAAGAGATTGGAATGAAGTATGTTGACCTTCATGCGTTGCTGGAAGAAAGTGATTTTGTGACTTTACACGTTACTTTAACATCCGAAACTGAGAAATTGATTGGGAAAAAGGAAATCGAAGCTATGAAAAAAGGTGCCGTCATAGTCAACACTTCTCAAGGTAAGGTAATTGACGAATTAGCTCTAGCTGACGCATTGAAGTCGGGCAAGATATCCTTTGCCTGCCTGGATGTGTTCTCAGAAGAACCTCCGAGCAAAAATAATCCCCTGTTCAAGCTTGAAAACACGGTACTTTCTCCTCACATTGGATTCCACACAGTTGAAGCAGCAAGGAGATGTACAGACATTTGCATCGACAATATCGTAAAGTTCTTGGAGGATCGTCCGCAAAATGCTTGTTAGTACTGCCTTGTTGATATTCCAAGTTGAAGAGGGAATCAAATGTATTTGACTAAAGAAGAAGAACGAATACTTGCTGGTGAATTTGGCGAAGGGACGCAGAAGGCGTTTGAACTGCTTGCGGCAATTGGGGATGCTTATGACTCTGAGAAGATGATTCCGATAAGTCGTGCACATGCTGCCTCAAGCGGCCAAGAGGGAGACCTCTACTTTGTCGAACTTCTAGCCAACGGAGGAGCCCGCTGCAAAGTCCCCACTAGTACAAACCCAGTTTATGAAATTGAGTATTTCGACAACCTTTTTGAAGTTCCGAAAGATGAGGGTGAAGTAGCTCGAAGAGTAATGAAAGCCTACAAGCGGGTCGGTGCCATGCTCACTTGGAGTTGTGTTCCATACCTTACAGAAAACATTCCACTATTTGGGGAAACTGTCGCCTTCTCCGAGTCAAGCGCAACCCCTTACGTGAATTCTGTCATCGGTGCCAGAACAAATCGCGAAGCAGCTCAGAGCGCGTTAGCTGCAGGGATCATTGGCAAGACCCCGAAGTATGGATTGCACATTAAAGAGAATCGGAAAGGCACGCACGTGATCAAGGTGGAAGCCGTCTTGAAGGACGAGTTCGATTACACGCTTTTAGGATACTGCGTCGGCAAAAGAGTAGGCTATGGAATACCGGTGCTTACTGGCATATCTAGACGTCCGAACACAGAGGAGCTCATAAACTTCTGCGCAATGTCGAACGTGCCCGGAGCCATATCCATGTTTTACATACCTGGATTCACTGTCGAAGGATCAACCATAGAAGAAGCTCTTCAAGGAGACACCCCACAGGACAGAATAACCTTGACGGATCACGACCTCAAAGAGGCTAACGACGAGCTGCAAACCACAAGCGGAAAGATAGACTTCGTCATCCTTGGATGCCCGCATTACACGCTTAGACAGGTTGAAGAGGTTGCAAAGCTCTTAGATGGAAAGAAGATACGAAGAGACTTGTCGTTTTGGGTTTGCACGTCTGCCACAACTAAGATGCTTGCTGAGAGAATCGGCTACGTGGGCACGATAGAAAAAGCTGGTGGACACGTCGTAGCTGACACATGCATTGACGAGCCTTGCTGGATTGCGTTTAAGGATAAAGTGGGAATGACAGATTCGCCCAAATGCGCCTATTACCGAAGATTCAAGGACGTCGTAGTTTCTAGACTGAAGGACTGCACGGAAGCTGCGATCAAGGGGAGATGGAAATGAAAAACTCGGAAATTACACTGAAGTGTCATAAAATCATAGGCGGCTACGGTGAAGGCGAAGCTCTAGTTTCCCATGAACCCATCTGTTTCTATCTCACAGACCCCAAGACAGGCGTAGTGAGAGAAAAAAATCACGAACTGGCTGGAAAAAACATTGCGAACAAGGTGCTTGTGTTTCCTTCAGGAAAGGCCAGTTCAGTGGTTCAAATAGACGGCCTTTTCAAGTTGGCCCAACATAATGTTGCCCCCAAAGCATTGATAGTTAAAGATGTTGAAACAGTGCTTGTCGTCAGCGCGTTTATCGTGAGAGTTCCTTTGGTAGACAGGCTGGAAAAAGACCCGTTTGAAATCATACATGATGGTGACTTCGTGAAAGTAGATGCTGAAAACGGCAGGGTTACGATAGCAAAACTGAAGCCTTTGCGCAGTCAAAACAAGATCTGATTATTCATACGTGCATACTATTCATGATGCATAGAATCGCAGATTTTCTCGTTTTCCAGATATTTTCTGATGCGCGTTATTCCCTCTTTGACCTGTTCATAGGAGACGGAGTATGATATTCTCAGATGACCTTCGCCTGACCTGCCGAAACCAGAGCCCGGTGCAGTGGCCACTGCAGCTTTCTTTAACAAGTACGACGCCATTTCTTCATCGGATTTTCCGAATTTTGTGAAATCCGGAAAGACGTAGAATGCACCTTTCGGTCTGATGTAGGATAGAGACTTGATTTTGTCAAGTTCATGAATCATGAGTTGTCTTCTTCTGTCGTATTCTCTGACCATTGTCTGAACGCAATCTTGGGGCCCAGTTAACGCAGCCAAGGCGGCCTTTTGGGAAATCGCGTTTGGACATAGAACGGCGTAATAGTGCAACTTGCGCAACGTAGTTGAGAGTTTCTTGCCTGCTACGGCGTATCCGATTCTCCATCCAGTCATTGCATAAGCTTTCGAGAAACCGTTCGCGGTGATTGTTCTGTCTTCCATTCCGGAAAGCGAAGCTATGCTGATGTGTCTCGTCCCGTCGTAGATGATTTTCTCGTAGACCTCGTCTGCGAAGACTATTAAGTCGTGTTTTATCGCCACCTCAGCGATGGTTTCGAGGTCCTGTCTTGAGAACACGTGCCCCGTCGGATTGGAAGGATTGCACATCCAAATCATCTTCGTCTTCTTTGTTATTCTCTTCTCCAAGACTTCGATTTCCAGCCCATAGTTTCTCTCTGCGTTAAGTGGAACTGTAATAGGCTTCGCTTCAGCCAAATATGTGTCTTCAAAGTAAGCTGGGTAGTAAGGGTCAAGAATTAGAGCCTCATCACCTGAGTTAAGAAAACCCAATGCAGCAATCAACATAGATTCTTGAGAACCAGAGGTTACTGTCACCTCGGTCGCGGGATCAGCAATGATTCCATTGTCCTTTTCAAGTTTTTCTGCTATTGCTTGACGAAGTTCCAGGGTTCCATCAATTTCGGTATAGTGCGTGAAACCTTTTTCAATAGCTTCTACAGCTGCTTTCAAAATGTGTTTTGGAGTTGTGAAATCTGGTTCACCTTGCTCCAAATGGACAATATCTTCCATACCTGCCGAAAGTTCAAGCATTCTTCGAATTGCCGAGGGCTTTATCAAGCTGACTCTGTAAGAACCTTCAGACAATATGTTGCCACCGCCAAGTTTTCCTTCGCTACCATAATCGTACATGAACTCATATAAGATTTGACGCCTGGACGTCACGTTTGTTCATGATTGGAATTTGGGATGATCCCAGCCTCCTTGTCAAGCTCTTATCATCGTCAAAACCATCTTAAATCTTGCTAAGGCCTTTACGGCGTGCGGTTCATTGGCTGGGAGTATGATAATTTCGCCTTCCTTCAGATGGTTTGCCTTGTCGGATATAGTGATTTCTGCTTCCCCATCGATGACGTGAACTAGAGCATCATACGGTGCTTTGTGTTCGCTTAATTCTTGCCCTTGATCGAATGCGAAAAGAGTTATGGTTCCTGCCTTCTTGTCAACTACAGTCTTACTTACTACTGAATCCTCTTGGTAGTCTACCAAGTCAGCCAACCTTGCCGCTTTTGTCAGATATTCCTTATTCCGTACCATTTTCTCATGCCCTCGTTAAACATCTGTTTTTGCAAATGCACACGGTTCGTTTGGCGATGGACATTGCATCGCAGGGTGATACAAGCATCTTCTTTCTTCAGCTTTATCCTTGCCTTGGTGTATGGCCTTCTGGCCTTCTGGCTTGGGTCTAGGATTCATGTTTGATCGCCCATAAGATCAATGACATCTTTGCGCATATAAACTTGGCCAAGCGAAATAATTCACACATGCGCCCAGATTCTTTGCTTGTCATTTCCGATCTATTTCCTCTTAAAACAGACTTTGACTGCAGACCACAATTGATGAAGAACGGTTTCAGCATGAAAAAAAGTATATATCTCTTGTTGTAGCATCATAAGAAACTTGGATTCTTTTCAATGCTCTTCATTGATTCTCCAATGAATACTGGCTCAGATTGAAAGTAGGACCACTACTTTCAATATCCATTGCTTAGGATTTTCCATGCCCCTTTATATTCTGGTCAACCATTTCTCTTTTGAGTGACTGACAAGGAAGCTGATTCGGGTTGAATTCTAAGCAGTCACTTGCTTGTTGCCTAATCCTTGTGGTGACAGTTGCGGTTGCCGTTCCTTCATACATTCTGTTGAAGGGAAGATCAGGAGATTCTGTACCACTTCGCTACAGCTATGAAATCGTCCGTGGCTACCCGCATGACGAACAAGCTTTCACGGAGGGATTAGTCTTTGAGAAAGGCGTTCTGTATGAAGGCACTGGACTCTATGGCTATTCCACATTGCGTCGCGTTGAACTGCAAACTGGGAGATCCTTGCAACTTTGTTCCATGCCTGACCAGTTCTTCGGTGAGGGAATCACAGTTTTCAATGACAAAATCATCCAGCTAACTTGGCTGTCGCATGAAGGCTTTGTCTACAACAAGACCTCTTTTGAGCAGGTAGGTGAGTTTAGCTATTCAACTGAAGGATGGGGAATCACATATGACGGCAGTCGACTCATAATGAGTGACGGAACAGCAAATCTATACTTCATAGACCCCGAGACGTTTGAAAGAACTGGGCAAATTGAAGTGCATGACAACGCAAGTCCTGTGACCGAGCTCAACGAACTTGAATACATCAAAGGAGACGTTTACGCTAACATCTGGCTGCAAGAAAAAATCGCCATAATCAACCCCCAGACTGGGAAAATCAAGGCATGGATAGATCTTGCAGGCATTCAAAGTAGGGTTAACTGTAGTGGGCAAGATGTGCTTAATGGAATTGCTTATGATGCAGATGGAGACAGGCTCTTCATAACTGGGAAAAGATGGCCTCAACTTTTCGAAATCAAGCTAGTCGCTCCTCCGACATAGCGCTCGTAATGCTCGACATCTCTAGGCTTCACATGATAGTGACCAAGTCTAAGAAAAATAAGGGTCACAAAATGCTAGCGGCAGACGACTTTCTTGAGAACCAAGATTGTTCCACTCCACAATTGTGCGCGCTCTGGTGGGGTAAACTTGGTCGGGCGGGCAGGATTTGGACCTGCGACAGTCCGGTTTCTGTACGCTTAGTAGGCTGGGTGACACCCACCGTGGGTAGATGTCTACAGCGTCTCCGCCGGCTAAAGCTTGCGTTCTACGCCGACTCGGAAGCTCTACCAAGCTGAGCTACCGCCCGACCAGAACTCCTAAAATAAGAAAATTGAATTTATATGTTTTGTAGTGGTGGAAGTTTAGAGGTCTTCTCTTTCCATGTTCTAAGGCTTTGATATGGATCAACGACTCCAACAATTATTCAAGCAAGCATGTTGGAAGGGCAGCATTGCTTAGTCGGTCTAGTGACAGCCCAAGTTTGGAACTGGCTAGTATATTGCTGTTGCGCCGTAGTTGTTGCATACTAAACCTACGTCACGCATGTCAATTTTGCCGTCTGGGTACAAGTCCGCATCTGGGTTCCATGTTGGGTCGCCTACTTTGGTGCCGTATAGGCTGCAGAGGGCTCCTATGTCGCGCATGTCGATTCTTCCATCCTTAACTAAGTCGCCTAGGAGAACTACTTTGAACTGTTTGATTTCGGTAGCCAAAGCAAGATGATACTCTGACCGAGCGGTGACAGTGTAGTTTCCAAGTTTCACGTTGTTCTTAGGTATTTTGAAAGTCAGGTTGAAATACAGAGGCTGAGGCAAAGCACTAGGCGTCATCGATGCAATATAGAATGAACCCACTTTTTCTGGGCAGTACGCTGTGCCGCCCTCTGAAGGTGTGTCTGTGAACAGGCTTGCAAAGATCTGCACTTCTCCACGTATGGCACTCGTGGGAATTGGGAACGAGGAGTTAAGTTGCGCTTCCCGTCCAGCTTCTATAGTTGTCTGGAATGGGTAATACGCTTTGAGTACGGAGTTGTCGAAATATTGCAGATGAAATGCGGCTTTCACGTAATGATCTAGTGCATCATTATTCTTGATTCTTATGGACAGGTAAGCTGTGCTCCCTATGCTGAAGAGAGTTTTGGTGTTTCCCATTGAGTCACACGTAGAAACATTTAGAATCTGAACTTTCCAGTAGTCGCTGACATTCACTCCCGTCTTAACAGTTCTCAACACAAACGGATCACTAACGGGATCAAGTATTTCTACAGCGACCAGCGCATCTGTTACAACCGTTCCGTTCTCTGTGACGTTGCCACTTATGTAGACACGTCCGTTAACATTGTAAACTTGCTTATCAATGTCCATCTTAATGTCCACGATTGACGTTGCATGTACACTCGCAACGCTAAGAGTTAACAGCAAGAAGAGTATAAGAAAGGCAAAAGCGCATTCGCGCATAGATTATTCTCCACCTTTCTCTTACTTCAACACTTTATTTAAGTATATTGGGAATATTTTTCTACATTACGCATGACGTATCAGATGGTTAAGCCGTAGTCTTATCTGACACTTTTCTACTTTGCGTTCTTGGCTGAACGTATCCAAAGTGCGCCCCAAATTATGATCAAGGCTAGTGCGGTCCAGAAGAACAATATGAGCATATGAATGGCATCAGAAGCTATTTCCTCAAACATCTTGATCCAAGAATAACTTTCCATTGGTGACCTAAAAGCAAAGTTTCCAGAAACGAAATGAGAACGCAGCAAAGTATATTCCGGGAAATGACATATGGCGGCATTAACAACAAGCGTTTTATGAACAGACGCTCATAGCATTGAGAGTCTGAAGAGGAGAAAGGAGAAGGTTTCTGTCATTCTAATTCCTTGGGCCAAAGAAGTTATCTGATGCCAAAGTTCTGTTTCTTTCTATTTGCTATATCATATCCATAATACCATGCAACCCAGCCTGACTTAAACGACGTTTGGGCTTGCTTCTTTTTTCTTCTTCGTCGGTAGAGCAATATTATCAGCAGGATAATTATCAAGATCAGGAGCAACAACAGCAACCAGTAGAACCATTCGAAAATATACCATCCTGTCACGCGCAGACTATAGTGGGCTGTAGCAACGTGTGCGCTATTCATCTGAACTGTTATCGGGTTAATTCCACTAGCTCGAGAGATTCCGTCAACATCCCAACGACTAAAATCATATTTCACAACGGTCAAGGCTGTTAGGGTGACCTCTGCGCCCTGATCGTACCAGTTCTCACCTGAAATCACAGTGATTCCTTCGGGATCAGTTTTTACGGTCAGCAGGTATTGAGTTGTGTAGTTTCCGATCACGGTTACAGTATCCGTTACGGTCAAAGGGGAGGTAGAACCAGTCGTAGCGGTCAAAAGGAATCTCTTGCCTGTTGTTGCACTGGAAACATTGCTGTAAGAATAGACAACAACATTGGTTCCGTCGATCCAGATTGAATAGGGCAGTTCATCCAAAGTCTCAGAAACGCCGTTGACAGTCACAACTATACCAGTTGCGGAGGAATCGAGACCCGATTGTGTGAAGATGACTCTATATTGAATCGTATAATGCGCAGTTGCAGTGTGATTAGCATCCATGACTATTCTGACAGAGTGACCCAGCACAGGTGTTCCATCAACATCCCATTGGTTAAATCTATAACGGACATTTTCGGATACTGGAACATAATCAAGGGCAGTTAAAGGCACATCTGTGCTTTGATTGTACCAACCTTCACCATTAATGGCTGCAATTCCAAGTGGACTGGTTTGCACCGTCAGGTAATATCGTAATGGGGTGATAGATCTGGTCATAATCTGAACCGTGCCATCAACATAGGTGTTATCGGAAATGTCTACGTCGCCAGAAAGAGGAACAGACGAGCTTATCTGGTAGAATCCTTCAGGCACTGAACTCGTGTTCCAAGTGAAGACCAAAAGCGCCGAGGAATTAGGCGCAAGATTACTAACCTGCAAAATACCAACTAGCGCAGAACCATAGTATGTTCCAACATTGAAAGTTTCTGTTACGTTTCCTTTATTAAGAATACTGGCGTTAATTTGAAGCAAGTCGCCAACGTAGGCAGTGCTGTTTGATAGTTCAATACCTGTTACTGCAATATTGTGAATGAACGTATTTAGTTTAGGTTTTATCTCGACGACAATAGTGAAAACATTGTCTGTCAAGTCTGCTTCATTAGCTAATGGTGGAACTAAGACGTTTAGTGTGTAGTTTCCAGGTTCGAATGTGGAAGTATCAACGCTGAGATCAAAGATCGTCTTGCCATAGGGAATAACCAAGGTAATGTGTCGAGTTTCAAGTTTGACTGAACCGAAATATGTGTTCACATCGTAACTCTCAACTTCTGTTCCCTCGTTCCTAGTCATAACATGTATGTTCAAAGGCTGGGTTTGTTCGACAGATAGAGATGAGGGAACAACAGTCACTATTCCGACGTCATGTAAAGCTATTGACAATGAGTTGTTACCTTGAATGTAGAAGTCTGTTGATATCGCTGGGCAATATGGAATGCTGCCATTTTTACCTGACTCAACGTAAGCGGATACGTGGATCCTTGCTACTCCAACGAATGCCCATCTGGGGATCGGCAATTTGCAGTACACGTAGATCAGTCTTTCATTTGGTGGTACGTCTAAATCGTGAATCTGGAAGGAACTAACCAGTACTTTTAGTTCATCTTGTATGACTATTGACAGCATAGTGCTTTTCATGCTCATGGCTACATTTCTCAAGGCAATCTCAATACCTACTTCGCCGTCTCTACCGAAATTTGTCCAGTTAACAAGATTTCCGTTGAGAGTCCTTATAGAGATCAACTTCACAATCCAGTCCACTTCAAAGACTAGACTGTCCTGGATTGTGTTGCCATCAATAACCACGCTTGCGGTTACAGACCACATGCCAAAGATTTCAGTTTCATTAACTTTCACAGGAGGCATTGATATAGTAAAACCAATTGTCGCAATTCCACCCAGATCAGTTCTAGAGCTTAGTAAGAAGGACTTGTTGCTGGGAATATTTATGTCGAAAGCTACAAGCAAGTTCTCGACAGGAGCTCCGTTATATGTCACAAAGGCGCTGAGATTAGCGCTTTCCTCCGGACCAAGAGCATCACTTGGCGTGTTCGAACCTTTTCCATCATAGGGACTTTTCTGCGTGAATACGTCAATATCTCCAGAGCCGCTGTTTGAGAAAACGATGTTCAGACTTGCTAGTTCAAATCCAAGAATAACCATGGTTATCGTTAACAGCACAGCTAAGTTTTTCGCCTTTGAATCCATTCAAATCAAGCACTAATAGAGTGCAGTATTCTTTAACAAATATTCCGTAATCACGAATATTACTATAAAAGACGCATTTTCAATAAGGGTGGGACCATGGATTTTATCCAAATGTGTTAATAGTAAGATCGCTTCACGTACCTTACTCCCGTTTGCCAAAATTGCTGCAGGCTAACCCTATATCTCTCATGTCAACTCTGCCATCATTATTTACATCGATATTTGGATCCCAGTTCGGGCTAGAAGGTCTAGTTCCAAACTTGTTGCACACAGCACCTATGTCACGCATGTCAACTTTGCCGTCTGGAACACCAGACACTGGGCCGGTAACATCACCTGGAATGCACACTCTAATGATGCCATCAATGTAAGCGTTGTCGGTTAAGTTGTATTCTCCTATTACCGGGGCTGCGTAAGCACTTATGTTATAGTATCCATAGGAAAGATCGATAGTAGTCCACGTAACGTTAGTCACTACAGAGGTTCCAGAAAGCACTATTGAAAGGAAAGTGTTGCCAATTGTTTGATTGAAATACGTGCCATTAGACCAGCAAACAGTTACCTGGATGTTTGACTCTGTGAAATTACTCTTGTTTTTCACTGTTACGTATATGGTTGCACCGTATCCTCTGCCTAGAATCGTTCTTCTAGGGATTGTTGCACTCGAATTCACTGCAGGCGTGCTTGGTGTGACATCCGTGATGCCAATATCACCATATTCAACTCTAACCTGACATGTTCGAACGTTGTTGGACAAATCTTGATCAACGACAGGAGGAACGATAGTGGCATTGACTTGGATCACATAGTTGCCAACATTTACATATATTGTGTTCCAAGGTATTAAGAAAAAGCGTTCTTCACCTCTAGTCAGATTGATTGAAATACTGAAGAAAACTGTGCTATCGTATGATGCTGTGACATTCGTAGCTTCAGTAGATGAGCCTTTGTTCCATACAGTCCCATAGATAATCGCAGTCGTATTCTTCTTGACCAAAGATGGTAAAGGTGTAACATCTGTGACAGCAACATCGTGAGATTGTCCATAGATAGCATAGAGTTTTCCATCCTTTGAGCTTGCGTAGATGACGTCATTAAGCACAGCTGGTGAAGATTCAACAGCTCCATTAGTCTGATAGCTCCACCATACATCACCATTCTTCTCTCTCAACGCGTAAATCCTACCACTTTGCGTACCTATGACAACTTTTCCTTCAGCAACTAACGGAGAAGACCACCTTATTGCGCCAAGCGTTTTGTCCCACACTGGTTCGCCCGTATTTGCATTCAAGGCGTACAAGGTGCCATCCATTGAACCTATGAAGACAACACCATGAGCAACAGCTGGAGAGGAGTATACTTCGCCGTTTGTTGTCATATTCCACAGAATATTGCCATTTGTCGCATTCAAAGCGTAGACTATGTTGTCAGTTGAGCTGATGAAAACTTTGTCATAGGCGAAAACTGGAGAAGAATAGATTTGCTTGCCAGGAGACAGATTTCTCGTCCAATTTATTCCTCCTGTTGCCTGGTTCAAAGCGTAAACGGTATTGTTCCTCGTACCCACAAACACCTTGTCGTTGCCGATGGCAACTGAGGAGTCGATTGCTCCATCTAGAGTACTGCCTACCCACAAGCTTGTACCATTAGTGTAGAAAGCATAAACCTTTGCATCTTGAGAGCCTATATACACTTTTTTGCCAAGAACTGTAGCAGAAGAGTACACGCCACCTCCGGTAGTTATGTTGAACTTGACACTTCCATTTGTCATATTCAACGCGTAGACACGAGTATCATTTGTTCCTACGAAAACTAAACCATCTGCAAATGCAGGCGAAGAATATATTCCCGAACTTAGCGCCGGTGTTGTAGTCCATATGATCGTTCCATCGGTTGCGTTAAACGCATAAACTGTACCATTCGTGGATCCCACGAAAACCATGTTGCCCATAGATGCAGGAGTGACCGCTGGGGAAGAATACATCCAGGTATCAGTATTCACTGGGCCAATCGTTTTAGACCATTTTGTGAGGTTTGTGACTGGTGCTAGGGAGGTTGAATTGCCTGAGTGTTCTAAATCATGATGGAACATGGGCCAAGCCTCTATGACGTTTACCGATTTGGTAGTCGAGTTGTATCCACCATCATTGTCTGTTACTGTTAGACTTGCCACGTATGATTTGGCAGCTTTGTATGCATGATCGACTACTGTGCCATGTGCGGTTTCGCCGTCTCCAAAATGCCAATACCAATCAGTGATGGTTCCGTTGACATCATAACTTGTCGAACCATTGAAAGTGACAGTCTGACAAACCACCGGGTTCTGTGGATAATAGGTCATTATCGGAGTAGGTCCTGGAACCATGAATTGCTTTATGTCGGTGGCTGTTAGGATTTCGCCGAAAACAGTTGTAGATGGCGCATATATTGTATAGTTGCCACGAACTACATCCTTTACTGGAAATCTAAACGTTATATTGAAATTCTGAGGCTGCAGCGGCATCGATGGCGTTGTTGTGCGTATATAAAAGGTTGCTCTACTTTCAGGACAGTAAGGCGTCCCCAAGTTCTCCGGAAAGTCCGAAAAGACACTTGCAAAAACCTTGGCTTCGCCTGAGGGAAAATCACTACTCAAATTACTAACAGCTCTCGCATATGTCGTTACTTCTTGTCCAGGTTGAAGTACAGTGGGTAGAATTGGATAGAACGCCACTAGAGGCGTGTTGTCCGAACATTGTATATATACAGCAGCGGTTATGCTATTCTGTGAAGTTTGCATGTTCTTTATTACCATACCTATCCACACGTCTTGATAGGACGAGAAAATTGCTTTCGGAAAGTATAAACTGTCACAAGTGAAGAGGTTCAAAATCTGTACATGCCAATATCCGCCTGAGACATTCCCGGTTTCCACCGTTCTTACGAGAAAACGGTTGTCATTGGGGAAATCTATCCCGACTGCTGTTAACGCGTTTGTTGAGGTTCCATTCAAGGTTACGTTTCCAGTCACTTTGACTGTTTCTCCGATGTTATATACCTGCTTGTCTGTTGCTACGTCGACGTCTAGAACGGAGGTCGCTCTCGCAATCGGAACAAACATGCCAATCTGAGATAGAACAAACAAACTGCTGAGTAAAACAACCAAACATGAGCATTTGCCAAAATGCAGCTTCATTGATTTCTTTGAGTTCAACGAGTTCACCAGCATAATACGGCAACGGTCAGAGATTTAATTCTACGTTCTTGAACAACTGTACAAACAGTTTGAACATCAATGACCAAAGCTCTCACACTAGTTTTGGTCCCGATTGATCAATTTAAGGCTTATTCCTATGTTCCAAATATCAACCGACATTGTCCGCAGATACAATTTGAGCCGAAAACACTTTCAACTCAACGATAACAATCAAAAAGCCACATTTCAGTGTTGCAATCATCGGATTGCGATCTGGGAGCTTGCCGGGAACTGAGACCGTTTCCTCTGTCATTGATGCCACATAGAAAGCCTACTTCTATTCCCATTTTGGCAGTTTAGTCGCGCAAGTTGCATAAGCTGGAAGCCCCATTGAAATTGCCAAGAGGTCAACAGCGTGAGCTTGGATGTCAGCAACTAGAACACTCACAACAGAACCTCAGAAAACATGAAAGAAGATGCTTTTCGCCTACGTCGATTCGTTTCCTCTGCAGAAAGTCTTATTTATGGTTTGACTCTAAGTATAATTGGAGTACCATGAGAAGTGAGATTGTAGCAGCTTCTGTGTTGCTGGTCATCTTGACGACACTCGTAGCACCGCACATATCTTACTCTTCTGAAGGATTAAATATCGTAATAGAGACGAACAAGCCATCTTATGTTGTCGGTGAATATGTCTCCCTTAACGGAGTGATAACTTACAACGAATATCCGCTGCAAATGAAACTCGTTGCCATAGAAGTGAGACATCAAGATCAGAACACGACTCTCTTGCTAGCTGCGCGACAGACGGATCCAGACGGAAAGTTTGGTTTAACCTTCAAGATCGCAAGTCAAGCAAGAAGCGGAACATACACGGTAATCGCCACAACGGACGGTTTTGGAAAGACAGTCGAAGCCAGAATAACTTTCAACGTTTACATTCTAGGTGACGTGGACAGAAACTTCGTGGTCGACATGCGCGACATAGCTGCTATATCTGCAGCATACGGAACTAGTCAAACACATCCTCCGTGGAACCCCGTTTACGACTTAAACGGCGATGGAACAGTAAACATGCGAGACATAAACATAGCATGCATGAATTTTGGGAAAACATAACTATAGTACTCCTCACCCTCAGAGATGCCTATAGGAATGCAGTTTGCCATTGAATTGCGTCCGTAGAGAATCTCTTCGAATTAATCTCAGTAAGTAAGCCTTTCCGAGTTTAGACTTTGAACTTCGAAGATGCATACCCTCCAAATGAAGGTTTGGCGGGCCCGCCGGGTTCAGCACCCAAAAGGGTGCAAGTCCAACACTATAATGGCAGCTAGCAGCGCAACACGAACTTGCGAACGGCAGTAGTGCAGTCTATGTGCTATGCCAGAAGATTCTCTCAGACAATTTTCCGGTATTTTTCCAATGTGTTCCGTGAATATCTCTCATTCTCAGTTCAATTTGCGCATGCAGGTCCTCGATTTCGTGTTTCGCTTCGGAGTTCAAGTCACGTCTTATTTCTTCTTCTGTCCACCACCTCAAGGGAGCGCTTGATGCAGAAACAAGCTCCTCTGGAACGTAAGATTCGAAGATTCTATTCCATTCTAGTTCCCCAGACACAAGTCTTTGAGTTGACGGCCTTTCATACAATAGTCCTTCAAGACGCAATTCACCCTTGAATAGCCTCTTGCCGACTCTTCGAGCGGCATCTCCAACCTCCTCTCCCTCTCTAATGAGTGAACACGGGTAGTGCCACTTTCTTGGATAAGGACCTCTGTCGTCTTGCACCAACAGGACTTTTCCAGCATCTGTGATTCTAGCGCACTCATTCATTTGCTCCTTGAGCAGCGTTCCAAGTGCCATTTCTTGTATGAATCTGACTAGGAAAATTGTTGGATATATTCTGAGAGGCTGTCCCTGCTCATCTCTGCACTTTATCTGAAAGCACAGCGGTGACCTTGGGAATAGGTAATAATTCAGGGTTTGTGCTGGAACATCAGAGGCGAATTTCAACCCCACTTTTTTTCCATACCTTGCATCACAAGCGTATTTAGCCAACTCGTAAACCGTTGAACGTGGGTGTAGAACAGCCTGCTTTAGAACTTCTGCTCGAAGCGGATGATAAGCCCTTGTGCCGTAAGTTAGTGGGTAGGCGAAGAAAAGGAAGCTGTTCATTACAAAGGAGACTATTAGACGGGCTCGATCTTCTCCAACATCGGCCAGCGTTTTCTGCGCTCTACGAATCTCCTCCTCCCAATCGTCGCTGTCTCGCTGTGACGCCCACAGAGGACTCACTGTAGAACCCGATCCTATATCCTATGTCTGCAAATTCGATTATATCTGGTTTTTCATCTAACTGTTTTTTTTACGTTTCAGAAATGCCGTAGTTTCAAAACTAAGCTGCAATAATACTTATATTGCGTAAATACGCCCAAAATATCCTTAAATCGTCCTTCGTAGCTCCAGTTCTTCTGCCAGAAGACTACAGTTTCTACTCATTATTGGAATAGTCGTATCTTTTGTGCTGGAATAATTAGAAGAAAATGGTCTGGCACGCACTAGGTCGTTGCAGATATTTTGATGTTGAAGTTGAACGCTTCAATGTTACTAATGTAACTGCTCGTGTTAATGGTGAACGCGACATTTACGACATCTTTTGGTTTCAATGCCGTGCCGCTGTAGTTCCAGCTGAAAACCATGTTGCCTGACGCCTCTAGTGGGTTCCAATCTGACGCGGACAGAGACAAAGTGAAAGTCGACTCCCTTTCGTTTCTCAAATACAAAGTCACATTTTGCGAGGATCTTGCCTTCATGGGTGCCCAATCTATGGCTAAAGTTCTGTTAGAACATTGTGGGTCGGTGTAGGCGCAAACAGAGTAAACTATTCTTCCAATGTTGGAAATGATGATTGAGTTAAGGGCAACACCAAAGGCAACTGAAACAGTGACTACAACCATGATCAAAAGAAGATATTTCCTCCGCTTCGAAAATATCCCAAAAGGAAATAGAGGAGCAAAAGTCAGAAATTGCAGAGGGCTATAGATGCTGGTCTCAACGTTCTTGGCTTCGGCCGGGCTCTCAGTTTGGAAAACTATTTCTGAATGGCCATTCATGAGACGGACACGCAGTATTGAGAAACTGCTGTGGGTTACGCTCGGGTTCACTATGCACATTGCTGTGAAATTGATCGAATAATCTGCCACGGATGTATCTAGTGGCAGTGACACGCTGATCATCACTGGATTTGTCGCCAACGACTCCAAAGTCACGTGCGAGGGACAGTTGTACCATGAGGATTGAAGTCCCAAAATTGATATGGCAAAATCGTCCCTGACATTTCCAGTATTTGTAACATATACCGTGAAGTTCATGAATGCTCCCGGGGGAACGCAGTTCGGTAAGGAATCAAGACTGACGTTGACACCATGCATAATCTGGGAAGTCACTTCAATTGTCGAACTGTTGACGCCGCCAATCCTGTCCGAATACACATAGGGATTACTATCTGAAACTGTTCCTGCTCCTGTGATTGTGAACGTGTAATTTCCGTCAAGGCTTGAAGCGACGACGTGCCATGAGGCCTTTGCTGACTCTCCTGCTCTAAGGTATTCAGGCTGAACTGTGCCCGATTCCTCATTCTCCAAAGAGAAACCAGACGGCAAGGTGAGCGAAAGCTTTGTAGAACTTGCGAGATAGTTCCCCCTGGGGAATGGGTCTGGGCAGGGGTACGTCACAGTAGCGTTTACCGAGAAATGGTCGCCTTTGGCCACCGATTTGGGCACTTCCATTTGAACTTTCCAAGGACTTACGAAAAGTCCCCAATAGTTACTGTAACTCCAGCACATGCTGAAAACATCATATGACATGGGCAGGAACGGCCCTCCACATTTACCGCTGCCATACAATTCTGGATCCCAAGGATCGTGCAGTCTTATCGTGTTGTCAGAATCATTGTAAGCGACGGCTACTCTGTAATGCATCAAAGGATGTCCTTGGTCATCTCTTGCGCTGGAATTATATCGCATGAGTACGATAATCGGACAGCCAGCATCTATCAGCGATTTTAGGTTCCCAAGCCATGGACTTCCAGGTTGATATTCAAAAGCTGCGTATCCAAGATTGCGGGCTGTGTAGCCATTGAGTCCTCCTTTAGAACTCAGGCTGCTGAAGTGGCACGCCCGACGCAAATAGTTTGTATATGTTCCATCTACACCTGTTTCAGCCACGGCAGCGACTTCAGATTGAGATATATCAGGACCATGGTAGTCAAACATCATTTCAACAGTTGCTGGTCCACAATATTTGTCGGTATCCTGAGAATACCATGGCACATCTGACTGCGTAACATAGACTGCTTCGAGTGTTGAACTAAGTCTGGATGGCATCTGATAGGTGATCACTCTGCCAAAGCTGCCTGAGCTGTAGAAATCATAGTGATCGGATTCGATCCAATGATTGAAGACGTAGGTTTTCCCACCGACGTCGACCGTGGATTCTGCCTCTATCGAAACTAACTTTCCGTAGGCAACCCACGCTTGGTAAGGTGTGGAGTAGCTTTTTCCATCTATCTTCACGTCAACGCTGAACGGGTAAGACTTCACATTAAAATGGCAGGTCAAGTCGTCGGCGTTTACTGTTATCATATAGTCTTTTGCATGATCATTTGTTACGCTCGCACTCAATTTCAAACCAAAAAATAATAACAGCAAAAGAACAATTACTCGACAACTTATCGCACTGCTCGGCTTAAGCCCACGCACCAATTCTCCCTTTCCTTTTCATTCAACAACGCAGGCGCTGAACGAACCGCAGCGTATCTGATTAGGCGCTCGCGCTCAATTTGTATACCGGGCAGCCAAGAGATATCTTTTTCGTTTGTTGTCCGCTATCAAACCTTCGCATATTTGACAGAACATGCTGCGACGTGAATGCAGGGGCTACGCAAGTCGCCATGAAGAGCTTCCGTAAATACTTCAAGACGCGACTGCTCCCGTTAGGTGTTCAACCCAGGTACGTTGACTGCATGATGGCCATGCTGTGGACACATATTATGACAACCAAGTGAAAGGAGTAGAGTTTCTCTACACTGTAAGCGGATTGTTCGTCCTACCAAAAACAGAGTCAGCAAGATCGAAGCAATGAAATAGATAGTCCGAGCTTGGGGTCTCAATCCCAAATGGGGGGCGGAACCAATGGCGGGCCCGCCGGGAATTGAACCCGGGACCACCGGATTTCATCGCGACGTTTAGTCGCTTAAAAGTCCGGTGCTCTATCCTGACTGAGCTACGGGCCCTCATTATGATCTGATGTTTAGCTCTTAGAAGCCCAAGAAGATGTTCTTTAGTATTTCGATAGAGTAATATGTCTTTCTCGAAAAGACCCAACAGACGTGTGCAATTCAATCCTGAACCAGAAGTTAGGACTGACCAGAATCGACTTGGGTTCGCTCACCATTGGAACCTGTGAAAACACGTATCAAAACCCTACAAAAGCGAGAATTTGTTGCGATTTTCAATGCTATGTCAACCCTGCAGAGTGTTTGGTTTTTAAAGCTTGATTCTCCAAATAAACAAGAAAAGCAGTTCACCTAATCAGCCACCGATATATCAGCATATTAACAAATGTTAATTCCGCACTGCAGGCAAACATTCCATCGGTGCCAGAATTGATCTCTTGGAAACACTCATTTAGAAGATTAGCCGAAGAATACGCTCTAGCGAACAAGAAAAAGCAAGCACTAGACAATTTGTTGAACACTGAGAAAATCTCCAAATCCACGTATGACCTGTTCAATGATGAAATCGACCAAGCCATAATGGAAATCGAAAGACAACAGAAGACTTTGCTTGAAAAAATGAACTCGAAGAGTGAGGAACTGGAAGCGCAAATCAAAACTCTAGAAATGCTCTTCGTCAACTTTGAAATCCAACACGTAACAGGCGAAGTCAATGAAGAAGTGTATCAACGCGAAATAGATCTCTTATCAGTCGGACTTGACGAGGCAAAGCACGAACTTGACACTGTTAAAGACGCCATGAGCCAACTTTCAGGCGACTTAAGAACCCCAGTAGATATTGAACTTCTGGAACAAGATAATGAAGTTTCTCAGCCAGAAATTGAAGTAATCCAAGCGCCGCCTTCACCCGTAGAATCGAAGGAAAGCCAAATCGAGACCCAAGAAAACCAGCAGGAAACACCACAGAACACTGAAGAATCTTGCTCAACAGAAACACAGACTGAAGACAAGCAAGAACAAACAGGACAATAAACGCAGTCCTTTTCCTCTTTTTTCTTCTTGTGATCTAGAATGTGGCATGGCAACGTCCTGCATTTTCGGGGATTCACTGATTTTTGGTGAGCACACAATCGCTATCGTAAGAACTAATGGTTTTCAGTGAGAAAATCAAATAGCATGAATTAGGCGAAGAGCATTCCTTCAGAGGAGAGATTCACGAACAATACGAAATTCTTTGGTGAACATGGACGGCTGAACCTTCCTGAAATCAGCGTTGTCGAACCAAAACAAGCACGGAAACGAAACCTACAGAAAGTTCATGAAGAAAACTATGTGAACCTGATCTTGCGTTTGGTCGCTGTGAATGCGGCTACTAGAACTACCATGATGGCTGTGTAGAAGGCTAAGTGCTCTCTTCCTGTGTCTCTTTTCATTGAAAATGAGAACCCGCCCACAGGGGCTTCAAGTACAACTTGAAAAGTAATTGTATCCCAGACAATTTCTCCTGCTATGTCAACGAGAGAAATTGCGCTCCAAGTTCCATTAATACCAGGAACAAACGGTATTTCAATAGTCATTGTCGCCAAACCTTCTTCATCTGTTACCGCTGTCCTGCTTATGGTTTGATTTAGGGGATTTTGAATTCCAAATGCGACAAGTTTCTGTTGCACTGGATAATCGTTATACGTCACCCTAGATGTTAAATAGACTCTTTCACCAATCACAAAGACCCCGTCTGGTTCGTTTGGACCTTTTCCACCCTTTTGAGTGTAGAGGTCCAACAATCGACCTGCTGCAGGAGGATCAGGTTGCATTGATTTCCAGAAATACACACCTCCCACTGATTCATGGGGAATTGGCTTCAACCCAGCGTCCAAAAGCAAAGTCTGCTGAAGACCAAACGGACTACTGGCACATGATTGGGAACCTGTAACTGCCTTGAAACTTATCTGCACCAAATCCCCATCACCACTTTTGGAAGTTCCTAGGTCGACAAGCGACATGTTCACTTCAATCAGACCCAGCAACTCATTATTCTCAAACTCAAAGTTTGAGCTTGGAGGCACAGGGAAGAATGGCCCTTGGAAAACTTGTTTGACATCCAGAAGAGACGTGTTGTATGTTAGCGTAAACTCTAAACTATGCAGGTTTATGACGCCAGATACATTTATAGCGACATCAAAAATCTCTCCTATTTCCTCCGCAACATACATCGAAGGACTTATGAAAAGACACGTGTCTCCAACATCGCAATAGACAAAAACGTCGAAACTGTTGATTGCCAGTAAAGACAGAAGCAAGACTATGAAGAAAGACCGGAAGTATTTCGCCAAGGGCTTAAGACCTCGACTCAAAGTCAACGCTATGACACTTTCCCCATTATAGAGTAATTAACGTCAAAGTTAAGACTTATGGAGAAATCTTCTATTACATTATGCATTACTATATAGGACATTAGTCAACATATCCTGGAAACACGCGCGCGAAATCTTCGCAAAAAAGTGAAAAGGACAATCTTATGAAAAAGATCTTTCTAGCATGATAGCCCGCTTGATATTTTAGTAAATAGTCTTTTGTGCTCCTGCTTGAATATCGCGAAAAAAGAAAGCATATTCTTAAAGAAGGTGTCTCATATGATATTTATGGGGAGAATTTGAGCTAGCAGTAAACTTGGAGGGCTATCTCAGTCGTTGAAATAGCCGAAAAAGTTGTCCGGGACACCATAAGTTTCGCAGTTTATTCCACATTGTCGTTGGAGGATACTCATTTACAAAAAAAGAATATACATCAGAAGAGCCTTTAACTGTATACTTAACCTTGGTGGCAATCTTGACTACTATTTTCACAACGATCAAACGTAGAAAGTATAGAAAATTCGGAATACGTAGCTGTGCGGGCACGTTTCTCATTCTTATTATGTTGTTTTCGATTTCAAGCATCAGCAAACCTTTCAAAGTTAGTGGAGAAACTGGCACAGTCATAACCGATTTTTACTCATGCGATGCGCTAGGCATCCCTCAAGACTACTTTCCTAGAAAGACGACAGCTTACTTCAACGTAAGTATAACGAATCTTGCACAAGACCCAGAAAATGTTTCCTTACACCTGACTGCCCAAGACGAATTAAGTGTCCCCATAGGATCGGATCAACTTAACACCATTATCCTTCCGGGCCTATCCATGTATTATATTATGAGCATTTTCGTACCCAAATGGGCGTATGTCGGCATTGCTACAGGGTATGTGTCAGTTTGGGTAGGACAGAATCCAACTGATGGTGAGAGCACTCAATTCTACATAGGTCCTGAAGACTTGACCCCGCCTGTAATGCATGTCCTGTCTCCGGGAAATGTAACATATGAGGCGGAGTCTGTTCCATTGGTTTTCACAGTCAATGAAAGAACGACTTGGATGGGTTATCGCCTAAACGATCACGGAAACGTGACCGTTGCTGGAAACGCAACTCTAACCAGTCTAGTCAATGGGTCATACAGCATAGTAGTTTACGCAAGTGACACGTCTGGTAACGTCGGTTTTTCAGAAGTTCACTTCAATGTGCTGATTATACATGATGTGGCTATAATAGATCTCTTTTGTTCCTCCGCAGAAGTATACTTGGGACAAGTTGTCAACATCACTATTCTTGTTCAAAATGAGGGAAATGTTCCTGAAACTTTCAATGCCACCATCTACGCCAATGTCACTGCAATCGAGATAATTCCCTTCGCAAACCTATTTCCAAGAAATCAGAAAGCATTTTCCTTTCTGTGGGACACCACAGATTTTGCTAAGGGCAACTACACAATAAGCGCCCACATCGCGCCAGTTCCGAGTGAAATAGACACAATGGACAACACTCACGTAGCCGGTGTCATAAACATTATGTTGCCTCCTGACATAGCGGTAACAAACGTAACAGCCTCCAGAACCTCTGTGGGACAAGGATACCCCATATCGATCAATGTAACAGTCGAAAATCAAGGTGACTATACTGAAAATCTCAACATAACTGTATGCTGTAACGCAACTACGATCCAAACGGAAATTGTCACTTTGGCGAGCGGGGACAGCACTACAGTCACCTTTGTGTGGAACACCTCGAGCTTTGCTAGGGCAAACTACACCTTAAGTGCACATGTTGACCCAATTCCTCACGAAGCAGACACGAGTGACAATTTTTTCAGCTGCGGATGGGTTTTCGTAACAATACCAGGCGACGTTAGTGGCGTGATTCCTTTGGTTCCAGACGGCGTTGTCGACATGCGGGACATAGGCACTATTTGCAACAGATTCTCTACTTCTGTTGGAGACCCAAGATACTGCCCAGATTGCGACATAAACAATGACGGCGTAATCAACATGCGTGACATTATTGTAGTTTGCACCAACTTTGGTAAATAGAAGTCAGGTCGGTGTACACCCTCTTTTGCCGAGATCGTGCGCGCCAAACAACAGAAAAAAAGGTAAGAAGAAGAAAGTGGGACCAACCACATCTTCCAAAGTCCTGCACCTGTGTTGTCCAGACTTGTTCATACCATGGGATACACAAATAAGAAAAGGATATAGGATGAAAGATGATGGAGAAGGTTACTTCCAATTCTTGCGTGAGATGAAGAAAATATGGAAAAACCTGGATGAAGTGATAAAGGATCTGCAGCATAAGTATGATAAGACAGCTACGAGGATAATCGACGAATACAACTGGTGTACATACAATCCAAAATGCTCAGAAAACACATGATTACACGCACTTCTAAAAGACTCACTTCAACTGAGCGCGCGCAGCACTCGAGATTCTTATAGTCAATGCTGCAATTCAAGTATCCATAGAGAAATGGTGAATGGGTCTTACATGGGGAATATTGAGGAAATTTGTCTACAGTCTTCAGCGACCTACCCTTTTCTACACAGAAGTCTGGGATTGAACGTTCAGACGCCAACGGAGAGACCGTACCGCTTAGAAACAGTTGACTTCAAAACCAACAATCCGCGAGGATTGGTTGAAAAACTGGACAGAAAAGAAATAGTTGTTTCCGCAAGAGCTATTGGCATAACGGTTTTACCACAATTTTACAGCACGGAAGAAGGAATTGACAAGTTGGTATCAGAAATCCAGAGAATGGGAAGCATGACTGCATGACAGTAGCGGTGCTATTTGATTTAGAGGACACGTTGGTTCAGACTCCATGGGCAGATCTCAAACACGTCATCAAGTTTAGACACCGAACAAGAGAGAAACTAATCGAGCTTGAAATCCCTCCAGCCATACTTGAAGGTACAGAACGGGCCACCATAATGCGCAACAAAGCTTCTGAGTACGTTGAGCAGAACTTCAACAAGACAGATACCAAAAAATTCCAGAGAGAGATGGAGAAGTTCCTCAGCCAATACGAGCTGGATTCAGCAGAGAAGTCGAAACTTTTCCCAGAAACCATCCCAACACTCGAAACGCTGAGAAAACTCGGAACTAAGATAGGGCTCGTCACGAACACCTCTGCAAAAGCCATGGACACAATCTTCCAGATTCACGGTTTGCGAGACTATTTTGACGTCGTAGTCACAAGGGAAAGCGTGAGCAAATTGAAACCAGACCCTGAAGGCATTTTGCTAGCCATCAGAAAACTAAGCGCAAGAAGCTTCTTCATGGTTGGCGATTTGATTCTCGACGTGCTAGCGGCAAAGAACGCGAAAGGAACAGCCATAATAGTCAAAAGAGAAATGGGAAAAGCAGAACAGCAAGATCTAACGAAGAGTCTACCAGCCGATTTGCTAGAGGGGATCAAGAAAATTCAGAAAGAAAGGGCAAATTTGCAAGCCGACTATATCGTTAAGTCTTTGAGCGAGATTCCAGAGATCGTTCAGGCCGAAATGAGGAAATCCCAATGTTGACAGTGGAAAGAATTGACGAGAACAACAAACAACGCTTATTGAGTTGCCTCAAACTGGACATTACTAGACATGTCTTCGCCTTCTATGACCTGCAACACGAACCAGAACACACGACAACATATGCAGTCTTCGATAATAACAGTTTGAAAGGATACTTGCTAAACTATACTGGAAGCGATGTTCCAAGCACAATCTTGGAGTCCGACAATACCGCTGCTGAAAAACTGATTGCATACGCACCTGAAGACCACTTCATAATACATGCTCCGCCAGATCTTCTGCCAGCCATAAAAGAGAGATTTCCCACGGCAAAACACTATGTTGAAAACTGGATGCTAGCCAGAAAAAGCGAGACAACTCTTTTCAAGTCAGAGCTTGTGAGACGACTGAGCACGAGTGATGATGCATTGAAACTTGCCAAGCTTCTCTCAACTCGAAAAGATCGCCCAGAAGGAGACTCAAAAAAATACGTGAAATGGCTGAGAAAGATGAAAATTTACGGAGTCTTCATCGAAGGTAGACTAGTATCTTACTCTGGCTCCTTCCTTCAGACGCCGGAGATTT
>CAYHEV010000003.1:0-60061 GCA_964355725.1 uncultured Candidatus Bathyarchaeia archaeon | reverse complement strand
CAAGGTGGCCGTAGGGGAACCTGCGGCCGGATCACCTCCTATGTAAAAAGCCAACAAGGTTGGCTGGAGGAGAAAGCAAGGAACAGCCATGGGAAACGCCAAAGCCCCGCACATTGCAACATTTTTGGTCTAGAATTCAATGGGTCGTCTAAGTCACAACTTATTTGTTCTAACCGTCTCGCCGCAGCAACTGTATGTTTCTTTCTTGGATCTACTCATAACTAAGTACTCCCAACAGTTTGTGTACGCTATATTGTATTCGGAAAACGAAAACAAGCTTAACATGATGCCCATGAGCCATGTGACGAATAGTCCTTTTGATTATTCATCTAATATCCTGCCTTTGTTGTATGGAATAAATTCTCTTATCTTCTCAACAGAAACCTTCAAAACTTTTTCTCGCAGTTCCTTAGACATTTTCCCACTCAAAAATCCAAGAACACGTTTACACAAATCTTGGCCACTTAAATCGCCTGGCACAATAAGAACATGGTTATCCGTCTTGGCTTTGACTGCGTTGACAGGTCCGCCAATGAACGTTATTTCTCCATTCTTATCAACAACGCCTATCGCCAACTTGAGTGCAGTGCCGCGCATCCAGTTTCGTTCACCACGAACGACAAACGCGCCATGTCCGACAAATTCGCCAGAAGATGCGCTCTTGCTCAGCTGTTCAGGTTTCACCCAATAGACATCCACACTTCCGAAACCTTCACGCCATCCTCTCGAAAAAGCCGCTGCAAACTCTCCAACCTCATGTAAGCATTGCTCACTAGGTTTCTTGTTTTCTGTCTTGACCACCACGAAGGGTGCTCCAACGACATCTGCATGGAAAACCAAATCATCCGCTTCAGCATACTTCTTGACCAAAACCTCATTGCTAGTCGCATCCTTTCCGGTGACAACCAAGAATCCATCAGAAGAAACAAACCATCTGAACTTCTCAAACCACTCTTTGTGCTTGACTTTGCGTCGAGCAAGTTCTTCCATGGCTTCGACCGGTTTACTCCTCCCTACTTTTTCAGTTTCCCCGATCTCTGCTTCAACTTCATCAAGCTTCCTACGTGATTCCCCAAAAGCACTCTTCGCACCAGCCAACTTTTGCCTATTTCGCTTACTCCTTTCATAAAACTCAGCTGCATTTTCGAATATTCCCTTACGCAAATTCAAATCAAAAGCTAAGCCGTCTATACAAACATTAACCATCAAACCTTTAGCATCAAACGATTCAAAATACCCCCATGGTTTCAAACCGGTTTTTTTCTCAGCAAGAACCTCAGAAACAATCGTATTCCACTCTTTTTCGCTTTGTCTGTCCTTCAAAAATCTGTCCAGCAAAACATGCAATTCGCCACTATGAGCATAAATCACGTCGCCTACACGTTTGTCCTCTTCAGCCTTTGCTTCAGACTCAGCTAGAACCTTCTTTTGATCAGCAATGATCCTTCCGAGTCTCTCTGCTTCACTTCTTAAGTCGTTGACTTCTATGCCAGCAGATGCCTTCTCAACCGCTTTGGCTCTCACAAAAAACTCATCTAAAGCATCATTGAAACTTCCATAAGTCTGACAAGCAAAGCCTTCATAACGTCTTAGCTTGAAAGGCACAACATCAACAAATGCACCCGCATTATCCAAAACAACGCAGGGCTTTAAATGATCTTTTGAAAGTTGAGAGAGCAAACCATTCAAACAATCGAAAATGGCGTCAATTTCACCTTCATTCAAGATTTTGCAGAGCTTAGTTTTGTCAACTCCAGCCTGCGCTAGCGTTTCTTCGGCGTAGACCCCACCGATGCTCAAAAACCGAGCAATTGCTCTGACGACTTCAACATCACCAAAGTCTTTCAGTCCTTCCTGCAATTCCTCTCGGTTAATCTTGGACGGGTTCTTGCCGCTGGAAGGAGCAAACATGAAAGGTTCATTGCGGATGATGTTTCTGTCTCGCATTCGCTTACACAGCAAAGCATGCAAAATCTTGTTTTTCTCATCTAGTAGAATGATGTTTCCGTCTCCAAAAAGCTCCAAGACAAGCTGCAACGGACTGCCCTTGATTTTGAAACTGAATATTATTACTCGTTCAAACTCGTACTGCTCAACATTCGTCAACCAACTGTTCCGCAAATACTTCCTGAGAGCCATACAGAAGGCAGGAGGCATCGAGGGTTTCTCCAACTCGTAGGAAGTCAAATGTAATCGTCGACCAGCTTCCAAAACCAGTCGAAAGGCCGGCTTATCTGTCTTATGCAGTTTGAGAAGCAAGGTCTTGGTATCCAGCTGGTAAACATTGTTGACGTGCGAACCAATGATTACTTCTTTCAATTCGCAGACAACGGCAGCAACGTCAAAGCTTGTAAACTCTTTCCGCAATGAATGCGCACCAATTTGGAGATTTATGACCTTAAGACTATAAATAGACATTCTATGCAATTAAAAGATCACTCAGTGCTGCGAAGACGAGGCAGCATGTGTGTTCTCAATGTTTCTGCATATATTTAGTCGTTATTTCGTAGAGTCTCTGGAAATGTTCCCCAAATGTCCTGTCTCCCTTCTCTTTGCGCAAAACCATTATCCAAGGCTCCAATCTCTTCCAACTCGAAATTATGTAAGGACCTAATCGATCATCTATCACATCGAGGTCAACAAATTTTTTTCCAACCAAGAAGCCCACTTGCTCAAAAAACGCGGCCACCTCGTAGGGATAGTCGCTTACCTCAGGATCGGTTTTCTCTTGGGCTTTGTATTTCTCGTAATCTTCAAATTGGAATTTTTCCTCAACCCATCTGAACGCCTTGTGCAGTCTTTCGGTTTCTGCCCACTCGAACAATTTCATGGAAATATCAACATTTCTATGTTTATCCATGTGCAAAAGCTGGATAATAGCAAAAACGGCCAAAAGAAGACCAGCAGCAGTCGAAACGATAGCCGTGAGTTCAACGATTGTTACCAATCCTAACAGCCCTCCAACAAGACAAGAATAGACCAGTATACATTTTTGACTTTCCCTTCGAAAGATAGGCAACTTTAAATTCTGAGCCAAAATATAAAGTGCAAAGGCGCTCAAAATGAGGAGATTTACCCCGTTGGAAAAAATATACTGGTTAAGACTCGGCTTAGGTTTAATGGCTGCTTTGACATGTGCAGGTTACGGATGGATAACAGGCGCGATCACCTTGGAATTGGCCAGAATCACATACACTACCCTTCTGAACAGCATATCAATTGCGCTGGCAATCTATTTAGTCTCCTACTACGCCATAAAAATGAAATTCATTAACCAAGTGGCAAAACCAACGAAACTCGTAACAACCGGAATAGGCATCTATTTCCTCGGATGGATAGTCTTCTGGGCTCTACTCTACACGATAATCGGGAAAGTCATGCCCGTTTAGAGCCTAATCTTCTTCGCCTTCAAGGAAATTCTCGATGGTCGCTTGGCTCTCGTCAGTTTTCACAGTCTTGAGCTTTCCATTCTCAGACTCTGAGCCATTGACTCCAGCATAGTTCGGAATTTCCATTCTACTCAATACACGCATACAATCCGCCCACGCTGAAAAGAATCCGCGGTCAAAATCTCCATGAAGCCTATTCCCAATGTGTTCCAGAAACTCCCGCTTATACATGTGCAAAGATGTTTTATCGCTTAAGTCCACTTTCGGAAAGAAAGCGTAACCGTCACCGTTAGCTTTACGCGAAAGCATCATTCCAAACAAAGCTCTAAAATAACCCTTGTTCCACTCGGTTTTCTGCATCCTCTGCTTAACTCTTTCTAATTCCCGTTCAGCTTCAGTAAACTGTCTACTAATCAGAAGCTGAAAATACCTTGTGACCAAGGCTTGAGGAACAGGCATACTTAATGACCACGCGATTTCTTTTCTTGTCTCTCCTCTTCGGAAACATCCTCTATACCGTTCTCTGTTACTTTAAAGATTTCCTCCCCTTCAGGCAGGTACGGACTTGAAACGAGACGTGCAATTCGCACTGGACCATGAGAAGCTCTTCGCAAATAGACACGAGTGTGACTCGTGTGTCCAACAATATGCCCACCGATAGGGTGAACGGCATCGCCGAAAAACACGTCAGGTTTAGCCATAACTTGGTTTGTCACAACAGCCACAGCGTTAAACGCTCTAGCCAGAGCGATAAGTTTGTGCATATGCTTGTTCAGTCTCTGTTGCCTAGGAGCCAGCATTTCACGCCCAATATATTCGCTCCTGAAATGAGCAGTCAAAGAGTCAACGATGATCAATTTCACATTGTTCTGCTTAATCACTTCGTCAGCATTGTCAAGCAGGAACATTTGATGATCTGAAGTGTACGCCTCAGCATAAATAATGTTTTTAGCCACCTGTTCTGGATCAAGTCCAAGATGCCTAGACATCTGCACAATTCGCTCAGTCCTAAACGTATTCTCAGTATCTACATACAAGGCAGCGCCGTTAAGCCCGCCCTTTTCAGGAGGCAACTGAACATTCACACATAATTGGTGACAAATCTGGCTTTTTCCGCTGCCATACTCTCCATAGAATTCAGTTATAGTCTGAGTCTCTAATCCACCATCAATAAGTCTGTCTACAACTTTGCTTCCACTAGTTAGACGCAGGACGTTCTGACGCATCTTGAGCAGTTCATCTGCCCGAATAAAAGAAACACCAATTGAAGACCGCGCAGCTTCAATTATTACGAACGCTTTCTTGTCACTTATGCCAGCGGGCTCCAGTTCACGTGCGGTAGCCATGGCCAAAGACTCTATGGTGTGGTAACCCATTTCTTTCAATTTCTGAGCAGTAGCAGGACCGACTCCAGGCAAATCCTCTAGAAACTCGTATTTCCTTTTGATCGATTCTGCGGCATTTTCTGCTTCCTCAGTCGTAAGTCATCTCCTCCTCTTTACAGTTCATAGAACAGATAGGCAAGCCGTATTTAAAACACACGAAGCAGCGTAGGGTTGACTCAGTGGAGAGATGAGTTAAAGTGAAAAAAGACGTTCACTTGTTTCCTTAAGTTTCGCGGGTAACAAGTGATAAGACATAAGTACACGGTTTTTTCATAAAACTGGTTAAAGAAAAAGGGGAAATACAATTTGGAAACAGCAAGAATCGTGGAGAATGTTGCCTTCAACATCATAAAGCAAGCAGTCATTTTTCTGCCCGAGGACGTCAAACAAGCATTGAAAAAAGCCTATGCGGAAGAAACGAGCGAAACCGGCAAAACACAACTAAAAGCCATCTTGGACAACATTGAACTGGCTGAGAAATATCAGGCTCCAGTATGTCAAGACACGGGCACAATAATATTCTACGTTAAAGCTGGCGACAGGATGAAAGACTTGTCCAAAGTCGAAGAAGCAATAACGAACGCCGTGCGGAAAGCCACAAAAGAGGTCCCGCTTAGACCAAATGCCGTTGACCCGTTCACTCAAAAAAACAGCGGAGACAACACTGGAAGAGACATACCGTACACAAACTGGGAAATCGTGCCTGGCGACAATCTAGATATGACTGTTATGACGAAAGGTGGAGGTTCAGAAAACGTCTGCGTAACAGGCATGCTTGTACCTGGCGAAGGAATAAAAGGACTGAAGAAGTTCGTGGTCGAAGCTGTAATGAAGGCTGGTGCCCAACCGTGTCCACCAAACATTCTAGGCATCGCAGTCGGAGGCGGAGCAGATATCGCAATGAAACTAGCTAAAAAAAGCCTGTTGAAACCATTAACCGAGTCTAATCCGGACGCGGAAATCGCCAAGCTCGAAAAAGAAATATTCGAGGCTGTAAACATGACTGGAATCGGTCCAATGGGATTAGGCGGGAAAACCACGGCGCTAGGTGTGCACGTAGACTATGCATTTAGGCATCCGGCATCTTTTCCAGCCGCCGTCTCTTTCAACTGTTGGGCTGCCAGAAGAGCCTCTGCAAGAATTAACGCAGATGGATCAGTTGAGTATTTGACGCATAAGCTAAAATGGTAGGGTGAAAAATATGGCAGTTTACAAATTTAAAACGCCAATTTCCGAAGAAGATGTACGTAAACTCAAAGTGAACGACGTACTATACATAACAGGAACCATTGTCACCGCTCGAGACCAAGCTCACAGAAGAGCTATAGAATACTTCAATCAAGGGAAACCTCTGCCTCTAAACCTTGAAGGATTAGCCGTTTTTCACTGTGGACCAGTCGTCAGTAAAGAAGGAGATAAGTGGAAAGCCGTGGCCGCAGGTCCAACCACAAGCACAAGGATGGATATTTTCGAAGATGAATTCATCAAAGACTTCAAAGTACGGGTTGTAATTGGCAAGGGTGGAATGGGCAAAAAAACAACGGACGCCATGGCTAGATACGGTGCTGTTTACGGCGCTTTTACAGGTGGAGCTGCGATCCTTGCTGCCAAAGCCATCAAAAATGTCAAGAGCGTTGAATGGCTTGACTTGGGAACACCTGAAGCCATGTGGATTTTCGAAGTTGAGGAATTCGGTCCTTTGGTAGTTGCCATTGACTCTCACGAAAACAATATTTTCATGGATGTCGCAAAGAACGTTGAAGCAAATAGACAGAAGATTTATCAGAAACTTGGCATACAACCATAATCTTCCACTATTTTCTTATTCATAGATTTTGAATTCTTGATAGGTAGTTTGGATTCTGTTTCGAGTTTCAGAAGATTTAATATAAGTTTTTCACATTCCACTAAACGGGTTTAAAGTAATGTTCAAAAACTTTAGAGACAAGATAGCTCTTTCTGGAATAACCGTACTTATGATTGGCGTGACCTTGCTGATATTCACTTTTATAAGCGCCTATGGATTTCTAACCCAAAGCCTATCAATAATTGCATCTGAAGACCTTGTTCAGACGTTCGGTCAAGCATTGGCTCCGTTGATCGTGACATGTATCCACATAATGTACTTGGGCGTAATGGGTTGGGTAGGATCACTCGTGACAATAAGAGGCGTCACAATAATCGCCCACACACCACAAACACCATTAGCTATTACTGCACCAGCACTAGTCGCGACACAGAACAATGTTCAGAATCAACAGAGACCAACATCTGAAAAAGCGAAACCCAAGAAACCAGAAGAAGAGATCAAAGAAACACCTAAAGCACCAGAGCCAGAATTCGTGGTCATACCACCAGAACAGATTACACAATCACCACACCAAGCACCACAAAACCAACAACAAAAAGACAATTCCACACCGCAATCATCCAATTCTTAAGATCTCGCGTAGATTCATAATCCCGGACAGGGAGTTACATGCAGATATCGATTCGGATGATAGGCATAGCCACGACAGTTTTCTGGATATTCCTCATCGGCTTTGCTGCTTCCGCAGCTTATTCGGTTAAGGATGTGCAGTTCAATTTCGGGCAACCTACAGCCGATCTGACTGTGGATAATAAGCTTCTTTTTTCTCTACCTATAACACTTTTAAACAAGGGTTACTACAACATCGCCGCTTTCAAAGTGACAACGGAAATTTCAGATGTTGAAGGCACTTTGATCACACGAGGTTCAACGCTCATACCAGTTATCAGGAAGGGTGAAGCAGTCACTGCTACCCACAACATGACGATTGATGCCGATGATTTGCTGAATGACCAACAGAACCTGCTGTTCAATGATACTGAACTCAGGCTTAATGGAACAGTAGACTTGAAGCTTGCAGAAGTGATTCCTATTGAAGCTTCAGCGAATTTTACTGTACCTTGGGGTGCCCCTCTATACAATTTCACGTTAGGCACACCCACTTTTTCAACGTACAATCTGACACATTTACTAGCGTTAATTCCGATAAGTTTTGAAAACCATGCATTCTTCGACTTAACGGGCACAATACAGACTTCCATATACAACAGCAGCAACACACTCATGTCCAAAGGACAGACAGATGTTAACACTCCACAACATGCTCCCTACAATGAGAATCTGGAGCTTTATCTTCCAGTGACGAGCATGACTCCAAGCGGATATTTCCAAGTCAATCTTCAAACACCTTTTTTCAACTACACAACACCGGTGATCCACTATGGCTAACGAAAAAAACAGCAATAAGAAAAAACTTCGGAGATACGTATTCAAAGCTTTGAAAGCAACGATTAAGGGCGTAATTGTCTATGTCATCTACTTCGTTTTGTGGTCATTTCTAGAACCAGTCTCTACACTAATTCCAAGTCTGAGATTGATGATTGAAACTTTTGTTGCCGTATACATTATCCTGATGATTATCGGAGAACTTGCTTCAGGAACAATATTCCAACATTTCTTCAACACAGCCAAATCTTTGTTCGTGATATGCTATATGCTCTTCTCCCTACAAGGTGGAATCGTAGGCGTGACTTTTGAAAATGTTAGTTTGCTTGTTGACCTCCGCATGTTTCTGACGATCGCCATGATTCTAAGCTTACTAGGATTTGCAAAATCAATCCTTCAAGCAATAAACTACATGAACGAACGAGCAGAACTTTCAAATCCGGTTTCCGTCACTTAGATCTGGATGAAATGTCACAACTCATTACGTAAGCATTTTCTCCATCAGCATAATAGCTTCGTATCGTGCGGGTGATCTCGAATCCTAGTTTCTTATAGACACTAATTGCCGATTCATTGGTTATTCTGACCTCCAAGTAGCATTGCTTTGCGTTATAAAGTCGCATACCTTCCGTAGCCGTGTTAATCAAAGCCTGTCCTACGCCTTTGTGTCTATTATCAGGCATAACGGCTACTGAAACAATGTGTCCCTTTTTGATTAATCCACTCAAACCAAAGTTCGACATGCCTACCTCAATTCGGCACATTATGTAACCGATCACTTTCCCGTTTTCCTCTGCCACGATGAAAGTTTCGGGGAATCTACGATACAAATCAACAAAAAAGAAGTCAGTATAGTTCTCAGGCAGACAAATACGATTGATGTTCGCAACCGCTTCCAAGTCATCCACGGCAAATTTCCGAAGTTCAAATGTGTCCTGCAACTCTCTTTATCTCCGCTCATCTGCGATATGTCGAATTTAGGCTAGACTAACCAGTTCAGCTATTTAACCACTATTCGCAACAGTCATTTCTTCAAGAGCTCTAATTTCTGGCAATGTGAAGTTGCCATAAGACATTGCCCAAACCCTAGCATTTCTTCCAGCAATGTTAAAAGCTTCGTTCAATGCATCGTTGACTGCACGGGCAGTCTTCAATTTAAAAATGGTGGAAGCATAATAGTCCGGCATGGCTGAAATCAAGACAATTTGATGATTCTGCAACGCCTTCAACAAATAATAAGCTTTATGCCCACCCAAAACGAAATTTCGCTTGATCTCCCTCTCAACCGCTCGCAAATCACCAAATCTAACCATCCAATCATAGAAAACTTGGTTGCCATGACCCTCAGGACATTCAGCCACCAAGACGATCACTCCGCCACGTTTTACAACTTCGAGGGCGCTATCAATAGCCTTGTAAGCCTGAAAAAGATTCACGTCAGATGGGCTGCCACCCGGACTAACCACAACGATATCTGCCTTACGATCTACTGTGACGCGGTACATTTCATCAACTACCTTCACGGCTTCAGAAAACGCCTGTTCTAAATCGCCAGCAAAGGCTTTTACAATCTCACCCTTACGGTTAGTCACGACGTTCAAAATGAAATCAACCTTCGCCATCTTTGCAGCTTCAATCATATCTTCATTAACAGGATTTCCAGCCAAAGTGCCCGTCTTCGCATTTGCGTCCAAGAGCATAGCATGATTGTGTTTTATGGTTTCTTCCCCTGCAACTCCGGGTAAGACGCTTTTCCTTCCACCGCCATAGCCTGCATAATAATGAAGACATACATCTCCTGTCAATATTCTGATATCTGCCTCAGCAAAAACCCAGTTCAAATAAACCTTCGTGCCATTCTTCTGAGTAGTGCCCACATAAACTAGGTCCTCAGCTTTACAGTCATGACTTACCGTTCTTAAACGACTAAAAACTGTCTCTCCCAGCAGTCTAACTGCTTCTTCCTTCGTAACGGCCCTATGCGTTCCGCATGCGAAAATAATCGTCACATTTTCGTCTTTAACACATGCTCGGGTTAGTTCATCAAGTATTGGTAGAATCATCACATTGCTCGGTACAGGTCTGGTCGCATCATCTACAACTATGGCAACCTTATTTTCAGGCTTGACTATTTCGCCTAGTCTCCTTGAGCCAGCAGGTTCTTTCAAGGCTCGTTCAATCTCGGCCTTGGCATCTGGCACTCCGGGCTTCTCTTTTGGATCTATCGTACCTAAGAAGTTTCGTGTTGGGATTCTTGCGCAAATCTCTGTCTTTCCATAGGGAAGCCAAACGTCAACCATTAAACATCACTTAAGTATGAAAACACGTAGTCAGCAATTATTAAGCCTTATCAAACCAAGCACACCGACTTCAAGAGTTTCAAACAAAAAGGAAGAAAGGTGACGCGATTGTTCTAGTTGATCCTATTCTCCAGCGACCGTCAATTCTTTGAGCTTAACTGTCGGCGAATAGTTCTGCGCACTGTTCCTCACGTCGTTCCCGATAATCTCTATCCCGCTCTTGAGAAGTTCATAGAAGTTGCCTGAAATCACGACTCCTTTAATCGGTTCCGCTAATTTGCCATTCTTTACATGATACCCATGTGTTACAGTGGCATTGAGGTTTCCACTGACCGGATTTGAAAGCCATTCGCCAATTGTTTCTTCAATGTAAATTCCTTGTTTCGTCTCAGCAATAATCTCTTCAGCACTAGTCTTTCCTGGTTTCAAGAGTAAATTGTTCGGTAAAGGCTGTGGTTTCGTCCAATAGGCTGGTCTTTGAGCATTTCCAGTTGATTCCACGTTATCCTTTAAGCCAGTGTACGTGTCGTAGAGATAGTTTTTGAGAATGCCCTTCTCAATTACTGGGGTTCTCTGGGTTGGGTGCCCTTCATCATCAAAAGGTCTGGTATGTAAACCGCCCTTCAGCACTCCATCATCGACAAAGCTGACGTTTTCCGAGGCTATTTTGCTTCCCAACTTGTTTGACAATGGAGATCTGCCCTTTTGAACCCAATCCGCATTTATTGTAGTTCCAAGAATAAGTCCAAGTATGTTGCCGAAAATCTGATTTCTAACAATTACCGATGTCTTGCAGCTTGAAATAGGCTTAGCTTTCAGGAATTTTATAGCTTTTTCCGCAGCCTTAACCGATAAGTCTTCAAAGTCTACTTCCTTCCAGAACCTCGCTTCCTGATGCTCGTTTCCCGTACTTTCCAGTCCAGCTTCTCCAGCCTTTGTTCTCATCCAAACTGTTATGCTGGTCTCTTTTCTTTCGCAATCTTCACCGTAACTGTTCGATATTGAAATGTCTGAAATCTGTGTAATCAAAAATCCGCGCGTGGGCTTCACTCTCTTGTCATAGTTTTTCATGGTCTTTACAGCAGAATTTAGTGTGCCTACAATTGTTTCGAATTCCAAATTCTCCAAAGCTTTGTCATAGTATCCTTCGACTAGTGTCTTGCCAAACTTCTTGTTCATGTGTTTCCAGTTTGGATCTTCCGGTGCGACTTTCGCTATCTTGACTGCCCTTGCTGCAGCTTCTTTGACTCCATTTTTGTCCAAGATTGACGTGGAGTACATTGCAATTCTCTTGCCCAAGACAACTCTCAAGCCTATTCCTATAGATTCGACTACTTTGAAATTCTCAATCGTGTCTGAAAATCCGATTAGAATATTCTTTGCCTTCTGCATGTATGCCTCTGCTTCTGTTGCACCTTGGCTCACAGCTTTCTTAACTGCTAGTTCAGCCAGTTCCACTTGTTTCACCGTCCTCCAACCGTCATTTTGCCAACTCTCACATGGGGACCCCCGAAACCTACTGACGCTCGCTGATCATCCTTTCCACAGCCGCCAAAAACATTGGTTCTAACTTTCAGATCCTTTCCAACACCATCAATCGTTTTCAATGTTTCAAGAATCAAACCGCTGATAACCACCCCTCTGACAGTTTCAGCCAATTCTCCTTTCCTTATAATATTGGATGGACCAACCCCGAAGGTGAATGTTCCCATGCCAACTTCAACCTCTCCGCCAGTAGATCCTTTACCCTTGACGTACACTCCGAAATCAATGTCCTCAGTTAATTCTTCGAACTTGCAGCTTCCATGTTCCATGTAGTAGTTCGTTTGTCTGACTATTGGCACGTTCTCAAAATCCTGTGCTCTTCCATTACCTGTTGGTTCCGCATCGAGCTGCAAAGCAGAGTTTTTATCGTGAATGTAGCTTTTGAGAATGCCTTTTTGAACTATGACAGTTCTTCCCTTCTTGGTTCCCTCATCATCAAAAGGATAAAAGTATCCTCCATCAGTTATCCCTTCATCAATTATGGTCACTTGATCACTTGCTAATTGGCTGCCAAGTCTTTTGTTGAGTACGGATTCGCCGGTGAAAACTAGGTCTCCTTCTGAAGCATGCCCAAAGGCTTCATGCAAAAGCAATCCGACAACTTCAGGGTCAACGACGACCGCGTACGTTCCAGACGGCGGAGTGTTTGACTTGGCCGCTTCAATCGCAAGGTTTGATATGTTAGCTGCAAACAAGTTCCAATCTTTGGATTGTATGAACTCAAAACCTGCGCAGCGAGATTCCGAGTAAGGAACCCATTCCATAACTCCCTCAATGTTGGCGACGCTCACATGCATTAGACCTACTAATTCTGTTTCGACGCTGATTCTGGCTCCTTCAGATGACAAGAAAAACCTGAAGTCTCTAGACAATCCGAGCCTTGTCGAAGCGTTTTTTATCTCTTTGTTGGTCCAAGCGGCTTTGTTTGCGTCTAAAGTCACGGAGACTTTTTCTTCAGGTGAAACATCTGCAAAATCAGTTTTCACAGGTGACTTAACGTCGGTCTTGTTGACTTTTGCCTTATTGAAGATTCGTTTCTCGCTCTTTACAGATTTAGCAGCCTTGACGGCGTTATTCAAGATTTTGTCCAGACTAGATTGGCTCAAGTCACTCGTAGACGCATAGCCAGAAGCTCCTTTCATGGCAACTCGTATGCCTACTCCGCTCAATCTTCTTGAGGAATAGCTTTCCAGTGTCTTGTTTTCAACAGTTATTAACTCGTAGTCGTAGCACTGATAGCGGGCATCAGCATATGATGCACCTAAGTGAACAGCTTTATCAAGAATTTTCTCTATTTTCAGCTTTTTTATAATTTCTTCGTGTTCTTCCACCATTCCACGCCTCTGGTACGCAGTGTAAGATTGGTGCAGATAGTTAATTTTTGCGTTCGGAAAAAACCACCTAGCAAATTCTTCTAGCACAAGTTCTTTAAAACAAGAATACACTAACTACTATTTTGTGAGGAACTGCATATGTCAATCGAGAAGATCCCTGAGAAAAACGAAATCTATTTTGTTTGGCTTAACCGTTATGCGGGAGTAACCATCAAGACTCCATCAAAAACGATAGTCATAGACCCTGTAGATGTTAAACCCCGCGATTTCAGGAATGTTGACGCGATTTTGATAACTCATGAACATTATGACCATTTGGATCAATCTCTCATATCAGACATTTACAAAGAAACGAAATGTATGGTTGTAGCTGATCGAACGTCTGCAAAAAGACTACGGAACAGAATTCCTTCAGAAAAACTTGCTGAAGTTCAGTCAGGTTCAGAAGTCAAAATCGGTGAGGTTCTTGTGAAGACGGAAAATTGTAACCACCCTCCAGCTGCGACACCTGTGTCTTTTATAGTCACGAGCGAAGACGGTGTCAAAGTCTTCCACACGGCCGACAGCTTACCCTTCCCAGAAATGGCTAAAATAAGCGAGAAAGAAAAAATCGACGTTGTCTTTTGCACCATCGGAATCGCGCCTGGCACGTCACCTGAAACTGGAGTCGATATTGCCAGATTGACAAAACCCAAAGTTGCCGTACCTTATCATACTGGATCCTCAGTGGATCAAAAGAAATTCGCTGAATTACTTAAAAATGAGCTACCGAAAATCACATGTCTCATTCCTGAAATCGGAAAAATCTACCAAGTTTCAAAAAGGACGTGAAACTGTGTCTAAGAAAAAAGGCAATGAAACCATCAAGGTTGAGATTTGCAAAATTCTGAACAAAATAGGCGCTCTGCAGTTCGGCGCCTTCAGGCTTACTAGCGGAAAAATGAGTCCATATTACATAGACTTACGAATAGTTCCAAGTTTCCCAGACGCTTTTCAGAGCGTATGCAACTTTTTTATTGATTTCATAAAAAACGAGGTAGGCGTAGAAAATTTTGAGAGAGTGGCCGGAATCCCCGTGGCGGGCATTCCATTTGCTTCCTTAATCGCTTACAACTTGAAGAAACCATTTCTCTATGTAAGGAAAGGCGAGAGTCTTCACGGCAGACAAAGAAGAATAGAAGGCATAATCGCTCCGGGAAACCGCGTCTTGTTGGTTGATGACTTGGTCACGACTGGTTTATCCTTGAGAAACGCGGCAAAAGCCGTAACCGCCGAAGGCGGAATAGTGACTGACGCGGTTGCGCTTCTCGACAGGGACGAGGGCGGCAAAGAGAAACTCCGCCAAAACAGCATAGAACTTCATGCACTGCTTGATATCAGCGAGATAGTCAACAAGCTGTTTGATATTGGAGCAATAGACGAAGAGCAACTGAAAACCATTTTGAAACAGGTCAAAAAAGAGAAAAAAGGCAACTAATGCTAAATCGTTAAAGTGCTTCATTCGTAGAATATGAGTTCTTGATCCTCCAATATCTTGTGAAGCTTGTCAACAGCTTCATAAACGTCCCCTTCTTTCTTGGCTCCGGTACAAACGAGCTTCCCACTAGCAAACAATAATATAACCACTTTAGGCTCATCCATCCTATAGATTAACCCTGGAAACTGTTCAGGTTCATACATCGTTTTTCCAAGAGTAGCAGAAGCTTTCTCTAAGTCTATCATTCCGCCCAAGCTGGCAGAAGCAACAATGTTTTGTATCTTCAGCTCTGGCTTGCTGATTATAATTATTCCGCCTTTCTTGAGTTCTTTAATTACTTTCATAACTGCTCTTCGCGCTTCCTTTTCCGATTTTGCGCCAGTGCAAACCATTTTTCCAGAGTTGAAGATCAATGTGGCAGTTTTAGGTCTTTTAAGCCTGAACACTAGGCCTGGAAACTGTTCTGGGCGATATTCCACGCCAGGAAAACCCTTCACGACAGCGTTCAAATCAACTTTTTGATTGAGAGTGGCAGAAGCAACAACGTTTTCAATTTTTATTACGGCTTTGGATTTAGGCATTAAATCTCCTTCTTTGTAGTGAATGCTTAAATACCCTTTATAAAGGTGATTATGGCTTGAGTCTATCGAAACCACGTTCACAGAATGGTAGAAGAAGAAGCCCGAATCTAAAAACGTAGACATTATGGAAGTTGAATATGAATGGAGCATTCATAAGCAAGATATGCTGAAACGAAGCAGCTTCGCTTATGCAATCAGAAAAAGAAAAGTTCATTGCCGAACTTCAAGCATGCGACACAGAGAAAGGCAATCGTCTTAGAAGCTTCGAACTGTACGAAGAATACAGTCAAAGAAGCATCGATGAAACAATCAGAACGCGCAAAGAGAACTTTGACAAAGCTAATCCCGAAACAAAAAGAAAACTGGCAACAGGAGTTGAAAGTGAAACTTCAAGCTTTTGTATTTGGCTGGAAGAAAACAAAGGGCTTTCATCCAGCGCTGCTCGTCACTATTCAGCAAGTCTCAAGAGCTTGTTATTTGGGCTTCCAGTTGGCGTGCAAATGGCACATCTTTTCGGTGCCGTACTAGTAACATGGACTGAATGATAACTCCCAGAAGCAAGAAAAAGTAGGCTAGGGATATCTCCGCTTGCCTTTGGGTCAAAGATGGTCGTTGTTCAATCAGACGCACTCTGGTTTCGTTTGTCACATGCGCGTAATAAAACGGAACGTGCGAGCTTCAACGGGTATGCATGGAGACAAGAATTCGTTTAGTTTTCGCAAACGTTTTCCTGCGTCATGGTTGCTTCTGGGAATTCTTCTGTTGAGATTTGCCGGGAGAGTCTGGTGACTGCGCATTCGTCTCCCGTCCACCACATGCACTTGATATTTGAACAGCCCATTGAGAAACCGTCTTTCATGTTAAGCGGGCATGTTCGCCGATGCAGTCTCTCCGTATCGTAATACAATTCCATCACTCTCTTGATGCGCTTTGAAGTGCCGTCAAGCGAGAGCTTGTTTAGAAACTCTATGACTCCTGGAGAGCGGAGAAGATCCGTTAATGTGACTAAACCTACGAGTCGTCCCTTTTCAACTATTGGAAGCTTCTTTATGTTCCGTTCGAACATGAGTTTGGCGGCATCGCCTGCACGCATTTCTGGTGACGCAGTCGTGAGCGGTTTCGACATTAGGTCGATGACCTTCATTTTTCCAGACTGCCTCGATTCACATATGACCCGTTTTAGCATGTCTCGTTCAGTCAGGATGCCGACAGGTTTTTCACTTTCAACGACGACTAGGCAACCGATTTCGTGCATGTTCATAAGCTCAGCTGCCTGCTTCATAGTGGCATCTGGCCTTATGGTGACTACTTTCTCAACCATGATCTTTCTGAGTTTTTGAGACATCAACACACCTACAATGATCTACATATTCCGATTCCGAATATCTTATAGATTGTGAATTCAAAATTCAGACCAAGACAATGGAAGAGAATCTCCTCAATAGGAAAACTGGAAGAAATTGGAACAATGAACAGGAACCATAAACACTCCGAACAATTTCAACTAACCCACTAAAGGCTTCACGAAAAAGTCAAGAAGACAGATGAAATCCAATAACTGAGCAGACTGAGCTTACGAAAGTGATTTTTGACAACACGAGAGCTGCCCGGAAACCAACCAATAACGTAGAAGCACGAAAGAACTAACAATCCGAGTTGTCTTTTTTCCACCTTGTCACTTTCGAGCTCGCGCGATTTGTTCTGTTTCTTCTATCAGTTTCTCTATTTCTTCTTTCGTATTATAAAAATAGGCAGAAGCTCGAACCGTACCCGTTTTGTCTGCGATACTCTTGATCAGAGGAAGTGCGCAGTGATGCCCCGCACGAACCATGATTCTTGCCGACTTTTCAAGCTCAAGTGCCAATTCACGAGGGTTAAGACTATCGATATTGAAACAGAAGAGGGCGATTTTGCCATCGTGTTTAGGTCCGTAGGTCACCACTCCTGGAATCTGCTCTAAGCCTTTGCGCATGCGTGTGGATAGCTCCTGTTCGTGATTTTGGACGTTTTCCATTCCTATTTTGTTCAAGTATTCCACAGCAGCGCCTAGTCCTATAGCATCTGCGATGGCAGGTGTACCAGCTTCAAAACGCGCTGGACCTTTGTCCAAGTTGTAGTCGTTAATATCTACATCAACTATTGTACCTCCTCCAATGCATGAAGGCTCAACATGATCAAGCAGTTCCTGTCTAATGTAGAGCACTCCACAACCAGTAGGTCCGCACATTTTGTGCCCACTGAAAGCTAAGAAGTCGCATCCAATCTTCTGAACATCAACCTTCACGTGTGGAACGGATTGAGCGCCATCTACCACAACATAAGCGCCATGCTCATGGGCGATTTGCGCAATTTTCTCTACGGGTTCTACGGTTCCAAGAACGTTTGAGATGTGGGTGATGGCAACGATCTTGGTTCTGTCGTCGATGGCTCTTTCAAAATCTAGTGGATCCAGAATGCCGTCTTCGAGAGGCTCTCGCGGTTTAACTACAATCACTTCTACACTATACCTCTGTCTTACACGCAACCATACAATAAAGTTGGAATGGTGCTCAATTAGAGTGGTTACGACTTTGTCATTTTTTTGCCATTTTAAACCGTTGGCAACGATGTTTATTCCCTCGGTAGTATTTCTGGTAAAAATGATCTCATCCTTGGATCTTGCGTTGATGAATCGAGCAATTTTCTCACGAGCCTGCTCATATTCGTATGTTGCCTTTCGAGAGAACTCATAAGGGCCACGCCCAACATTGGCTCTATATTCGCGATAGAACTCCAACGTTTTTTCCAGAACCGGCTCAGGTGTCAAAGAGCTCGACGCACTGTCCAAATAGATAACACCAGTTTGAAGCACAGGAAAATCTCTTCTAATATCTCCCAAGTTGAGCATGTTCACATACCTGTGCTAAAGGTGTAGACAAGCTGGCTAAATATCTGTTGGCTGACGCGCTCTCGTTCGACATGCGAATATTGATAGGGTTATTTACTGGAGTTCTTGGCCAGCGCTCCGCTAGTTTCGTTACTACTAGAGTCTTCCATCACATGTCGCAAATACTCTGTCGCAAACATTCGTATGGTTGTGTCTTAGGATCTCATTGCTCGCATCTATTGTTGTTTTGCCGAACCGTTTTGTATGATCAAAGTCGCCAGAGATACATTGTGTGGGTCATCAAATAGCAGGATGTGCGAGTGACAAAGGAGAAAGGATGAGGGAAGAATCTCCGTTCTTGGTAATTGAAGGCTTGGATCAAAATGAATTACTATTTTTTGTGTCGCTTAATTCTTTCTTGTTTTTGAGTTTTCCTGCGCCATTCTCGTTTTTTCTGTGTGGTTATGAGAGTTCTACCGTAGCGGTACTGAGAGCCATCATCTGACCGGTACTGACTTATGTTTCTGTAAAATGTTGGGAGATCTATTTTCTTCTCTTGAAGATCCATGATGTTCTGGTTCAGTCGCCTCTTGCTCTCTAGGTCGGTTGTTTTGTCGTAAATGTCAGAGTATGTGAGGTAAGCAGCATGGAATTGAAAGTCGGATGGGTTGTCAATTGAGAGCTTTTCGGGCGAAGTGGATTTACTACTGTCAGTTTCTTCGGTCATAGTTTTCCAAGCTTTTCTGATAATTCAGAACAGTTGACTCGCCTTTTATAGATAGCGTTTGTTGGCACGATGTAGGTGACAAGGTTAATATGCTGTCTCATGAATATATATTAAGATATCTGAAGATGCAGGCAGTTAATCTTTCTGTTTTTCTTCGGAAACTGGTTTAGAATCTAGGCTGAGTGAAATGCAAAATCAAAAACTGTCGAGCAAAATGAGAATAACTGTTTCCCCTCAAAAACTGGAGGAGTTTTCTGAGAAGCAAGCCAAGTTTTACACGAAGTATGCTGCGGTTGCCTGCAAAACTTTGGGCAACTCTTTGTTTCAAGGTTTTCTAGACTGGATGATGCAGAGAGAAAACATAGACAATCATATAGTCACGAACGTTCACGTCAGGATGCTTCCATTCCGGAAGGAGAATGGGAATGGGCTTGCTGGAAAGTTAAATAGGAAAGGCGAAATTTTCATTTATCCAAAAAGACTGGAGTTTTGCCGGAGACTGATGCAGGATTTTGAAAAAGTAAGTGTCTACTTTTATATCAAGGCTCGAGCCATGGCCACGCTCATACACGAGCTTCTGCACATAAAATATTCACGCGATGAAAACAAGGTTAGACAACTGACAAAGAAGTATTTCAGAATCTTCACTCATCATAAAAGCACACAAAACGTGAATGCGAATCCTATTTTGAAGATGCTATTCTCACCGTGAAAACGAGATAACTTAATATGTTGCGGTGCAATAAGCATTGTAGAGCGAGATTTTCGCAAGTAAAATCGAAGCAAGACAAAGTTCGTTTTTACACCATGCTAATCTAGCTGACAATAAATCGAGGTGAAAACAATGCTTAAAGTAGAAGAAAACAATCAAGCAATCCGTGGACAAGTAAAGTCTCGCGGAGTCGAGAACCTTCGTGAACTCAAATATTGGGTGTCACAAGTGATCGATGAAGCCGAAAGAACTGGCGATGCACGCAGGAAAACCAAATTCCTTGCCTTGCAAGCCGAACTTTCAGTTTAGTGTTTGCCAATGAAACAAACAAGCAATGAAAGTTGCCTTTTCATTATGGCGCACTAATTAATATAAGAACCTTTTTTGCTGTATTTTTCTAGTTTTGATTCTCGCTGTTTTGTTCTTGAGGTGCAGGACCAGTTTCAGGGTTACTGGAATCAGGGCTAGTTTCAGTCTTATGTATTTCTGGTGTTTTCCTTTCTTCTATGAACTTAATCAGGTACCAAATGTTAATCACTACTAGGATAACGAGTGATATTTGTGCCCATGAAAATGTTGGGACACCTGGTCTTATACGCCCATCCACTAAGCAATCAACCTTGTAGGTGAACAGACCATGAGACATGAAAGTCTCATTGATATAGTTGTAGCTCTTCTTAAAACTGTCATAAAACTGCAAATCAGGGTACATGCCGCGAATAGTTACATGTTGTGGAGGATCTGCGCCTATCTGCCAAAAAGTGAAAGACCCCCATAAACTGAAGACTATCAGACATATTAGAACAACATTAACTATAAGAAGATAAATCAGATCAACGTCGAGTCTACCGAACAACTTTCTTCGTCCACTCGATCCCTCAGCGGGCGGCTCTTTGTCTCCACCGAAAGGAAACGCCAAGATGACAACGAGTATTATTATAGCCAAGATCAAGAAGAAATAGGAGTTTCCCAATGCGTAGGTGAGCAATGCAAAGTTGCCTAGGAACGGAATCTTTCCCACTACTTTGCCGATGAGATTGCTCTCAGGGAATGTCTCTTCAGCGCCTGCAGGATTATTATCACCATGAGTCGTAACCCAATATCGTTCTTCCGTAAGTTCCACTTTGACTGCTCTGTGAACTATGAGTTTGTCAGGATTACTTGGGCTTTTGAAAACAACAATGTCTCCAGTCGTATAGTTAGCATATATTTCAGTCGCCTTCGCACCTTGAACTAAAATCAAATCGCCGACGTTTAATGTCGGCAACATGCTAGTGGAAGCCACTGCTAATCCGGGATAACTTGTTCTCATCACAAACTGCGTGCCATACCAGAATCCTAAGACTACTATGACAATCAGAACAACCATGAATGCGGTCTGGAAATACTCGTTTTTCCAAATTTGTTTAAGAGTTGTTGCTGTCACCTTTTTGCCTTCTTTTGAATGAAAGTGTTCCTATTGATTTAGACAGCTACGTTATAAAACTTAACGCTTCTCAAAAAAGGAAAAATGGGGGGAAAGGAGGATAAGTCTAAAGTTTCACGCCGTTCAGTCTCTTTAAATCTTCTTCTTGCTGAGAACTTCTCTAAAGGTGTGACCCTTAGGGCACGCGAATAGGCCGATTTCCAGTTGCATTCTCTTTCCTGCCTTGTCTGGGCGTCCTGCCATTGTCCACTTCTTCTTAGGCGATGAAACCATTGATCCACATTTTGGACATTTAGCCATTTAATTTCCTCCAATATTACCTCAGTATCATGGTTTTCTGATGTTGATATAAAAGATTTTCCATTATTTTCGAATAGAAATTCCACTCTCTAACATTGAGTTTAGACATGTTTATTGCAAAGAACGATGTGACTCTGCAAAAGCTTTTAAGTTAAAAGCCTAAAAACGCGTATGTAACAGCGTAAAACATTCTATGGGAGAGGATTCGACTGTATACATTGTCGATAATGCTTCAAAACTTGGCGCAAATTATGTTGATGCAAGGCTTGACGACCATTGCAACGAGCTTATAACCGTTGTTGATGGGAAAATTCAACGCGGAATCATCAATCGCAAGCACGGAATAGGCTTCCATACATAGGTTGATGGTGCGTCGAGTTTCCATTCCATGACTCATTTGATTAAAAAAATGATGGCTCAAGTAGCTGAAATTGAATTTAAGATGTTGAAAGCTTCATGCAAACAGGCACGTATACCGATAGTGCCAGAAAAAGCGCATGTTGGGCATACAGATTGAACAACTCCTTTTCATTTTTGCTTGTGCACCTCATATATCAGCTAGAGAAATGCCGGGCAGCCTGTTTTTCGATGTTCCCAAAATGCTTTTACATATGGTATTGTGTTTATTCCGTGAATGTTGGAGTTTAACTGATCTTGCAAGAACCTCCAGACAACGTTTTCAGTTTGCTTGTCAAGCCAGTTCGAAAGCTGGTTGAACAGAGAGGGTTCCCTAAACCAACTGATCCACAGGAGAAAACCATACCCAAGATTCTTGAAGGAAAAAATGTTCTTCTAATCTCGCCAACTGCTACGGGCAAGACTGAAGCCGCTTTTCTGCCTGTTTTGAGCATGCTTCTTCAAGGTCAACAAGGTGTTCCAGGCATAAAGGTACTGTATATCACGCCTTTGCGAGCTTTAAACAGAGACATGCTTGAACGTTTTGAATGGTGGTGTAACAATCTTGACATAAAATTGGCCGTCAGACATGGCGACACTGAAACGAAGGAGCGGACAAGACAGGCTCGAAGTCCGCCGGACATTTTGATCACTACTCCTGAAACTTTGCAGGCGTTGTTGTCCGGTTGGATTATGCGTCAGCATCTGCAACGGCTGCGGTGGGTGATAGTTGATGAAGTGCATGAGATGGCTGACAGTAAGCGTGGAAGTCAGCTTGCTCTGGCTTTAGAGAGACTTAGAGCGATGACTGGAAGAGAATTTCAAATGATAGGTTTATCGGCTACCATTGGTACTCCGGAAAAAGTAGCTCAGTTTCTCGTTGGGAATAATCGAAGTGTCGAAATTGTCCGCGTTCCAGTTGGAAGAATGATTCGCCTAAAAATCGTTTATCCGAAACCTGATGAAGAAGATTTGAAGCTTTCTTCTCAGCTCTACACTCATCCTGAAGTTGCCGCTAGACTGCGGGTAATCCGCGATTACATGAGCAGGCATAAGTCTGTGCTCTTGTTTACGAATACTCGATCTGAATCTGAGATTTTGGCAAGTAGGTTCAAAATGTGGGATATGGATTTTCCAATTTCGATACATCATGGTTCACTTGCTAAGCCCTCTCGGATAGCGGCTGAAAAAGGATTGAAAACTGGCCAACTGCGAGGACTCGTCTGTACAAGCTCTCTGGAGTTAGGCATTGACGTTGGCAGAATAGACTTGGTAATACAGTACATGAGTCCTAGACAAGTTACGAGACTCATACAGCGGGTTGGCAGAAGTGGTCATAGTATCGGACGAACGGCTGAAGGAATAATCGTTGCGTTAGACTCTGATGATGCGCTTGAAGCTTTGACAATAGCTAAGAAGGCTTTGAAGGAAGATTTGGAACCTGTCATTATTCCGCCTAAGCCTTATGATGTGTTAGCGCATCAAATAGCAGGCTTACTTCTGAAGAACAGGAATTTGCGTTTTGAAGAGATTCTGGAAATATACCGAAATGCCTACCCGTACGTGGATTTGACTTTGGAAGACATTGAAAAGATCCTCAAGTACATGCATCAGCGTTTTCCGCGACTAGCTTGGGTCTCATTTGAAGACAAAGTGGTCTTGAAACCTCGCAGAGCGACAGCCCTTTTTGAATATTATTTTGAGAATTTGTCAATGATTCCTGAAGAGAAGCAGTTTCTTGTCATCGACGAGTCAAGCGACTCTGCAGTTGGAGTCTTGGACGAGGCTTTCATGGCTGAGTATGGAAAACCAGGCATAAAGTTCATCATAAGAGGAAGCCCATGGCAGATTCAGCATGTTTCAGAGGAGAAAGTTCACGTTAAACCAGTTGACGACCCTTCAGGAGCTATACCCAGCTGGATCGGTGAAGAAATTCCTGTGCCGTTTGAAGTGGCGCAAGAAGTAGGTCAGATCAGAGGTTTCGTCGAAGAACAGATGAAACGCGGTGTTCCCGCAGAGAAAATAGCGTCTAAGTTAAGTGAGCAATACCCTTCTGACGAAGACACTATCTTGCAGGCTTTAGCTGAAACAATAGAACAAATAGCTTCTGGATTTCCAATCCCTACAGACAAACGAATACTCGTCGAAGACTGGGAAGACTTCGTTCTAATTCAGGCGAACTTCGGTTTGCTTACGAACAGAGCCTTAGCCCAATTACTAGGATATCTGCTCTCCGAAAAAGTCGGGTTCGGTGTCGCAGTTCAACACGATGCCTACCGAATCTACGTGCAAACGATGGGTGCAGCTCACGCAGACCAAATCATAGCGCTGCTTGGTGAAATGCAGGCAATGCCTGATCAAACGATTCGGGACAACTTAACACGAGTTACTGCGAAAACTGGGATTTTCAAGAGAAGAATGATCCACGTGGCAAGACGTTTTGGAGCGTTAAAAAAGTGGGCTGACTTCAGCAGCGTGAGCTTACAGAAACTTGCTGAAAGTTTTCAGGAAACTCCTATCTACGAAGAAGCCTTGAAGGAAGTGTTCACTAAAGACTTGGACTTAGACAGGCTTATTCACGTTCTTGCCAAAATAAGGGATGGTGAGTTTCAAGTGCAGAGAATTGAAACTGGCGGCAATGTAACGCCGGTTGCGCGGTTGGGTATTGAACGAATGAGTATGAAAACTGATTTAATTCCTCCTGAAAGAATGCGGGCTGTGCTTATTGAATCTGCGAAAGCAAGATTGCTCAGTGAAACCTCCAGTTTCATATGTACGCATTGTTGGGATTACTTGGAAATGGTGCGAGTCAAAGATTTGCCTGACAAGCCAAAATGTCCTAGATGTGGCTCTACGGCAATAGGATTGCTTAAGGTGGAAGAAGACAAAGCGGTGTCACTTGTTGAAAAGAAAGGAGAGAAACTGGCAAAGAGTGAAGAAAAACTGCAAGAGCAAGCGTTACAGACTGCAAAGTTAATAACGAAATATGGAAAACCTGCTGCCGTTGCACTATCTGCTCGAAGAGTCAGGCCGTCAGACATATTGGAAGCCCTTGGAAAAGAATCTGGACTCAGTGACAAGTTCTACGAGCTTGTTCTTGAAGCTGAACGCAAAGCCCTCAGCAAAAGATTCTGGTAATTCTCGATTTGTTTCAACATGCAGAATCAACGCGGATTCTGGTGAAGATCTTTCAGTCTGGCTTATGTCTCTTGGACGTGAACTGAACCAGTTTTTGCTTGTGTAGAAAAACACAACTACAAGGCTTATTAAAAACGCCAAGGCATGAACAAGCGAGTTCACGCCAGGATTGACGTTCAGAAATTGCTGGGGTGACCGGAGGAAGAGAACAAAGAAAAATACGATGAATATCATGTTGACTGATAAAAATGCGTAGCGAAATGTTCGGAGAAAACGATTTTTCATCGATTCAGTCTCTAGTTCTGACGTTCCTTCTATGTCTTCTGTCTCTAATGCGTCAGGTGATTTCAGCAGTTCAGCCGCATTAGATAAGCTGAAACCCAAGGTAACTCCAACAAGGGCATACACTAAACCAGAAGCGCCGACTGCAGCAATGTGAGGCATCAGCAAAATTGAAATTGCGTTTGACAAAGTTGCGGAAGCAAAAATCAGTAAAGAAGAGAAAAATACTCTCCTCTTCAACCTTGCTCCTGAAAGGTGAAGGTTTGTGAAAACAAAGAAGAAAAGGAATATTGATAAACCTCTTACGTTGTCGATCAAATGCTGTTGTCCAGCATGTACGAAAAGGGATGTGACAATTCCCCATGGTGTTTCTGGAGAGGATGACAGAAGCCGGACGAGTTCATGGGAAAAATTCTCGGCAAGATAGATAATTCCGCTGAGGGCTAGGACTAGCGAATAAGAAAAGATGATTACCTTGAAACCGCTAATTCTCTTCAAGAATAGTCGAACTATTGCTCTAGTTTTGAAGTGTTCTTTTTCTGGAATCGGTGTCTCTGATTCCATTGAAATCCTGTTCCTCAACAAATGCTCGATACGAAGTAACATTAATTGTTGATGCTTAGAGATAAGCAATCTGTTGGGCAGTCTAGTTGTGAACAGCCAAGACTTACAACAAGTCTTAAATGAATGCCAGCTTTAAATTGCCTGAGAGCATGCTTTATCTTTGCGGAGAAAAAACAGCTTGGAAATAAGTCGAAAGAAACTGCGACAAGAAGTTCTTGAAAGAATAAAGTTCATTCAAACTTGCGTTCTTGCTAGGGAGATTTGTTTACTTGTTCGCACAAACAGAGTTGCGTTGGAACCTAATGATGTTCGTGAAATCTGCCTGTCTGTGTCAAAGCTCTGTGGAGACTGTGGATGCAAAGAAGCAAGTGAGCTTTGCCATAAAGCCGCTGAAGCTGTAGTGACTGATGAGGAAAAATATCTTGATCAGTGTACTCAGAGCTGCTTGAAATGTGGAGAGGCAAAAAGACCGACGCCCAAGAACAATGCAGAGAGATACGTTACTTAAGATGCGGGAAAGTCTTAAAGGTCGGAGCCATGGTTAAACCAAAGTAAGTTGGATCCATGAAATGGAGGATAACCAAAACTGTTTATAGCGCCATTTGTCCCAAGTCCGCCGCAAGTAATCCGCCAAATGCTAGCTCTGTCTGAGTTAAAGGCTGGGGAAATCTTCTTTGATTTAGGTGCCGGAGACGGCAGAACCGTGATAATGGCAGCAAAAGAGTTTGGCGCAAGGGCGGTAGGCGTCGAATTGAGGGAAGACCTTGCCAAAAAAGCATTAGGTTCTATTTACGAGACTAGTCTTCAAGATAGGATTACGATTGTGAATGGTGACATGTTTAGTGTAGACTTGACTTCGGCTGACGTTGTTTTTCTTTACTTAACTACGAGCGCGAATGAGAAGATCAAGCCGAAACTCGAAGTTGAACTCAAACACGGAGTGCGTGTGGTTTCGCATGACTATGAAATCGTGGGATGGAAACCTGTCAAGGTTCTGAATTTCCGTGAAAACCAAACGCTGGGTTACCCTTCACACACGATCTACTTGTACAAAAAACCGTAACTTGTCCACTTTCCTGGATGACCGATTATGCGTCCAATTTCTTTTAGGAATTCTTTTCGAGTCGCGTGGGTGGACACTGACGCAGCACAAGTTGTGCACTTTTCCAATTATTTCAGATTCTTCAAGCGAACAGAAGAAGAATTCTCCATGCGATAACTTCCGAACAGATAATAGACTTGGTTATTGAAGTAACTCCAGCAATTCTTAGCATCATAAGCGTTTGGTATGCACTAGAAGAAAGAAAGGCAAAATAGAATATGAAACAGAAGAGGGAACTTTCGAAGTGGAAGCACAAAACATCACAAAATTCAGATACACTAGGAAAGACAGCAAAAGGAAAACTCGAAAGAAAAGAAGGGATTTAAAATAGAACCAGAGGTTCACATAATCGAGAAGTATTTTCAAATAGCGGAAGGCTTTTTCACAAAGACAAACATCAAAGTAGATAGGAGAGAAGTATAGGAAGGATAACAAAGAAGAATATAGGCAAGAATATCAAGGCGCCTACAATTATGATATTTTGTTTTCTCTTTTTTCCCCATCGTTCTTGCCAACATGTATTATGGAATGGTTCTAGTTGCTCATTCTGAAATGACAGCACGTCAGTAATGTTCTTTACTACCATGTTGTTTTCGTCTTCAATAGTTCTCTTGCAATAATAGCATGTTTGAGGCATTTCTACTCTATTATCCAGTTTTCTCCTCGTAATAAAAGTATTATGAACCCTAAATTTGGATTTAGTGGCTATCTCCAGAGCATAAGGGTGAGGCTTTATTCCCATGTATGAACCGCTCAAAGGTGAAACATGTAAGAAGTGCAAAACAGTTATAGCTGAACCGAAAGAAATGATTAGAATTGAAGTGGAAAAATGGCCAAGATTCTTGGTTATGGTGAAGATGCTTTTACATTATGGGCTTTGAAACAACATGCATCTAAAATTCTAAATGAATTCCAAGATAAAACCACTATCTCTGACTGCCTTATTTTCTACCGCCCAAGTTTTGGAAGACACAGTAAAGCGAGTGGCTCGGTATTTGGAGAGTTTGACGCTATAATCGCCTCAAAAGAAAACATATACTTGATAGAGAGCAAGTGGGATAATCTTACAGAATTCAATGATACCGAGTTCGTTCTCAGAGAAGAACAAACGCTACGACACGAAATTTTTTCGTGGTATCTAACACTTTGGAACAAGAAATATTTTAACAATTGGCAAATTTTCATAAACGAACATCAAAACGACTTCAAGTTTAAAAATAAGACTATCGCTCCAAAAGACAGTCTATTAGCAAAAAATCTTGAGTTTATCCTAAGCAAGTTGCAAGAACATTGCGGGAGTCTGCTATCTGAAAACAACATCAAAAATGTGTTGCTATTCTTTTTCAATGCTGAGAAATCCAAGCCACCAATAAAAACTAACAGCGCTTTCAAACTAATACCTATTGACTATAACAGAGAGATTAAAGAAAATTTCGTTACATTATTTGGAGAGAATTAATCAACTGATTAAACTTCTCTTCGGAAGCTCCATGAAAAGAAGCTCAAATCAAGCTCCTCTAAAGTGGATTTTAGGAGTGATTCTCCGATCATATATAGGTAAAAATACGCTACAATGTATTTGGCGAGAGTTTGAGACCTATTAAGAAGCGCGTGTCAGGTCGGCTTTTCTTCTAGTGGTTGAGCGACGTTTCTCTTTTACTATGTTTGCTATCCATGGTGTGGCTAGGATTGCGCCTACCGGAATCATAATGGCCGCAGTCATCTGAAGTTTTGCTGATGGAGCTAAAGTACTGATCACGAAGATTTGGTATGCAAACCTTACCGTGGTGTTGCCATAGTTGGCGAAAATGAGCGTTGTTTCCTCGACTTGTGTCGGCGTATAGTCAAATTCAGCTTGACCAGTTATGTTCTTTTGATATCCAATCAGGCTGGTGTGGTTGCCCAAGAAGGCGTCCAGCATGAATGTTTCTTGTTGCTGCGTATAGTTGCTAGGGTCTGGGAGATGCGAGTTGATCCAATTGAAGATTACGGCCGAGTTGTTTTCGAAGACATAGACCCGCAGTTCTCCGTACGCTGTTACATTTGCATGTATGCCTCTTTGTGGATTGAGATTCAGGAAGTATCCTGAGATGGTGAAATTTGACGGGGCGAGATATTGGTTACCAGACGTCGTGTACTGTTGCTGCCCTGATGGGACGAGCGAAACGAGCAGCAGAGCAAGGCTCATTGCCAAAAGGACGGTGCCCGTTCTTCCCGTAATCGTTGCAAGGCGACTCACAGGTTTAGCCTCCTGCTAAAGTACACATAACTGACGAGGAATAGAACTGCCGTTACCACATAGCAGCCGCCTACATAAAATAGCGTTTCGTTGAAGGTTGGTATCCAGTGGGTCGAAATGCCCATTACGACAGACAACGAAGAGTAGTATCGTCCGACAGCAATGGCTGGGTTAATTATGGCTAGCATTTGGTTCATCCAACTCGCGCCTCCAAGATATTCAATCACCGTAGCCACTCCCTGAACTATACTCAGGGCAAAGAGTAGTATTATTCCGAAGACCACGGCCAGACCGCCTCTCCTTGTCTTCAGGGTCAATAACAGTATGATTGCAGTCAGGAATAGGGCATAACCGACGTTTGCAAGATATGCAAGAGCCACAACGTTAAGATATCCTGAGACAACTTCTGGAGCAAGCAGGTAAAGCGCTGAGATCTGTGTTCCGAAGAAGACTAGTAGGGCTATGAGGATTGCTGAAAGGAGCTTTGCCGTGAGTATTGAGGCTCTTTTAAGCGGATATGAGAATAGGGTTTGGATCGTGGCTTTTTCCAGGTCGTTTCCGATTCCGTAGGCTATGTTCTTGAAGATTAGAATAATAAAGATGTTTAACGGTAGGCCCATCAGCGTGGTTGTCATCGAGTAGGCTACTTGCTCGTTCATGGTGCCCATGGAACTCTGGAAAAACGTGTACGCTAGTACGAACGTTCCCAGTGCGTAGAGAAAGGCAAAGATTTCCAGAATTGGGAAGCGATAGTCTTCTTGTATGGCTAGAGAAAGGATTTCCTGGAATGGCTTGCCCTTATTCTCACTTTTTTTCATTTTTGGGCCTCCTTGCCTTCGTTCGTGACTACAAGCCTGTAGAGTTCCTCCAATGATGCGCTTCCGGTTTCTATTCCAAGTATTTTGACTTCGACTTTCTTGGCAAGTCTGGCAGCGTCTTCGTACAGATTCTCTTCCTTTCCCTTGGATGTGCGCACGGAGATTCCTCGGGCATCAGTAGTGACCGATTCAACATACGGAAGCTTCTGAACCTCCGCGGCGAGCTTCTCAGGATTCTCCAAAGTAATTCTTATCACTCCTGCGGCGTACTTCTCATAGAGTTCAATCAGTTTCCCTGCGGCGTGAACCTTGCCGCGGTTTATAATTGTGACGGAATCGCAGACTTGGCTCAGTTCAGGCAGAATGTGAGATGAAAGCAGAAACGTGGTTTTTTCGGTCTTGTTAAGGTTTGCCACCAATCCCAGCAAGGAGCTTCTGGCTTGCGGATCCAGGTTTGCCGTCATCTCGTCTGCCAGAACAAGCTTGGGCTCATGAATTATGGCATGGGCTACTGCGAATTTCTGAAGCATACCTGCGGACAGTGCTTTGATCTGCCTGTCGAACGCGTCCTCAAGATCCACTGACTTCAAGACTTCATCTGCCCTGTCTTCCGGCATACCGAAGATCCTGCAGACTCTTTTTAGATAGTCTAAAACCCTTTGATGCGAGGGGAAATAGGCTTTCTCATAAACGACGCCCATCGACTCTCTTAGGGCGGGGTTATCCCATGGGTCTTGATCGAACACGCTTATGCTTCCCGCATCTGGCTTGAGCAAACCCAAGACAATCTTGATTGTAGTTGTTTTTCCAGCACCGTTAGGGCCGATCAGACCCGTAATTGAACCTTCTTTCACGTTAAGATCCAACCCGTCAACGGCAACCACTTTGCCATACTTTTTCACTAAACCTTGAGCGGAGATCAAACCCTGAGTTCCACCTATCCTTTACCTCAGTGCATCAAGGACCTTATAAAAGCAATCGGTGCTTCTCGACGTCAACATGGACTTAGACTTGTCCATGTGAGCGCCTAAGAGTTAACAGAGCCACGCGACGATAGATTTTATAAGAGGCATTGTTTTCTGAGATTTTGAGTGTGGATAGACTGGCGTCGAAAATGCAGTTTGTTCCATGGCGACGTATTGCCAACTGGCAATGCATTTCATGTGGTGACTGCTGCAAACTATACAGTGTAGTTTTAAACTTTCACGAATGGCTCAGAATCGTTAAGAATTATGGGATTGAGCAAACTGTTTCAGGTTTAGACAAGCTGTTCATAAACAGAAGAGATGATGGCTCATGTGCCTTCTTGTGCGATATTTCGAACACGCACTTTTGCGGATTGCAGCATATGAAGCCTAAAGCATGTCAGCTGTGGCCGTTCAAGATCCTTACTGAGCCCAAGTTTGGATACGCAAATGAAGCTGCATATGGTGATGGCGAAAGTCGCCTTTTTGTGTACGCAGATTCTATGTGCAATGGCCTCAAGTATGGAAGCCCAACGATGGGATTTGCCAGTGATACTTTGAGAGAATTTGTGGAAATTGCTGTGGGGCTTCGCAGTTATCAGATGAAAACCACTTCTAACGTGGGTTTGAACGTCAGAAGAAGTTATTGGCGTCTCTAGTTTATCGTATATCATATGAGATTCTTTGAGAATTTCATCCTGACGCATATGCTATAGAACAAATACTAGATCTGATCCACGACAATTGAATAGATCGTTTGAAAGGTTGCTTTTCTGATAGCATGGCGATAGTAACAATTTGTGATTGTCCGTTGTGAGTCGGGCTTTAAAAGAAGGTTCATGTTTGGTTAGGTGAGAGGACGTGAGTACAGTTGGAAGCTGTCGCTGTCAAGTCTGTTGATTTGCGCAAGGTGTATCGCAGCAAAGAGGAAATTGAAGCTCTGAAAGGCGTAAACATAGACGTGGACAAAGGTGAACTTTTCACGTTATTGGGACCTAATGGTGCAGGAAAGACTACTTTTCTGCGGATTATTTCCACTCAGCTTCTTCCTAGTGGTGGTGATGCTAGAGTTCTGGGTTACAGTGTCGTGAATGAGGCCAAAGAGGTGCGAAAACATATTGCTATGGTTCCGCAGGACGTTGCAACCTACAATAACTTTACACCTTGGGAGTACGCGTTCTATTTTGCACGATTGAGAGGTATTGCATCTTCAGAAGCCAAGCAGAGAGCTGAAGCCGCTTTGAAAGCTGTGGATTTGTGGGATTTGAGGAATCGCACATGTCAGACTCTTTCAGGTGGAGAGAAGAGGAGAGCGATTATTGCCTCGGTTTTATCTTCAGATGCTGATGTTCTCATGCTTGATGAACCTACGAGTGGGTTGGATGCCGTTGCAAGGCGCGGTGTGTGGTCTGCGTTGAGGGATCTGGTGAGGGATGGAAAGACGATTCTGTTGACCACGCACATGATGGAAGAAGCTGAGATGGTCTCGGACAGGTTGGCCATCGTTAATAAGGGAAGCGTTGTTGCCTGCGGTAGACCTGACGAGATTAAGGGATTGGTGAAAGAGAGGTTTCGAGTGGTGGTTAATGGCGATTTCAAGCAGCTTTCAAGTTTTGGTGAAGTCGCCAAACTGGGAGACCGGAACATCGTCTACGTGAAAACTCAAGATGAGGCGATTGATTTGTTGAAGGCTAGTTTGAAGATGAACTTACGTGCTGAGGCATCTCCTGTTACGCTTGAAGATGTGTTTGTCAAACTTGTTGAAGGGTTGAATAATCATGGGAATCAATAAGATTGTGAAGGACACATTGATTATTGCTTGGATAAAATCGTATCCAGATTTCAGAAGGAACCCGCTGATGCTGTTGCTCATTATTATGATAAGTGCTATTCCACTGTTCTTCATGCTGATGTTCAGTAGCGGAGCGAACATGATTGTACACGGCTTAATCGGCGCCATGGTTTCAAGCGTTGCCTTCGTAGGAGTCAATGCAGGCGTTCAGGACATTTCTTGGGACAGATACGTGAAAATACGAGAGATGATTGTTGCGATGCCGGTTCACCCTGCTTCATATGCTTTGGGTATGGCTCTCGCACCCTTACTGATTTCTATTCCAGGCTTGATCTTCTTCGGAGCGATAATCGCTTATCTTGGATTCTTCACTCTAGAGGCGTTGGCATGGACTGTTCTAGCTCTAATTATCGTTTGGGCAGCGATGAGCACGATGGGCTTCATGATATCAACATATCTCTTTAAGTCAAGCATGATGGTTTTGAACAACTTGTCAAACCTGCTGGGCATTGGATTTATTTTCATTCCGCCAGTCTACTATTCCGAAGCTCAGCTAGGGAACTTAAGCTGGATGTCAGTTATTATTCCAACGTCAAACGTTGCAGGTCTAATCAGATCATACATGGGGTTACTGCCGCTGTCAATTGAGACCACAATAATCCGATGGCTTGTTCTCATCATAACGACTATAGTATTCATAATGTTGACTTCCATCAAGGCCAGATGGCGAGAGAACTAGAATTGCGCCGATTTTGGGCAGAGTATAGAAAGCTCGGTTGGAACCCTAGAGAAAATACCTACACTAGACCATAGGGCAATTTCACACGAAGATATTTTATAAGTATGAAAATCTGAAGGATAAAGTTCAATTGCGAAATGGTTGGAAATAGTATATGGTGCAGCCGAAAATTGGTCTGTCTATGCTCTACTGCCTAGGTAAATCATTCAACGAAATGACGGAACACCTCGCCAAAGTGCAGACAAACTACATTGAGATAGTTGACGACGGATTACATGCACTAAACAAGCAAAGAGTATCGATGCTGAAAGACATAGGAGCATCGTACGGTTTGAAATATTCTGTGCACGCGCCTTTCGCAGACATAAACATTGCCTCACCATCTGAGACTATATTAGAAGCTATGTTTAACCGACTGAAAAAATCGATAGAACACGCAAATGCGCTAGACGCTTACTTGTGGGTTTTCCACCCGGGATTGAGAAGTGCAGTCAGCATGTTTTATCCTGGTGCGGACTGGGCTCAAAATCGCGAAACCGCACAGTCCCTGTTCAAAGTTGCCAAAGACTGCGGCGTGAAGATAGCCATAGAAAACGTGCCAGAACCGTACCCGTTTCTAATGAAAGACGTGGAAGACTTCCAAAGGTTTTACAGCGAAATTGACGCAGATATAGATATGGCTCTAGATATCGGCCATGCCAACATTAACGGGCAAACAGGAAACTTCTTGACCACCTTCGCAGACACGATTGTTCACATACACGCGAGCGATAACGATGGGAGTGGTGATCAACACTTAGGTGTGGGTTACGGTGCAGTCGACTGGAAAGATGTTGCAGGCCAATTGAAAAGGAATTCTTACGATGAAACAATGGTCGTTGAGTCGTTTGAGCACGTGGAAGAGAGCGTTAAGAAGCTGAGACGATTGTTCATTTAGCCGTCTAGAAGCGGGAGTTCTATCTCCATGAAATCTTCTGCTACCTGCGTGTTTTTGAAAATCTTCCTAGCTTGCTCCAGCAGCTTTGTTGTATCGTCATATCTTGCGCTAATATGCGTCAGAATCAGCTGCTTTGCTTTGGCTTTCTTGGCGGTCATGGCTGCTTGACTTGGTGTTGAGTGCCCATCTTCTTCGGCTTTTTCAGCTAACTCATCATCCAAAGTAGAATCATGGATAAGTAAATCTGCATCAGCTGCAAACTTCACAAAGCTCCTAAATGGTCTCGTGTCACCTGAATACACAATTTTCCTGCTCAACCTAACGGAACCCATGACATCGTCAGGCTTTATGATGGTTCCATTTGGTAACTTGACTTCTTGTCCAGATTGAAGTTTTGACCATAGCGGGCCTTCTTGAACGCCTAGCACTTTGGCTTTTTCTGGGTAGAACTTTCCTGGTCTCGGTTTCTCTACGAAGGCATAAGCCAAGCTGGGTATCACATGGTTAGAATTAACTGATCGAACAGAATACTCTTTTTCTTCACAGACAACATCAGCATCTTCGATTTCGTGAATGTCAACTGGAAAAGTCTGAACAAACTGCACCGTTTCCCTAATCCCTTCCAAAAAGTGCTTCAGTCCAAGCGGTCCATAAATGTCAAGCTTTTTCTCCCTGTCCAGCAAAGACATAGTCTGTAACAGTCCAGGCAAGCCTAGAACATGGTCGCCATGCATGTGCGTTATGAAAATCTTCATTTTCTTGTGAAAACCAGTTTTCGCTTTTATCATTTGTCTTTGTACGCCTTCGCCGCAGTCAAACATCAGCTGTTCGCCTTCGCGTTGTATGATTATGGCGGGTAAGCTTCTTTTCGGGGTTGGGACACTTCCGGCTGTGCCTAGGAAAGTAATCTGCAAGCTCAAAAGATTACACCTTTTCGAACACTGCTATCTCTCTTGTTAGACTTCTGTGAACATAAACCAGATGGGACTCTATATGTTTGTAGCCTAACCCATCGCCTAAGCGTCCAATTTTCAACGTTTTTGGGGCAGCAATGCAAATCCGCTGTCCCCTGTCCAGCAAGTCTTGAACAGATACCAAAAGCTCCTCCACAATCTGCTTTATAGTTCGTTTGAGCGTAGTTGAAGATATTCCATAAGGCGGGTCAGTTACCACACAGTCAACCTTAGTAATCGGTAAATTACGTGCGTCAGCGACGATGACGCCCTCGGGTTTGACTTTGAAATGTGCCAAGTTCTTGAGGGTTCCTCTTACCATCCGACGCTGAATATCCAAACCCACAGCGCGGCAGCCGATTAACGCTGCCTCAATAAGCATAGTTCCTGTACCACAAAAAGGATCAAAAACCAACTCTCCAGTCTTCGGTCTCGCCAAGTTTACCATACATCTTGCAAGTTTTGCCTGCATAGCGGATGGATGAAAAAATGGTTTCTTTCTTGGACGTCTCTCAACGAAAGGCTTTGGCACGATCTCGTCAAGCTTCACTCCGAAAACAAACTTTTCATTCGTTAACACTCCGACAAATGTTCTGTCTGGTTTCTTCAAATTCACTTTTGCCTTAGTCACACTTTGCAGTACCAACTTGCCGAGTTTTCCTTCAAGAGCCATTCCACCAATTCTTGAAGAGTACTCCTTCACATGCTTCACACGCACAGCGAAGCTGTCGTTCTCTTTCAAAACTACGTCCAAACTTGTTGAACAAATAGTTCTGACAATGCTGCTTGTTTCTGCTTCGCAGTTAAACAATTCAAGTCCACAGAGCCTTGTGAATGCTGCTCTCCTCTTTAGAGCATCTATGCAATGTAAGTCTGCTTCAAGCCTAACAACTTGGTCAAGTATCTCCAGAACCTTGTACTTGAAGCCCTCTGTGTCAAGTATCGCTCTCAATTCTGAAAATGGCAGATTCTCATGTTCACCGGAGAGCGTGAAGAAAAGCTTAGCCACTCTCAAGCTCCTCTATCGAACAAGCTCCCTGCTTATTAGAGGTGCAAGAGAAACCTTGCTAACACTATTTGCAACGCTATCGGTCCCAACAATCTCCTCAACACCAGCATCAAGGATCCGTCTCTCGGCATCTCCAATCAAAAGTGGATGCACACAAGCAGCGTAAACTTCTCCAGCTCCAAGCTCCTTCAAAATCCTCGCCGCAGAGACAATTGTTCCTCCGCTGCTAATTATGTCATCAAAGATTATGACTGGTTTTCCCTTCACTTCAAACGTACTTTTTCCCACACTCACTTGTCCAGTGTAGCGGTCTCGATGTTTTTCCAAATGTCCACATTCTCCACCCAGAACCTTTTTTGCCTCTTCAGCAATGTAAATGGCACCCTCGTCTGGAGCAAGAGCAAATGCCTTTTCACAGTCCTTTTGCTTGAAGTATTCTGCCAATAGAGGAATTGCTGAAACACTTCTTGCCGGAAAAGGAAACTTGGCCAGCACTTTCTCTTGATGTACATTTACCGTTATGAGGCTGTCAACTCCTGCAGTCTTGAGCATGTTTGCAACAGTTTCGATGCTTACGGTCTCACCTTGCAGGAAAACCTTGTCTTGGCGTGCATACGCCAAGTAGGGCACAACTGCTGTTACCTTCTTAGCTCCATTTCTTTTTGATGTATTCGCGATCAGTGCTAACTGCATAAGTCTTGTGTCTTGCGGCGGACTGGTTGTCTGCACAACCACTGCTTCTTCGTCTCTCACTTCACCTTCTAGCCGTATGTATGATTCACCATCTGGAAAAGTTTTGAAAGCCACAGGCACCGTTCTTACGTTCAAGAGTTCCGCTATCTTTTCTCCCAATTGCTTGGAAGCTGGTCCGAGAACTATCCTCATATAGTTTCCCATGTTTAGATGCGGCTTAGCCGTCTTTTAGGCTTTTCCCGACGCTTTATACTGATCTACGAGTTCTTTGGCTCTATCCACACGGATTTTACGTTCTTCAACCATCTTGATAGCAATTGCATCAATCAATTCACCTGTCGCACCAGCCATAATAGCAATGTTCCTCGCATGGAGTCTCATGTGACCGCGCTGTATACCTTCACTAGCCAGAGCTCTCAATGCACCTAGATTCTGAGCCAGACCAACTGCCGCCAAAACCTCGCCAAATTCATTAGCCGTCTTGACCCCCAGAATCTTGACAGCTATCTTGGCTATAGGATGTGTTCGTACGGCCCCGCCTATCAAGCCTACAGCCATCGGCAGCTCAATAGAACCGACCAGATCACCATTATCGTTCTTCTCCCAAGTTGAAAGCGATGTATATTGACCATTTCTGACTGCATATGCGTGGGCTCCTGCCTCGATTGCTCGATGGTCGTTGCATGTCGCAAGTACAACCGCTATGATGCCGTTCAATATGCCTTTGTTGTGTGTTGCTGCTCTGTATGGATCTGCTGCAGCGAAAGCGCAGGCATTTACGATTCCGTCCACGATTTCCTCGCCGCCTACAGCCTCTTTAGGCACGATGCACCATGCTCTTACGAGGCGCTTTACAGCCAAATTCGAAATAATCCGCAAGTATACGCGCCCACCTGTCATGTGTTCTATTATCGGTGCCACAGCTTCAGCCATAGTGTTAACCGCATTGGCACCCATAGCATCTCGACAGTCCACATGCAGTTCTGTAATGAGCATCGGCCCCTGTGTTGTGTAAATTACCTTCGCATCAAGGTCTCTTGCGCCGCCACCAGCCGAAACAAGAACTGGATCCTGCTCATTTGCCTTCTTCAAGATTTCTTCTTTCGACTGTATCACACGCATTCTGGCGGCATAAGGGTCCTTGACGTTTACAGCTTGTATTTGCCCAATCATTATAGGCAGTGTGCTGCTTGTATAGAAACCTCCGCCGTCACGTGCCATTTTCGCAGCATTACTCGCCGCAGCCACGACAGAAGGTTCTTCTATGGCCATTGGAACCAAATAATCTCGTTTGTTTATGAGAAAGTTTACTGCAATGCCTAGCGGCATGGGCATGACGCCCACAACGTTTTCTATCATGTTGTCAGCCAAGTCCAAAGGCAGAGAGCCCGTGTTCTGAAGCAAGGCTACTTCATCATCTGATAAGCCGACAAGTTTCTTCAAAAGCTGCAGGCGTTCCTTGGGGCTCAACTTGTAGAAACCTGAGATGGATGATTTACTCATACCTTACTCACCTTGATCCATAGTATTAACTACTGAAAGCATAAAACATTGTCTAATCTGCTTTTGGGGAGTTTGGAAGAACTTTGGAGTGAAAATTGGTAGACTAATAAAGAAAGGGGTGGTTGTTATTACTCAACCTTTACTTTAAGTGTCACGCTAAACGATTCGCCATTGACAGCGTCTGCTTTGGTGTTTATGATCCATCTTACAGTCCATGTTTCACCATTTGTTATTGAGCTAATAGGTCCTGAAGTTGTAACGTTAGTTCCAGATGATACTAGCTCAATGCTATTTCCTAATGCCGTTCCGTTTGCAGCAATTATGGTTATGTTGAGGTAGTCAAAGTTGGTACTGAAGTCTCCAGTAGTTGATTCAAGTGTCAGGGTGATATCTTTCGCTGCGCTGCCGCCATTCGTTATGTTAACAGCCTGTTCATAAGTTGTTTCCGCGCCTGGTTTAATGTTGGGTATTTGGTCGAATGTTACTGTAGTTCCTGCCGTGTTTATCGCGTCTCCGCCACCCATCGTTGTCGTGTCGGCGCCAGCGACGAATTTTACTTCTGCTGTGCCGATCGCGATGTTGTTTCCGTACATGAATAGTTCCGTATACGTTTGTGCGCTAACAAACCCGATGAGTAAAGAAGTTAGTAGCAACGCCACCAGTTTGAACGCTTTCTTATAATTCGTGTTCATTTTGTCATTTCACCTCCTTCTTTCTTTTTCTTTCTTTCAACGTGTCCCTCCATATTCTTGCAAGTACGTAGATGCTGACGCCCAGAACAAGTATGCATGCTACTGCCAGTGCTATGGCTGACGCCACGAAAGCTGCCTCTCCCCAAGTTGGTTTGTAGAACGCGTACACACTTGCGCCTGCTATCACTGTACCTGCTCCAAAGGCCAAGTACCACCATTTTGGTTTGAAGAACACGTACGTGCCTAACCCCACTACCAGAGTGTCGAATGCAACTATACCTATGAACGTGGTTTCCCAAGAAATCTGTGGAATCATCAAGAGCGGATGAATTGCGACTTGAGCATAGTTAGACATGAACAGTGCCGTCAGAGAAAGAACTGGAAAGGTGACAGCAAACATGAAAACCTTTGCATAATTTAGTAGTTTTTTGATTAAGCCAAGGTATATGTTCACTGCAACTATGTTTGCCAAGGCCACGATTAGGTATAGAAAGCTGTACCAGAAACGCATGTAATCGCCGAAGAGTGACATGAATTCGCTGCTTACAATTAACTGACCGAAGCCTGCTAGGGCCGCTACTTGGTATAGGTACGGCAGCTGCCATGGAAAGTGCTTGTCCAAGAGACATGTGATTAAACTTATGGCTAGGAAAAGGTCTAACCCTAACAGTACGAAGAATTCTGGCTGCAGTGGGGGAGGCAACGTAGGTACCGTACCCGAATGTCTTGTTTCTTTTTATTTAAGTCGTATGAATTCGGAATCCAAATCCGAATTATGCTTAACGATGAAGAGAAGGTAAATAAATCTTTTGTCGTAATACACAAGATATAAATAACAAGCATGACTGCGCTCAAGCCATGCGGACAATACTCATCTTTTCGGGAGAGCCATTGCAAGGATTCCGAAACGTTTTCGGATCTCTTTAGCCAAGTTTTCTGCATGGCCTACACGGAAACTATCCGTAATTACGAGCTTCGGTTTGGACAGTTTGACGTATTCGATGAGACCGTTGAAGTCTGAGTGATCGCTTAGAGCCAAGGTATACTCTCTGTCGCCAGTTTCACGACATGGCAGACCAAATTCCCAACCGCTGACACTGATGCAGAATCTTCCAAGACTCATCTTGCTTTTGCAGTTCATGTGATAGAAGGCCACACAAGATGAATTTGTTTCAAGCATCTCTTTGGCTTCTTTTTCTTCAGACGATAACAGGTATCCAAGCTGCATACCATGTTTTTCGCATACTCTGGCCACTTGGTGGACTTTTTCAGGTGCCACGAATGGAACTTCTACGCCTGCTTGGTGCAGAATCTGCATGACTTCTTGGAGTTTTCCATGGTAACCAAAAACGTAAACTGTACCCTGTTTAAGCCCTTTTTCCACAAGAGAAACGAGTAAACCTTTCACATCCATGTTGAAAGCACGTTTGCACCATGGGCTTCCGTAAGTGGCTTCCATGACGAGGATATCTGCATCTAGGACAGGAGTTTCGTCAATCCTAAAGTCGCCTGTGTTAACGATTCTTGTTCCCTGAGAGTCTTCAACTAGAACTTGAGCTGCACCAAGAATATGATCAGCCTTGAAGAACGTTAAACGCTCCCCGTCATATTGGATGGTTCGACCATAGTCGAGTGTTTCCACGAAACCGCCTGTAAGACATTTGGGGGTTCGCAACACGTCAATTAGGTCTTTTGTGGCTTTTGTCATCAGGATTTTTTCGCTGGTTTTTAGGCTTTGGCGCAGACCTGTTAAGTGATCTGCATGCGCGTGAGTGACTACTCTTAGGGGTTTAGATTCGTCAAAGGCGTCGCATGCAGTGTTCTTTCCGAGAATAATGGCCCCTCTGTCGGTTACTGTGGCTTTTGTGGACACTATCAAGCACCAGTCATGGGATCCTTGATGTGAGCCAATTGATGACTTCTTTTGGATTTTTGCAGTTTATCGTTACTCTTATTGGTCCTAGTGGTGACTCGGCCACTTCTTTGGAGAAGGAAATGTGTCCCGCATATGCTACTTGTTTGTTTAAACAGAAACTGATTGTTTCGCCGCTTAATCTTTCAAAGAAGATCTTTCTCGCTGCACCGCGAACTCGTTCTCTTCTCAGTAGATTGTGAAATTTGGTTAGTGCTTCTTTTCCACTTTTTTCAGCCACGATGAAGTTCCCCTCATGTGAATTTTTGATTTGCGTAGGGATGTCACCAAACACGTTCTCAATTGCATGCTTCACTTTTTCTTCAGATTCTGTCGGGTTGATTTCAACCTCAACGAATACATTTATTTCGTCCATTTCTCCTCAGCCTTTCTCAAAGTTTCCCTTGCGCGGGCTTTCGCCATCTCGAAATCTACCTCATTCACCATGATGTAGTCAGCCATGGCTATGGCGTTGCCCAATCCTACGCTCAGTTCTCTCATGTCTCTTTCATGGAAAGTCTTCCAACATTCCGGGTCGTCACTTCTTCGGCGACGATACAGTCTTTTGAATCTTATTTCAGGTGAGGCATGGACAGCCATAAGGTTAAATTTCAAGAAGTGTTTACTGAACTCTTCAACTTCATCCAGGCTTCTTATGCCATCCACCAAAATCTTGGTCTCTTTTGCAGCGGCTATTTTTGCTTTGCATCTTTTGGCTATGACAGTGTTTCCTTCCTTTTGTCTCAGATCCAGCATGATCTTCCCAAGGTTTTCAGGATTTGGTTCAAGTTGCCTTTTCTCTGCTTCTTCTCTCACGACATCGCCCATGGTTAGTATTCCGTAGCCGTTTTCTTTGGCAACCTTAACCACTATGGATTTTCCTGCACCAGCCATTCCAGCCAAACCTATGGCAAACTTCTGAGATGACATTTCGAGCCCTTAGTTTAGTACGATTTTAATAGCAGATATTCTTTTACGTTAAAAGCATTTATGACATAATTAAGTGAAAACACGCGGAGAAATCGGCATATGTCTGAACAAATAAGAAGTTTCATAGCGTTCGACATAGACAACGAGTCAGTTCTGAAAAGACTTGAAGACGCACAGAATCTCCTGACCAAAACTGGGGCAGATTTGAAACCAGTCGAACCTAAGAACATTCACATGACCTTACGCTTCTTGGGAAATGTCAGCCAAGATACTGTTGAAAGAATTTTTGAAGAAATGAAAAAAGTCCAGTTCGCGCCTTTCGATGTCAAGATTCAGGGTCTAGGTGCCTTTCCAAACGTGAATTATGCACGAGTTTTGTGGACTGGAATTACTGAAGGTGCTGATCAACTGCGAAGCATCTTCACGCAATTGGACCCCCGTTTACGAAATTTAGGATTCGCTCCAGATCCGAAAGGGTTTAGCCCACATTTGACAATTGCGCGCGTAAGATCTGGAAGAAACAAGATTCAACTTGCTAGATGCGTCACAGAAAACGCGGACTATGATGTTGGAGTCATCAAGGCGGAGTGTCTAAGACTTAAGAAGAGCGATCTGACGCCGAAAGGACCCATCTATTCAACTCTTAAAGAGTTCTGCCCACATAAATAAACGAAAAAGGATCAAGTTTATGCAACATAAAATGGAAATGGTGTGCAAAACCGTCTTGGAACGGGTTACTCCAAAAGAGAATGAACGAGCAAGAATAGAGGCTTTGGCTGAGGAACTAGAAAGGAAAGTTGTCTCCGCTTCTGGAGCTTTAGGCGTCAAGGCCGTTGTGCGCGTGGAAGGATCAGTTGCTAAGGACACATGGCTCAGCAATGAACCGGATATTGACGTTTTCATGCGTGTGTCAACTGCTATCCCTCGTGAATCACTGGGAGAAGTGTGTTTGAAGATCGCGAGAAAAGCAGTGGAAGGTTCGCGGCAGATTGAAAGGTTTGCAGATCATCCATATCTCGAAGCGTTTGTTGGAAAAACTAGGGTAAACATCGTACCGTGCTACAATGTGAAGCGTGGAGAATGGTTGAGTGCAACAGATAGGACACCGTTTCACACTGATTACATCAAGGAACATCTGAACGCGCAGATGCGGTGTGAAACGCGTTTGTTGAAGAAGTTCATGAAAGGAATAAGCATTTATGGAGCAGAAATCAAAGTCGGCGGTTTCAGTGGTTATCTGTGCGAACTCTTGATCTTACGTCATGAAACCTTCATTAACGCGCTGAGGGCTTTCGCAAAACATGATCGACGAATAGTAATTGACATTGAAAACTACTACAGGGAGAGAGAAAGCGAACTTCGATTACTGTTCAAAGAGCCTCTTGTAATCATTGATCCTGTTGATAAGGGGAGAAATGTGGCCTCGGCAGTACAGCCACAAAAACTTTACACACTTGTGGCTGCTGCAAGAGCTCTTCTAAAGAACCCGAGCATACGCTTCTTCGATCCGCCAGAAACATCCGCTTTGAGCATGAGAGAACTAAAACAGAAACTGGAGAACCGCGGTGCCACAATTGTGTTCTTGGCTTTTGGAAGAGTCAATGCTGTTCCAGATGTCTTGTGGGGTCAGCTTTACAAGTCTCAGCGATCTTTGCACAGGCTCATGCAGCTGAACGATTTCAGAATCTTGAGAGACCTTGCTTGGAGTGATGAGAAAGGCCTCAATGTGTTCATCTTTGAGTTTGAACATTGCTGCATTTCACCAGTGAAAAAGCATGCAGGGCCTCCTCTTGAGAAGGAACATGAATGCGAGAGGTTTTTGGCAAAACATCGAGATAGTTTAGGCACGGTTTCGGGACCCTATATTGAGGATGGAAGATGGGTTGTTCTGATTCGAAGAAAGTATACTGACGCTTGTGTGTTGCTCCGTGAAAAACTGAGGGATGGTGGAAAGAACGCGGGCGTTGCTGAGCAGATCACACAGGAGCTTAAAAATGGTTTCAGTGTGCTCGTCAATAGTGAGATAGCTGACGTCTACAAGGATAACAAAGAGTTTGCAAAGTTTCTAACAGAATTCTTGTCAGGCAAGCCTAAATGGCTAGAAAATGCCAAGACCTAGTGCTATTAGAGCTATGCCGAGTAGCCAAGTGTAAAACGCGAAGTAATGAAATTTCTTGCTTCCTACTATCTTTGAGACAAGTTTTATGGCGATGTAACCTGCAACCATTGCCACGGCTATTCCGGCCAGAAGTTCTATGGAGCTTGTTCCATTGGTGGCTAGCAGACCACGCTGTTTGTACGCCTCCACTGCTAGGTCGCCCATTATGGCTGGAATCGAGAGTAAGAAGGAGAATTTGAATGCTTTTTCCCTTTTCAATCCCAGCAGCAGGGCAGTTGAGATTGTTATGCCGCTTCTTGAAAGCCCAGGGAAGATCGCAAAGCCTTGGGCTGTACCTATGATTAGTGCTAACGTGTAGGTTATGGTGCTAGTGTTTTCTTTTCCGATTTTTGAAGTGTAGACTATGGTTGCGCCCACGAGGAAAGTTATCCCGATCACCAGCATTGTTTGGAGAGTGCCCTCAAAGAGTTCTACGTAGAGGAGTCCGATTATTGCTGTGGGGACGGTTGCAACGATTATGAGCGGTATTAGTCTGCCATATTCTGATTTGAAGTCCAGATGGACCAGAGCGGAGAGTATGTTTTTAACTTCTCTTCTGAAGTAGAACACGATAACGACTAGGGTTCCAACGTGTAAGGTTACATTGAAGAGCGGCGTGGTCGTTAGGTTCCAGAAATACTCAACTATTCTGAGGTGTGCAGTGCTTGATATTGGTAACCATTCCGCCAAGCCTTGTATTATGCCCAGAAGGATTGTCTCCAGCAAGTTTCCCAAATGATCTCGTCCCTTGTTCTTCTTTCCCGAGTTAGGTTTAAAAGATTACTTCATCTAACTTCTCAATATTGGTGTCGTGGATGAGCGAATATCCGTCTGGAAACCGTGAAGACCGTGAAATGCTGGCCAGAATGCCCTTGGAGAAACTGCTAGACTTCTTCTTTCTTCAGGTTCGAAACTTGTGGAGAGTTGACGGGTTATATTTTCTGGGCATTGAAAAGAAGTTTGGCACTGATGCGGCAACGGAGATTGATGCGGGCGTTTGGGAAAGCATGGCTGTAATTGAAGCCAAGATTCTGCAAAGAGTGCTTCAAGTCGGCGAAAATCCTGATGTTCCTATGATCGTGGATTTGTTGCGTAAGTCAAGTTGGGCTTTGGATCAACCGTTTAAAACTGTGGAAGTAAGCAGTAAGCGGGCTACGTTGACTATAGACAGATGTAGAACGCAGGAAACTCGCTTGAGTAAGGGGTTGTGTGAGTTCCCATGCAAGAAGGTGCGGTTTGGCTATTTGAAGAACTTTGCGAAAACTCTGAACCCTAAAGTGGAAGTGAACTGTAAGATCTGCCCGCCTGACGAGCATCCCGAACACTTATGGTGTAAATGGAAATTTACACTATAGCTGGCCAGTTTACACCATGTTTTTGCCGTTAGGCTACTTTCTTTCTTTGGCGAGAATAAGTCCAATCAGAGATAATGCCATAAAAAGCGGCAGAATTGCTACTGACGGAAACTCAGGCACTATCGGGTAGCGGTCTTGGTTGTTTGCGTCTATTACGTATGGATGATCCCATATGCCATCAGCTCCGGCCTCATTTTGAGCTGGGCCACTGTACAAGTCCACGTCTGCGTAGTCGCTCCAATAGTTCCCGCCGGAAGGATAACCATCATCCCATATGTTGTCACCGCCCCACATGGTGATATTCACTTGTTGGGCATTGTCCAGGAAGTTGTTATGGAAAAACTTGTTGCCATAGGAATAGCCGGCAAGCCAAATGCCATAATTACTGCTGGCTGTTATGTTGTTTTCTGAAACAGTGTTATAGTTAGAGGAACTCTCAAGATGGATGCCTTCCCAGTTATTTGCTATATTGTTTTCCGAAACAGTGTTGTAGTTGGATGAATTGTAGAGATGGATGCCATACCGGTTGTTTGTTATGCTGTTTCCTGAAATAGTGTTGCTGGAGGAAGAACTCAGATAGATGCCTTCCCAGTTATTTGCGGTTATCTTGTTTCCAGAAACAGTGTTGTTAGAGGAATAAACGAGAAAGACGCCGTATCCGTTGTTTGTTATGTTGTTTCCAGAAACACTGTTGTAGTTGGATGAATAAACGAGATGGACGCCTTCCCCGTTGTTTGTTATGTTGTTTTCTGAGACAGTGTTATAGCTGGAGGAGGAATAGAGGTAGACGCCATACACGCTGTTTGCTGTTATGGTGTTGTCTGAAACAGTGTTATTATTGGAGGAAGAAGAGAGACAGACGCCAGAATCGTTGTTTGCTGTTATGTTGTTGTCTGAAACTGTGTTGCTGGAGGAAGAATCGAGAAGAACGCCATCTCTGTTGTTTGCTGTTATGTTGTTCCCCGAAACAACATTATAGTTGGAGAAATCACCAAGATAGACACCATCCCAGTTGCTTGCTGCTATGGAGTTTCCCGATACAGTGTTGTTAGAGGAAGAAACGAAATAGACGTCATTATAGTTGTTTGCTATACTATTTCCAGAGATAGTGTTGTTTGAAGAAGAAAGGATCTCGATGCCATAAAAACTGTTTGTTATGTTGTTCCCGGTTATCCTGTTATTTGAAGAATAATTGAGATAGAGGCCATTATCGTTGTTTGCTGTTATGTTGTTTCCAGAGACAGTGTTGTTTGAAGAAGAACCGAGCCAGAGGCCATACCAATATGCTTTGATTTGCGTATTTTTCAATGTTATATTGCCTTCTCCTAACAGGGCTATTCCTGTTGAATCATAAGCACCTGTTCCCTGAACAAAGTAGCCTGCTCCATCAACTACAATGTTATTCCTCTCAACTACAATCGAATCACTAATGTTGCTCATGAAAGTGTAGGTAACATTGTCCGCAGTGCTTATGGGTGCTGTCGGTGGGTCTATGCTTCCATCAGCACGTATGTATATGGTTCCGTTTGCCTTTACTGGATGAAATTCACATACCGTTATCAGCATTCCTATCAGCAAGAACAATAACAACAGACAAGAAGCGGCCTTCATCTTCAATTCATCCTAGACTCAGATGTTCCATCTTTGGTGTAAGTTGTATTTTACATTTCTCGAACCAACGTTATAGAGGAAAGTTCTATCCCAGTTGCATAAAAACAGAAAAAAGAGGGGATTTGCAGGAGACGTCTCCACTCTAGTGTGCAAATGGGAATTTACCATATGAATTTGGCAATCGACTAACTTTTTCCCCGTCTGAAAGTTAATCTACTGTGCCTGGGGCTAGCATGGTTTAAACCCCATCTCCTGCACCATTATGTTGAAAAGTGTGGCGTAGATCAACTACTACGAGGAGTCTATGATGAAACAGCAAGAAACGCAATACTGTCTACAAAGGAAGGTGTTTGCATCGAATGAAGGCACTTCCGTCCCTTGATACTCACGCTCATTTAGACTCTGCCCGAAGTGCGGATGAACTCGCAGACTCGGGTGCAGTTCTAGCCATGACGATTTCACTCGACGAGGCTGCTCTTGTCATCGATCGACGCGAACCTCACATCGTATGGGGTGTAGGATGCCATCCACGCAAGCTTAAGTCGCAGGAATCATTCGATGCAGAACGGTTTGCAGAGTTAGTGGAGAGGACTGCGATCGTCGGTGAGATTGGATTAGATACTGGTTCACGCGTCCCGCTTGACGTTCAACTCCGAACCTTCAGACAAGCATTGGCAATCGTCGCTGAGCTTCCTCGGCTTGTAAGCATCCACAGCTACCGTGCAACTGGACTCGTAGTCAGAGAGTTACGACAGAGGCCGATTGCTGTGCCAGTTCTTCATTGGTGGACCGGAACCGTGGAGGAAACGCGGGAGGCCGTAGCGCTTGGATGTTACTTCTCCGTACATTCAGCCGTCGCACGACACTCGAAGTTTCGTACGGCTGTTCCTCGCGAGCGTCTGCTTATCGAAAGCGATCATGGCTACGCTGATCCACCTGCTGCTATCCCATGTCGGATCGAGTGGGTGGAGCACCTCGTTGCCAAACAGCTTGGGCTTAGCGTAAACATTGTTCGACACCTTGTCTGGCAAAATCTTGCGAAGATTGTCCGCAAGACCAACACAGGCAGATTACTGCCAAAGTCACTAGCGACGATCATGACAGAGGTAAGCGACGATATTTGATTATTAGTGCAGCACCTTGACTGTGGTTTGCGGAAAGCTTATAGCTTAAATCACCTTTCTGCTGAGGGCGAAAATGATCGTCCAGATTTCAGAATTCACCAACAAACATTTGTCAATTATCGCTAGACTGCTAAATGAAGAATACAAAAACTCATCCGAGTTCATACAATTCGACAAGGAAAGAATCCTGTCCCAAATTCGGAGACGAGATCTCAAGATTCTCGTGGCAGAAGAAAATGATAAAATACTAGGCCTTATCGGAACGCATCCTGAAGAACATGAAGAAGAAAGTATACACTGGCTTGCAGTTCCCGAAGGACACCATCAGAAAACAATTGAAAACATGCTTGTCAACGAAATTGAGAAAAATGCAATTGGCGACACCGTTTCAACAATGCTTGACAAAGGAAGCCCGAGAATCAACGATTGGATCAACCGAGGCTACGCATTGGAACCTGGTTTTCAGCAAATGTCCGCAAAACTAGAAGACTTGAAACCGATTCCACAGATTACTGAAGGAATCAAGCTTCGAAACCTAAGACCTGATGAAGAAGAGAAACTCGTGGCAGCTGTGAACACTGGATTCGGCTGGAAAAGACTGCGATTAGGGGTTATGGAATTGTGGAAGTCAGAGGATCCGCCGTTCAGTGAAGATTGGGTTCAGGTGGCTGAAGTTGGCGATAGAATTGTGTCGGCTGTCGTGGCGAAACCAGATACTGACTTCGTAAGGCATCTGCATCTCAGGAGAGGATATCTTGGTCCAGCGGCTACTCTTTCTGAGTTCCGAAACAAGCATCTTGCATCAGCACTTACGACTCGAGCCATGAATTTCCTTTTTGAAAAAGGAATGAACTCGGTTAGATTGGGCACTTCGGAAAAAAATGTTTCTTCGATTGCCTTGTTGAGAAGTCTAGGCTTTCAAGTAAACAATGTCAGAAAAATCCTGCGCAAGAAATTGAAGAACTCCGGAACCACAAGTGATTTAGAGTGCGCACATAATTGTGTGTAGAGAAAGAAGAAGGATTTGTCGGAGGCATCCATCTAGCCGCCGGTGCACGCTTGTTTGTATGTTCACATTCCGTCTTCCTGTGAACCTTGATAAGGTTGAATGGGCAAACATAATAACGAGTATCAAAGATTATTTTCAGTCAAGAGTGTTGGTTTCCTATGGAACCCAGACTATTGCAAAAACTTGCACACAAATCAATGACGAAAGAAGAACTTTTCCAGAAGGTCAAGCAAAACTTTGACATACTTCCCGAGGTGCTTAAGGGAATCTCTTCATCAAAAGCCTCGATCAGATACGGTTGTGCCAAGGTACTGATGGATTTGAGCGAAGAGGATCCAGGAAAATTGTATCCATACATGAATTCGTTCATAGATCTTCTGGACAGCAAGTATAGAATCCTTACTTGGAACGCTATGGCCATAATAGCAAATCTAGCTAGGGTTGATGAGGACAAGAAGTTTGATGCCATATTCGACAGGTACTATGCTTTTCTGAATGATGAATACATGGTTACTGTAGCTAATGTTGCCGGTTACTCTGGCAAGATTGCATTGGCAAAGCCGTATCTCATCCAGAAAATCACAAACGAGCTTCTGAAAGTCGAAGACATTTCAACTACACCGCATCTGACGGAGGAATGCAAGAGAGTCATAACTGAAAAAGCCATCGAGTCGTTTGACTTATTCTTTAACCGAATTGATGCCAAAGAAAAAGTAATCTCCTTCGTGAAGAGACATCTTGATAGCCCAAGAAAAACCTTGAAAGAGGAAGCAGAGAAGTTTCTTAAGAAATGGGATCAGTAGCGCAGGGCACGTGGTTTTCGATAGATAACGGCAAAGACTTGATTAGCCCTCTAAGAGTAGTATACTACTGCAGCATGAATACTTTGAAAGAGGAGAAGATGCCAAACAGGAAGAAGCGCCATGGACAGCAAGAAATTTTGTAGACTGTTGATGAATAATGGTTTCGACTTTTTCTGCGGTGTTCCCTGTTCACTTTTAGGTCGGATCGTTGAATGTCTGTCTCAAGATAAAGACGTCCAGTATGTTCCTGCGACTAGAGAGGATGAGGCTCTAGGCGTCGCTGTTGGTGCGTACATGGGAGGAAAGAAGCCTGTCGTGCTGATGCAGAATTCCGGTCTAGGCAATTCGATAGACGCCTTGACTTCCCTCGTCTTGTTGTACAGGTTTCCGATTCTTCTAATTATTTCTTGGCGTGGCTACGAAGAAAATGACTTCCCCGAGCATTCGCTTATGGGTAAATACATGCAAGATTTTCTCAAGACGATGAATATTCCCACGATAGTTCTTTCCAAAGACAAACTTTTGGAGCAAGTAGCTGAATCCGACCGAATTATGAAAGAACTCGAAGCCCCAGTTGCGCTGATTCTGAAGAGAGGTGTGATAGAATGAGGAGACGTGACGCCATCAAAGCGGTCACAGACTGTTTCAAGAAAGGATACATAATCGCTTGTAACGGCTTGATAAGCAGGGAGCTGTTCAACTTGAAAGACAGCACCCATAATTTCTACGTCTTAGGCTCTATGGGTTTGTCTCCCGCGATTGGACTTGGGATCTCCTTAGCCAGACCGGATAAGAGGATCATCGTAATCACAGGCGACGGAAATCTGCTCATGGCACTTGGAACATTAGCAACAATCGGCAAAATGTCGCCCAAAAATCTCGTAGAGGTCGTTCTGGACAATGAATGCTATGAGACGACGGGCGGACAAGAAACCTCCAGTTCATCAACCAAATTCCACGATTTAGCTCGCTCCTCAGGCTTCAGACACAGTGAATATGTTGATACTCTGGACAGATTTGTAACCGTACTCGATCGATCTTTGAATTCCGAGGGACCCATATTCATACATGCAAAGGTTGGCAAAGAGAAAACTTGTTCTCCGAGGGCTCAGATCGACCCTTACAAAGTGAAAATGAGATTCATGAAAGCGCTGATTGAAAGCTAGCAGAGCTCGACTCTGCACAGCCTGAAATCTTCGTTACTGGTACATAATCCGTCTTAGTAGAAAAGTATTTCTTTATCAAAAGACATCGAGAATCTTCCATTCTAAGCACAAGCGAGGTGTGTGATTGACTGCCAAAGTCGCTTTAGTAGAACTCGATCGAGACACCATAGCTCCGTTGAAGCAAGCTCTCGACCTAATTGGGGGAATAGACGATCTTAATGCTGCTGAGAGGACTGTTGTCGTCAAAGTTGGGGTGTTCAACCATGAGGCAAAGAACCATGCATCAGTGAGCTTGGTCGATGCAATAGTCCGTCAATTTGATAAGGCGCCAAAGGTTTTCTTGGCAGAATCTGACAATTATAGAGGTACTGGTTCAGAGAGGCTTCAGATCTGGAAAGAACTCTACACAGAGCGAGTCGTTCCGTTCGACCTTTCAGATGATTCCGATACCAGAAAAGTGAAGATTGCTAACCAAGACATGGAGTTGTCGCACATGCTGTTCAAACCCAACGTGCTAGTTGACACGCATATATTGCGTTCTTTTGAAAATGGAAGCGTCCTCAAAAACCTTTTCGGGTGCATTCTAGATTCAAAGAGGGTGAAGTATCACAAGGTTCTTCCTACACTTCTCGCGGACGTTTATGAAGCCATAGGCGGAGTAGACCTTGCCGTACTTGATGGCACGTACTTCTGGCAAGGTGCAGGAGGCGCACCCGTTCGAATCGACACCGCGCTTGTTGGAAGAGATGCAGTCGCTGTAGAAACAGTCGGAGCGACACTTGCTGGTCTCGATCCTCAAGAAATGCCGGTCATACAGGAATTTGTGAAGAGAGGGCTTGGAGAAGGAGTTCTCGAGAATATCGAACTGGTTGGAGTTCCTTTTGAACGCCTTCAGGAGAAAATCATGTCCGCTGTAAAGACTCAGAAGAAGCGACCTGAACGGAGCAGTGGTCCTCAAACGTGGGGTGGTCACGCGAATCATGCATTTGGAGGTTTGATTCGTGAGGGATTTTTCAAGCACCCCAGCAGGCGAACAATGAAAGAAATTATAAAAGCTCTGGAAACTCGGGGTCTCTCCACTGTAGGCAAGGAGAACAGAATCACAAGTTCTCTTGCTCGAAGGGTGAAGAAAGGAATCTTGAAGAAATCCAAGGTCTCAAATGAATGGGTTTATTGGAACGAATAGTTTGTCTTCAGTCTTCAGTACTTGACCCTTTTTTCAATTAGCGCTACTTATCCTCCAATTTGACAACCTTGCAGCATCTTCGTTCCAGATGACCCATCAGGTCTACACCAGCTTTGGTTCGTTCCTCTTCCTCTTCAAGATATTTCTGGAATCCCACGTGCTTGACGTGATCGTAATTCTCGACAACGAACGGGTACACGTCTCTTTGATATTCAGTGTTCTTGCACGTTAGATAGTCACTGCATAAAAGACAGCTTTGAAGGCTCTTTCCAGAAGCGCATTTTCTGTTTTCGCAAGGTGCGCCTCCACCGTTCAGACACATTGGGCATTGCGAGGCAGAAAACCATTCTAGGCCCTTTCTGAATTCGTCAAAGCTGAATGACTTAACTACGTCTTTAACCCAGCTGTAGCGAGTTGTGTCGACGAGTCTCTTCAACTCTCCAGCCATCATTTTTACTCTTCCATTTCCATTCGGACATTGACCGCAGTATACTCCACATACTCCGTATTGGCTTTCTTTCTTTTGCATTCCTGTCACCTACGTGATGAAATAGTGCTTGATACTGATAGAAATAGTGTGCGCTCCTTCGCTACTGCTAGTGTTTTCGTTAGTCTTTCGGTTTGGAAATCAATTTCTTTGCATACTCTAACAGTTCACATGACTTTTTCTCAATTTCAGAAGAGTTCGATCCAGATTCCGTCAGGGTCCTCTATGTAGGCCCATCGACCGCCGTCTGCCTTCATTTCCAAGATTGTGCGGTATCCTGCTGATTTGGCTTCTTTCAATGCTTTGTCGAGGTCGTCGACTTTGAAGGCCAGATGATCCAGTCCGTCACCCACGGCGTATTTGGTGTTGTAGGGACTGCTCTCTTGATAATAGTTTAGTTCCAGTACGAAACTGTCTTTCTCGCTTTGTAGGCTGACTGTTTCTCCTTTGGTTTGCTCAATCTTGCCTCGGCCTGTGACCTTCATTCCGAGTAGTTTTGTGTAGAAGTCGATGGATTTCTGCAGATTTGTGACTCTTATTCCAACGTACGTAAATTTGGATTTCATGTATATCATCCCGCCTTACTGTGATGCCAATTGGTTATATGACTGTCGTAGCTCGCTTCGCACGTCTTAATAGTCTGTCTCTTTGAATCCTCTTGGTTCTCTTTAGACTCTCTGTTTATTGATTATCATTCCAAAATCATCTTGACCCAGTCGATTGATTCCACGCATCTTAAATATGCTCAAACTTCAACATGGATTAGTGAACTGCTGGGTGATAGTAATGGATGTCAAGATCATAAACGTCTACAACAATGACGCCTTGCCTGCAAGAGAGCTCAAAAGTGGACATGGAGAATCCTTTCACATCACCCTAGGTGGAAAACAGGTTCTCTTTGATGTTGGGTGGAAAGGAAGCAAATTCATGCATAACATGAAGATGCTGGGAATAGATGCTGACGATATTGACATGCTAGTACTTTCGCATGGACATAGGGATCATACTGGGGGACTGAAATCATTTCTTAAGGCCAGGGCTGGTGGAACGCAAATGCCAATATATGCGCACCCAGATGCTCTGGAGCCCAAAATGGGAAAGATATGGATATTTCGAATCCCGATGGGGTTACCAAGACTGAAGCAAGAACTTGCGGAAAAAGTTCAGTTTAAATTGTCAAGAACTTCAGTAGAGGTTTTGCCGAAACTCTTTGTAACGGGTGAAATTCCAATTGAAGAGCGGCTGGAAAAGCCTGGAATAGTCAAAGCTGCCTCTCATAGAGTAGATGGACAGTGGAAATGGGACCCAGTCATCGATGATCAGTCGTTGGTTCTTCAGACAGGGGATGGGGTGGTTCTGATGACCGGCTGCTGTCACGCAGGATTACTGAACACTTGCGCTAAAGTCACACGCCTATTTGACAGCAGGATCAAAGCTATTCTTGGTGGGACTCACATGTTGGAATACTCCGAAGAGGACATCGAACATGTGGGAGAGGTTCTGGAGAGGGTCTACGGAACTCCGGAACTGTACTTGAATCATTGCACTGGGAAAGAAGCTATTGGGAAATTGAGGGAGAGATTTGGATCAGAAATAGTCCATGATTGCCATGTGGGCACAGAAATGGTGTTCAAAGCCTAGCTTGTTCAAATGATCCAGACGAATCGAATTGCCAGAGCGTCTGATGTCTCTTTCTGTGCCTCCATGTTTGCGTGAGGTCGGGCAATAATATTGGCATACAATCACTATGTATTGCTCGCAGAGTTGTTATTTAGCCAAACGTTCAATAGAGAGTCAGAGGGAGACATGTGGAAACTAGAGCGATTGCTGCGTTCGGTGTCACACTAGCAATTCTGTTTGTCTCTCTTGGAGCTGCAAGAATTCTGCCTTGGGAAGCTGCTGGAACATTGGCTGCAACGACTATCGGAGTCGTTAGCATGATTGTCGCGATTGGAAGACAAGAAACAAAACGGAGAGAGGGAACCACGCCTGAACAGTTGAAACCGGAAAGCGATGAGGGACTCTTGTGGGAAGAATCTATTCTCGTGTCCAAGGATAGTTGCAGCTACTATGATTTCACTTTAGATAAGAACCAGAAAGTGACAGGAGAGATTTCCTCAGACGATTATTTCAACGTGTACTTTGTTACTCCTCGCAATTTCAAAAAACACGGAAGTGGGGATGAGAATTTCAGATACGAATACGGAACTGAGCACGCTTCAAAGATGAAGGTCAATTTCACCCCCAAAAAAGCAGGCAGGTTCTACTGTATTATTGAAAGTGCGAGTCCAACCAGAATAGACGTTAACGTCTCATTGCACGTTAGAAAAATCTAGCGAAAATGCGCTTCATCTATGCTGGCGAATTTGAGATAAGATTTGATTTGTCAGTATTCGATACAGAGGAATACAAATCGAGGATTAAGATAAAGTGAGGTCCCAAGCTCACATAGTCAGTAGTGTTCGCAAATCATGCAAACAAATCTCATTGAGAAACTAGAACTATCTTCATGGGTAAAACCCAAAAAAGCTTTAAGATTTTCTAGAACAAATCATATGCACATTGAATGTGAGTTACATGGATTCAAGGAATCTTTTCGAATACAGCCAAGCGCTCCGAAGGGGATATTTAGAACAGATTGCCAAGCTTCCTTGGGAAGAAATCACAAGAAGTCGCGGAGCAAGCTTTGATTCTTTGCGAAACATCCTGCTGCACACCATTGACGCTGAAGACAAGCTCGTCAATTTCCTAATCCCAGGAAGAACCAAAGAATGGATCTCACGAAGCCCAGACGAGTTTCACGATGTGGACTCAATCAGAAAACGCGTAGAAGAGGTTGAATCAAAAACCAAAGCTTACGTGGCGAAGATTGAGCCTGCAGAGCTTGAGAGGAAGGTGAAACTGCCGAGATCAGGAACGTCGGGCATGCAGATCCGAGTAGAGGATGTTTTAGTTCACGCAGCGCTTGAGAACATACACCATTATGGTGAGCTGATTGCTCTGCTATGGCAAATTGATGTAGAACCTCCTCACATGGGATGGATAGACTACCTTCAAAGATAGAACAAGACGCACGTCGAGCGAATAACCCAAGCTAACCAGCGCACAAACTTGCACTCTGCAATTGAACTGTTCTTCAGCTTCGCGCAAGAAGGATAAAAAAAAGAGGTTATGCTGGTGTTGGTGGTGGAGGCGCATGGGGCTTGTTTGTTTCTTCCACACTTTCTAAGGTTATCTTAACTATAGATGCATAGTTGCCTATGGTGCTAATCAGAGAACCTATGATAACGCCTGCCACGATGCCTATTATGGCTCCGGCCATGGCTGAGTAAAGCGAACTTGGGTCTTTTGTCGCCGCCGAGTTGAAGAAGATGCTGAATAACGCACTGCCGCTGATTGCCACAGCGATTACACCTCCGAGGATTCCCCACACTAAGGTCCACAGCCAGATCATCAGTCCTTTCTTGAAAGCATATGTCCACGATACCATTTTAACTCACGTGAGAACTCTTTTTGTCACCACACCTTATAAGCTTTAATGCAAAGCAGCATACGCGCTTTGTTACCTACTCTGCGTTGGGATGCCATTCCAACTTTCACGTATCAGGTTTTAACGTAACCGTATTTCTAAATATATGCCATCTGGTATCTGCTAGTAGTCTGAGAATACCCATAATGGAAAAATTTAATAGCATATGAATTGGATTTATGTCTGCTTCCGAGTAAGAAGGTGTAATAGTGTTCAAGAGATTAGTGCCGATCATATTTCTCTTTGCGTGTGTCCTGGTGGTTGGTTTGAATGCACAAACCTCGACAGCATCCAGAGAAACAAACCGTCTACAGCATGAGATACATACATCGACGAAATCTCCAGCACTTATGGGATTCAACGCAACATATGGAGGATCAGGTGCTGAAGAGGCAAATTCTGTGATTCAGACCAGTGACGGGGGATACTTGCTAGCAGGTTATACTAGTTCCTTCGGTGCAGGTCAAGATGATGCATGGCTTGTGAAGGGTGACGCAGATGGCAATCCTCAATGGAACAAAACCTACGGAGGAGTAGGCAGGGATCATGCAACTTCTGTACTTCAGACTGGTGACGGTGGCTATGCTTTCGCAGGTTACACGAATTCATACACTTATCCTAGTTACGACAACGATGCATGGCTTGTTAAAACCAATTCATCGGGAGACGTGGAATGGGCCAAAACCTATGGCGGAACCAGCCAGGATGTCATATGGTCGTTTACAAAGAGCCAAGACGGAGGATATGCTTTGGCAGGAAGTACGAGTTCCTTTGGCGTCAGCGGCATCAAATTCTGGCTTTTTAAGACTGACTCAAACGGCAATGCGGCGTGGAACACGACCTATGGAACAGCAAGTGTCGATGTTGCATACTCCATAATTCAAACCAGTGACGACGGATATATGCTAGCAGGTAGTACGGATGTTAACAACACTGATTTCTATGTCGTAAAAACTGACTCAGGTGGCAACTTGCAGTGGAATGAGACATATGGGGGAGATGGTTATGACGTTGCACACTCCGTCGTCCAGACAACAGACGGGGGATATGCAATAGCAGGTTGGACGGATTCAATTGGCCAAGATGGATGGCTCATTAAAATCCTATCTAACGGTGTCGAACAGTGGAACCAAACTTATGGAGGATCCGGCGCTGACGTCCTAAACTCAGTCATTCAGACGACTGATGGAGGATATGCATTAGGAGGCCAACTTAACCCTTCTGGTATTCTTCAAGTGGCTTGGCTTGTCAAAACCGATTTGTCTGGTAATGTGCAGTGGAATGAAACCTACGGAGGCAACGTGAACAGCTGGGTGGATTCTCTGATTCAGACTAGTGACGGAGGCTATGCCCTGACAGGCTATATGTACGGTTCCAGCGGCACTGCCGATTTCCTACTCATAAAGACTGACAATTACGGCATTATCCCTGAGATCTCAGCATTTTGGATCCTGCCGATTCTAATGATTGCCTCTTCAATGTTGGTTCTTTACCTAAGAAAGTCCAACCGCTACCACATTTCACATCCAGTCTAGTATACATAGTCTTGTTGAGTTTGATTAGCAACCTATAGTCTGTAATAGGAAACCCATTCCCCCTTCACGTATCAGGTTTTAACGCGCGCGCCATTCATAGAATATTCCTACATAAGGCTTAAGAACATAGATAGAATGCCTAGAAGTGGAAGATCAGTTGGAGTGGCAGAAGAGGGTGAATAACCTGAAGAAGACCTTTCCAGTTTTCCTAGTTCTTTGGTTACTTGTCTCACAAACTGTGGTTCTTGCTACCTCCGACTATGTTGTACAAGATGAATTGGATGAGACTCGTTACATGTCAGACGACAAGTATACGGTAAATGGTTTGGAAGCCTACAAGCTTGAAGACGAACAGACTCCAAGTCCTAACAGCAGAGAGATAATAGAAGGTTGGAGACTTGACTGGAACGTCTCGTGGGGGATACGGGTTTGGAAACGGTTGGACAACGGCACGGAAATTGAGATTACGACAGGATCTCCTGTGGCGTTGGTCTTTCGCGCAGTGTACAGCACTCCTGGGTTCCAGAACGCAACATGGAACTGTCCTCAGCAGCAGCTAGGTGAAAACGACAGTATTGTCGTTCGCGTCTACGTTACGCACGGCAGTACAAACCCATGGAGTTCCGTCGCAAACTTCACCACGGAACAACTGGGAGCTACTCAGCTTAGTTCTGCAACATGGACAGTTTATTATTTCACAGAACGGTACACGAGAAGTGTATTTGAACCTGATCCGATGTTCCCACGCATGGTTACTTACACTTATGCTGGAATGATGATAGGCCACAACATAAGCCGTATAGAAGGTTTCAGATATTCACCAAACACGATACCTGAGTTCCCATCAATGACTATGGTCCCATTTCTCATACTAGGCACTCTCGCTTTATTGGTGATCTATAGAAGGAATTTACGGAGTCATGACAAGGATTCAAGCGCGCGCGATTTCTTCTGTAGCACTTCAACCATGAAAACTGAAGCAGAAAAGGTAGGTTAAACCCCGTATGAACCTATGTTCTTTAATGGGATAGTATTCAAACTTTCACGTATCAGGTTTATGCGTTCCGTGAGTAGAGATTATCCTAAGGGGGAGAGGATGTCCATGAATGAGAATGGTATTTGGAATGGGAATGATAATGATAGAGGATTGTTTCAAAAGGCACTTAGCCACCCTCATACAATGTTCTATTGTATTTTCGGGGAGAAGAGGAGGTGATAAGATGATAATGAAGAAACATGTTCTTGTTTCGGTTCTGGTGGCTTTCTGCTTGACTTTCGTTTTGTTTGGAATATCGCCCACAAGAAGTGCAAGCAATCCTTACGATCCGTGGCTTGACACGAATGATGATGGAGTAATAAACATGAGAGATATTGGTGCTGAGTGCAGCGCTTTCGGGGCAACGGGCGACCCAACAAAGAACGTAACAATAGCCGGACATGCAAGCAAGCTGATTATCTTGGCCAGAGCTCAGCTGGTTGAATCAGCCACCTATTTCACGTCGGATGTCATCTCAGTTGATGGTTACTCCAAGATAAGTGTCAGCATAACGTTCACCGAGCCAGAATTCGATTACTGGCTGTGGACTGGACACGACCCGTCAAACACACTTTTCCTAGCCGATCAGCTCGACGAGACGACACTGGGAAAACTCAATTGCAAGACCTATGACGTAATGAACACATATATCAAGATCCGGGTTCGCAACCCTGGCTTGTATTTCGGCTATCTGGACCTAGACGTCTACCTCATACCATAACCAGCAACCTAACTCTCTCTTTTTTTTGTGTTGCATGTGCGCGCGCGTTGAGTATGAGTGTGTGAGTGTAAGAGTGTGTGTTTGGGTTTGGGGTAAAGTTTTATCCAAGGCATGCTTGCCAGAATTAGTCGACAATTCATCCGATATTTTAATATTTTCTGACAGTCAACAAAACCGTTGGGAGCATTCAAACTCTAACGTATCAGGTTTATGCGCTCCGTGAGTGGAGATTATCCTAAGGGGGAGAGGATGTCCATGAATGAGAATGGGAGAGGATTTTTGGACAGAAACAACCCGAAAACACCAACAACGGTGAGAATGAATAAGGAATTATTGGACACAGCCCACAATCTAGGCCTAAACGTCAGCAGAGTCTGCG
>CAYHEV010000002.1:0-81000 GCA_964355725.1 uncultured Candidatus Bathyarchaeia archaeon | reverse complement strand
TTGTAAACTTGACCAACGATCGCTGCTCATTCACGATTAGTCGCGGAGACCCTTTCATGCACATAGAATTCGTGACAAGAGAAGGCGAACCATCACCCTACAACGGAGAATATCAATTCCAATATCTGACTGATGAAGAAATGCAAATGTACATTCAAATCCTGAAGAAAGTCTTTCCAAACTATGACGAGCTCGCCAAGACATGGTTCAAGAACAAACGACTACCACCCTGAAAGGCGCAAGTAACAGTAAATATTCTCTCAATGCGTCAAAATCATTTCTGAAGAATGTGAATCTCGCGACCGATTTTGTGCCTTTGCTCCACATCAACGAAAGATGCCGTCATTGCCAGATTCTCAATCAGCAAACTGTCTTCAACGAAGAAGCCTTTTCTAAAAATTCGACTAACCTTGAAGCCAAGCGTCATAGCCCTCTCATTGATGTTCAAATGAACGGGAGCCCCATTACGTGCCTTCACATATGGAGCTACCACAACCAGTCTTCCGCCATCCTTCAATACTTTGTAAGTTTCTTCCAAGAAATCCCAGTACAAAGGTTCCAAAGTGTTAACGATCCTTTTTGCATAAGACTCCGTTGGAAAATGGCGTAAGGGCGGTCCTAGATCTGGTTCACTCACGACACAATCAACTGATTCTTTACAGATTTGATTCGTCAGGCGACGTGCATCTCCCAGCAAAACTGTGTAATCTGCTCTATCCAGATCGTACTGCTGTTTTAGCCATTCAAGATTTGAACAAGAGGCTTTTACGCACCAAGGGTTTATGTCGATTCCTAATACTTTTGCTTTCAAAAGCATTGCTTCTTGGAGAATAGTGCCCACTCCACAGAAAGGGTCAAGCAGAATGTTTCCTGGCAAACATGAAGCTAGGTTTACCATGATTTTTGCAAGTCTTGGAGGTATGGAGAAAATTCTCCGTTGAACGGGTCTGTCTATATCTCTTTTCTGAAATTCGAAGGGATTATGAACAGCTATTGTCTTTGATATGAACGCCTGATTTTTGCCTATACAAAACAGTATTTCTGCACTTTTTTCTATCAAATTCTTTTTCAATACTTCAACATGAGTTAACTGTGGCATCTCCCTGTCTTTTGGAAACCCCATAAAGTTTGCTTTCTTGCCTTGCGCTGCCAGTTCTTCCTTAAAGTAACTTCCCAAAAATCTCTGCGCCTCTCTTGAAAAACGTAGAAAACGAGAATTTTCGAAATATAAACTGACTCCAAACGTGAACTTCTCCAGAGGCGTCTCAAAAATCTCATTGGTAGCATGGTCTGCAGAAAGATATGTCTTAATATCTGTCCTCGCTTGCTTTTTTCTGCGAAGGAAAGCGTTCTCCACAGTTTTCAATGGAATGCACGATATGCCCCTGCCAATTTTTATGACGCCGCCAAGATCATCAATTATGGAAGGATTCAGAGGTCCCTCGCTTGCGATAACAAAAAAAGACTTTGAAAGACCAACAATTTCGAATTTGAATTTTCTAGCTTTGAAAAATGATACGAGCTCAGCTAAGGAAAGCTTCCAATTTTTTCCTGGAGCAAACACGTAAATAGTTTGTTTAGGACTGGACATGTTTATCATATGGAAACGTTTTTACGGCATGATTCAACAAGCGAACACTGTTAGTACTATCTCACGGTATTTTAGCGTTGCAGTTGCAACGTCAAAGACATTTGTGAATGCTGAATATGTATTATTGAAACAGAAAGTAAATCAATAATCTTAAAAATATAATTTGAAAACCACCCAAATATACGTTTAAATACGACGGAATTGGTATGCAGAAGGGGAATCTTAAATGAAGGCGAAGAATTATACAGCCGTTAAAGGTCAAGCATTCACAAGGAAAGAATTCTCAAAAGGCTTTCCACCTCCAAAAATAACCAAATTTACAATGGGAGACACCAAGACAGAATTCGAATATAATGCTAAACTCATCGCCTTGGAAAAGGCTCAAATTCGCCACGTTTCATTAGAAGCCGCCCGTGTGGCGTCAAACCGTATTGTAATGGATAAACTTGTAGACAAATACCGATTGGATGTTTTGCCTTATCCGCACGCGATTCTTAGAGAGAACAAAATGATTTTCGGTGCACATGCTGACCGTCTTCAGCAGGGTATGCGAGGGTCTTTCGGCAGACCAATCGGGACGGCAGCGAGAATAAAAGCCGACCAGACAATAATCACGATCCACGTGAATAAAGAAGGCGTCGAGGCTGCCAAACAAGCCTTGAAGCGCGGCAGCGCCAAACTTCCCATTCCATGCAGGATAACCATTGAAAAAATCCAGAGTGAAGAGGCGAAAGCAGTTGACTGAAATGCGAAAAGACCTAGTTCTATGGTTTGAAGATTTGAGAAAAACGGACATCCCCTCTGTCGGGGGCAAGAATGCCAATTTGGGCGAAATGACAAGTGCAGGCATACCGGTTCCGCCTGGTTTCGCCATAACGGCTTATTCCTACAAGGAATTTATTGAGAAAACAGGCATATCGAACAAGATCTACGAGATTATAAAGGAAACTGTAACTGATCAAAATGACCAGAAACAGTTTGAAATAGCTTCTAAGAAAATTCGTGAATTGATAGAATCAACACCTGTGCCTAAAGACATTGAAGAGGCAATCAGATCCGGGTACAGAGAGCTTTGCAAGAAGCTTGATGTAAAGGACGTTTTCGTCGCCGTTAGATCAAGCGCAACAGCTGAGGATCTAGCGGACGCATCCTTCGCTGGGCAACAGGAAACATTTCTTAACGTTCGAGGCATCAGCGAAGTTCTTGAAAATACTGTTAAATGTTGGTCCAGCCTCTTTACGCCGCGTGCGATATTTTACCGCAACGAAAAAGGTTTCGCTCACGAAAAAGTCTTCATAAGCGTCGGAGTCCAAAAAATGGTGAACTCGAAAGCCGCGGGAGTCATGTTCACGATGAACCCTGTAACTGGCGACACCAGTCACATAGTTATTGAAGGCAATTACGGCTTAGGCGAAGCCGTCGTTTCTGGGGCGGTCACACCGGATAATTTTGTAGTTGACAAGAGCAATCTAGATGTTGTTGAGAAACGCATAGCCAAGAAAACTGTGCAGTATCTCCGTGATCCAAAAACCGGCAAAACCATTCACACAGGAGTGCCCCCCGAGAAACAAGAACAACCATGCATAAATGAGGAAACAATCCTTAAACTTGCAGAACTGGCTAATCGGATCGAGCAGCATTATGGAAAGACTCAAGATATTGAGTGGGCAATTGACGGTGACATACCATTTCCGGAGAATGTTTTCATTGTCCAATCAAGACCTGAAACCGTTTGGAGCGTGAAAGCTACAGAGACTCCAAGAGTAGTAGCCGAAGCAGCGAAGCCAAATGAAATGTTGAAGGTAGTCGTCAAGGGACTAGCAGCAGGCAGGAGAAGCCAAGCTGTAGGCATAGCAAAAGTTGCTTTAAGCCCTCAAGACGCTGCTAACATCATGAAGAAAGGGGACCTTCTAGTTACAGAAATGACTAACCCAGACTACGTGCCTTTCATGAAGCTTGCAGGTGCCATAATCACCGACAAAGGCGGAGTGACCTCTCATGCAGCTATTGTAAGTCGTGAACTGGGCATACCATGCATAGTGGGAACAGAAAACGCTACGAAACTGATTGTTACAGGCAGAGAATATACCGTTGACTCAGGAAGCGGAGTTGTCTATGAAGGAGCGTTACTGGCCGCGACCGAACGGACACCTACGGCTGGTGCATCTGCATTTCAAGCAGGAGTGAATAGCGGCGTATTTCAGTCAGTCCCAGTGACCGCAACGAAAATTTACATGAATTTGGGCGTTCCTGAAAAAATCGAGGATTACAAGGACCTACCCTTCGAAGGCATAGGGTTAATGCGCATAGAATTCATTCTGGCCAGTTATATTGGCGAACACCCATTGTATCTTGTAGAAACAGGACAATCTCAGAAATTTGTGAATAAACTGGCAGAAGGAATAGCGACGGTTGCCAGAGCAATACAGCCACGCCCAGTTGTCGTGCGTTTCAGCGACTTCAAAACTAACGAGTACAGAGAATTGAAGGGCGGCGATAAATACGAAATCGTTGAAGCCAACCCCATGCTTGGTTGGAGAGGTTGCAGCCGCTACATAAGTGAATGGTACGAAAAAGCCTTCAGGCTTGAGTGCCAAGCCCTTGTTAAATGCCGCAAGGAATGGGGCTTGAAAAACGTATGGGCCATGCTTCCAGTTGTGCGCACTCTGTGGGAAGCCAAGAAAGTCTTGGAGATAATGCGCCAGGAAGGCTTGGAACGGTCGAATGACTTCAAGATATGGTTCATGGCTGAAACTCCCTCGATTGCCATACTTGCAGACGAATTCTCTAAACTCGTTGATGGCTTTTCTATTGGATCAAATGATATGACCCAAGGAATACTGATGATCGACAGAGATTCCGAACGTCTCGGACTGATGGGATACTTCGACGAAAGAGATCCCGCTGTCAAGAGAATAATTGCCCACTTGATCAGAGTAGCTCATGAAAATGGAGCTACCGTGTCTATATGCGGTGAGGGCCCATCTAACTTGCCTGACTTTGCCGAGTTTCTCGTAAGAGTTGGAATCGACAGTATCTCGGTGAACAATGATGCAGTGATTGCCACCAAGAAACTTGTTGCAAGCATAGAACGAAAACTGATGCTTGAAGAGCTTGCTGAACAACGCGAAAGAGCCTTCAGACGCTCAACTGAAAGGCCAAGACAAGACTGGGAATGGACACCTCGTTGGATCGGAGACGAACAGTAGCAACCTACACCTATCTACATTTTCCGTTAGAATCCACTCAAAGTCATCCTAACCCTTTGGGGTGTATCTGCATGAAGTTATTTGATTTTGAAGAAGAGAGAATCAAGCAAGAAATACTGAAACATGGAGCAAAAAGAGTTCTACTTCAGCTTCCTGAAGGCTTGAAGCCTGAAGCACCTCGGCTAGCTAGAACTATTGAAAAATCTGGTGCATTGCCTATTATCTCTGCAGATCCTTGTTATGGCGCATGCGACTTAGCCACTGATGACGCTGAAAGCTTGGGCGCGGATTTGATCATTCATTATGGACATTCGAAACTGATGAAATACGAGCGAGTTCCTACAGTCTACGTTGAAGCAAGAGCAACCTTAACGGTAAGTACCGCGGTCGAAAAAGCCTTACCAATGCTGAATGAATGGCACAAAATAGGCCTAGTCACTACTGTTCAGCATGTGCAAACTCTTGATAGCGTTAGAGAAATCCTGCTCCGCGCTGGAAAAATAGTAGAAATAGGTGACGCTGGACGCTTAGGTTACCCTGGACAAGTACTTGGTTGCGATTACAGCAACGCCAAATCAATTGCCAAAGATGTTGACGCTTTCCTTTTCATTGGCGGCGGACAATTCCACGCTATAGGTGTAGCCCTTTCAACCTCAAAGCCTACAATAGTTGCTGATCCCTACGACAAAAGGGCATATTCAATCGATAAAGAAGCCAGCAAAATCCTCAAGCAACGATGGGGAAGTATAGTGGAAGCTAAAGAAGCCAAAAATTTTGCGGTCATTGTCGGATTAAGACTAGGACAGAAGCATCTGGAAGAAGCTCTACAGATAAAACGAAAGCTTGAAGAAGACGGGAAAACGGTATCACTTCTTGCGGTTAAAGAAGTCACGCCCGAGGTGCTTATGGAATTTCCAACAATAGATGCTTACGTGAACACTGCTTGCCCAAGAATATCGCTTGATGACGCTTCAAGGTTCCAAAAACCAGTATTGACTTTAAACGAGACTCTGGCGGTTATTGGCGAATTATCTTGGGAAGAACTATGCAGAAAGAGATTGTTCGAAAGCTAGATTTGGAACTGCTACTTGCACAATTTGAACCCAATCCAGTTCCTAGACCAGATCTTGAACAGTACACAATTCCAGCCGATACCGCGGCGACTATACTCTACATTGCAGCCTATACTTATGGAGACATAATCGGAAAGACAGTTTTGGATCTAGGATGCGGTACTGGAAGACTCGCATTGGGAGCTGCTTTCTTGGGTGCAGGACAGGTCGTAGGAGTAGATATAGACAGACACTCAATAAAAGCGGCTTTTGAAAACGGAGTCAAGGCTGATCTAAAGAGCAAGGCACAATGGATTGCCGCGGACATAAACTGCATCCACGGGCACTTTGATACAGTTTTACAAAATCCGCCTTACGGCGTGCAAAAACGAGAAGCTGATCGGAAGTTTCTGGAAAAAGCCTTGGAAACAGGCGGGGTCATTTACTCTCTTCATAAAAGCCTGCATGATGACATCGCGTTTGTCAAAACGTTGAAAGCCAACCGAGACAATTTTCTTCCGGTTTCTCCTTCGCCTTTCTTGAAGAAGTTTATTGAAGGGCGAGGTGGAAGAATAAGAGTTGTTCAAGCCATGGTAATGACAATTCCGCACATGTTTGATTTTCACACTAAAAGAAAACACGAGTTCGCAGTTGATTTGTACATCATTGAAAGAAAGAAATGAGAAGCGGTGCGCAAAACATAGTGTGAGAATACCGCAGATGTACCGAGAAAAGAAGTGTTGAAGTTTTTGGAGCGTGTGCTGCTAGATCAGCAGATCAAAAGGTTTATTGAGAACCATATAGGAGTACAGATATATCCATTTGGCGAATGCTTACGTTTCATATTGCGTAACGTTTGTTTGCATGGATTTGAATGACGAAACAAAGAAGGGAAGGATACATGAGTTCGCAAGTATCAGAACAAAAAAGTGGCCAACTAGTGGTGCCAGGTGAGCGACTGGGTGTCATTGAGGAGTTTATTCCAGCCGCAGGAACATACGTGAAAGACGGGATCATATACTCCAAGGTCGTTGGTCGCGCTTTGCTTGATCTTTCGACCAGACGTGTTTCAGTTTATCCTGTAGTCCACGGAGTCAAGGTTCCAAAGGTTGGAAGCATAGTTCTGGGTCAAGTTTCAAACGTTCAAAATGACAATGCTAACGTGCGAATCTTCAAAGTTGGCAATGACAAGCTTTCTGGAGTTTTTACGGGTACACTGCATATTTCAGACGTTCAGATGAGATATGTTGATTCAATGTTTGACGTCTGCAAACCCGGCGACATTATGAGGGCTAAGGTCATCTGTGAAATGAACAGAACCTATCACTTGGCTACACAGGACAAGAATCTCGGTGTAGTCTACGCCTTTTGTTCAAACTGCGGCTACGTTTTGGAACCAAGACGGCAAGATGTGCACTGCTCAAGATGTGGGAATATTGAGAAGCGCAAAACAGCATTTGATTATGAGAAAGGCCCAGTGTGATTAGGAGGAGTTAGCATGTTGGAAGTCAAAGTATTGAAGAAAGATAAGAATGAGCTTAAGATAGAAGTTGAAGGGGCAGGACACACTCTTTGCAATCTGATTCAGGGGAAGCTTTTGGAAGATGTGGACGTGGATTTGGCAGGTTATGATGTGCCACATCCTTTAGCTTCAAACCCAGTGATTTACGTTCATACGAAAGGAAACGTGAAGCCAGAAGCAGCGTTACGGAAGGCTTTGGAAAAAGCACGTGAGGTCAACAAAGAGTTCGGCAAAGAATTTGCGAGAGCCCTTAAGAAAACTTGATCCTGCTTTTGACCACGACAAGTAGTTGATACACACTTCCAACCAGTTCATCGTTTTTTTCAAGAATTCCCACGCTTTCAATTAGCGTAATATGGCCACTGAGCCAAGCGTAGACGATCAGTGCTTCTGCAGCGTCGGCCAGCATATGTTTAGTCATTCTTGAGGGCAGGTACTCTCTAAGTCCGCTTTGCTTGAGTGCTTCGGCGAGAGCCGCGCCTTTTACTTTCTCCCCTGAAGGTTTTCCATTCTTGTTTGATAGAGCTAGGGAATAGGCAAAGTTGATGTAGGCGTCTCCGAGGGACGCCAGTTTACGATCTGTCAAAACTTCTCTCATGTTTCTATATGTTTTCACAAAAGAATACATGCTGCCAGTTCTTCTCAATGCCAAGTTCTCCTTCATTAGTACTATTCGCTAGATTTATAATGTAACTTTTCTCATATTTGGTGTTATTATTGAGGAATTATTTTGGTCAAGTTTCGCGTGATTAAACCCGAAATTCGGGTTCTAGGAGTGGACGATGGAGCTTTTATTCCTCACGCCAAGAGCCTAGTTCCCATCGTTGGGGTAGTCTTTCGCGGTGGATATTGGCTTGACGGCGTTATGCACACTCAACTGGAAGTGGATGGATTTGATGCTACCGAGAAGATAGGCTCAATGATTCGGAACTCTCCTCATTACAAGCAATTGAGGGTCATAATGCTTAATGGAGTAACGTTTGCAGGCTTCAACATTGTTAACATAAAAAAGCTGTATAAAGAAACAGAATTACCTGTAATAGCCGTTACGCGCGAGAAGCCAGATTTTGCAGAAATCCACGAAGCTTTGAGAAACCTGCTCCAAACTGAAGAGCGCTGGAAAGCCATTCTAGATGCAGGAAAAGAATTTGAAGTAGCTACTAGAAGCAAAAACGAGAAAATCTATATGCATTTGTCGGGCATTTTTGAAGAGGACGCTGGAAAGATTCTGCGTTTGACTTCAACTCGAAGCAATATTCCTGAGGCATTGCGTGTTGCGCACTTGATCGCTTCTGGAATCAGCAATAAACCTGCTTAGCCTCAATATTTATTGCAACAAGAAAAAGTTTAAAAGACACCATGCTAAGGTGAAGGAAACGGACAACGGAGTAAATAAGAATGGAATTTTGTCCAAAATGCGGAACGCGGCTTGTACCAAAGAAGGAAAAAACGAGCAAAGAAGTATTGGTGATGTTTGTTTGCCCAAAATGCGGTTACAAGAAACAAACCTCAGGCAAGAAGATCGAGCCAAAAGTTGCCAAACTCATACAGCACAACCCTCAGCAGCTTGTTGCAGTGATAAGCAAGGAAGAGCAAAAACTGCGAACATTACCTACTGTCAGGATTGAATGCCCTAAATGCGGAAACAACGTTGCTTATGTGTGGCAAGTACAGACACGAGGAGCTGATGAGTCCTCAACCCAGTTCTTACGATGCACAAAATGCGCATACACATTCAGAGAATATTCGTGAACACTTTTGCAATTCTTGCAGACAAATGGTTCTACCAGTGATGCTTTGAGAATTATGAACATATCATTGAGATTCTAATTCTGGTTCGCCCTATTTGCTTTCTCGCTGATTATAATGATTTTTGAGAGGGCAACAAGAAAATAGACATTGAAACATGTTCATTCTTCGTTCTTGTTCGAGATGATCTACGCTCAAAGAGTGACGAGCAACTTAACAGTTATTATTGAGATTGTTCAATAGCGATAGGTCTGATGAACTAGCAATCAACAGGAGGTAATGGAGAACATGCCGATCAAATATGCTGAAGCTCCTGACGTAAAGAAGCTTGCCGACGAAATCTCAGAAGCTTTAGAATTTTTCCACGTGGTTCCTCAATTCGTGTTCTGCGTTAGAAGCGTAGGTTCCGAGTCTCAGCGCACAATTGCGCGAATCCATGGTCTGGGCAGAATTTGGCAAGAAACACTCAACATGCCCTCTTCATATGTGATTGAGGTTATTTCTGAACGTTATGATAAGTTATGTGAAGCCGAAAAAGAGAAAACCATAATACATGAACTTTTACACATTCCCAAAGGTTTCACAGGTGGTTTTCGGCCTCACAGGGGCTATATTGATAGAAACATTGTGGAAAACCTATATACGACGCTGCAAAAACAGAGAACCACAAAAAAGCCAAGCTGCGAGTGAAATGACAGAATGAAATACACAATGAAGAGTCTTCGGCACAATGGAATCTACGTTCCCCAATATGCCCCAAGAGGTTTATCCGTAAAAGTCCATGGAACCCCAATAAAACTCGGGGCAAAAACCGAACAAATGGTCACTTTCTGGGTAAGAAAAGAACAATCACAAACATCACCACCAGACAAGACCTTCTACAAGAACTTCATCCGTGATTTCCAAGAAGCGCTAAGACTTGAAAACCCCTCCTCAAAAATCCTAGAAACCCTGAAAATAAAAGATGATGTCGAACCACTAATTAACGGAAAACCTAGAGAAGACTTGGATTTTGATTTCTCGGAAATCAGACGCGAAGTGTCACGTCAACAACTGGAAAGACAGAACATGACAAAAGAACAAAAGAAGGCACAAGCACAAGAGAGAAAAGAAAAAAGAGGAAAACTGAAAGAACATTTCGGCTACGCCTTTGTCGACGGAGAAAAACTGGAAATAGCGAACTGGACAGCTGAACCCTCCTGCATTTTTGCCGGACGCGGAGACCACCCGAAACGTGGAAAATGGAAAGAAGGACCAAAAGAAGAGGACATAATACTCAACCTATCTGATAAATCAGGACCACTTGGAAAGTGGAAAGACATTGTTTGGGAACCAGAGAGCATGTACATTGCGAAATGGGAAGACAAACTTTCCAGCAAAATCAAATATGTATGGTTCGCAGATTCCGCCTTCTTGAAACAGGACATGGAGAAAGAGAAATTCAACAAGGCCGAAGCTCTAGGCAAAACAATTGGCAAAGTTGAAGAGCACATCATGAAAAATATAAGTTCGGAAAATCCTGAACGAAGAAAGTTGGCCACAGTTTGTTGGCTCATTCTCGGCGTAAACATCAGAGTCGGTGACGAAAAAGATCCGGATGAAGCGGACACTGTCGGCGCCATAACTTTGAGACCAGAACATATCAAAATAGAAGGAAACACCGTACATTTCGACTTCTTGGGAAAAGATGCTGTAAGATGGGTCAAACAAGTGCAAGCCCCATCGATCGTTATCACAAACTTGAAGCAGTACTCTGAAAACTGTAAAGTAAATCTCTTCGAAGAAATAGACTCTAGAAAAGTTTCCCGTTTTCTCTCAGAGGCGATGGAAGGATTAACCGCTAAAGTGTTCAGAACGTGGAAGTGCACTAGGACCGTCAAAGAGTCATTGGAACGTTGCGGCGCTAAGAAGGAAGATCCTGAACATCGGAAGCAATTCTGTGCAAAGATGGCGAATCTAGAAGTCGCCAAGATAGCCAATCACAAAAGAAAGATTCCCCCAAATTTTGACGAACGATTAGCCAAGAAAACAGACAAGCTCAAACAGCTTGAAAATGATTTACAGGAAAAAAGCAAACAGGGAAAGAAGATAGAGACCCTCCTTAGAAGAATTGACAAAACTAAATTTGATGTGGAGCTGACAAAGGAAACTAGGGAATACAATCTGGGAACTTCTCTTAAGTCATACATCGACCCAAGGGTTTACGTGAAATGGGCTTCTCAAGTAGATTTTTCTCTAGATAAATTGTATCCAAAAACTCTGAGGAAAAAATACAGCTGGGCGCTTGGAAAAGAGCCATAATCATACTTCATAAATCTTACGCATGATCTTTCGCGAAAATTCTTTTATTTTGCAAAGCGTTAGGTGCAGATGCTATAGGGTGATGGTACCAGGATGAGAGATAATAATCCATATGACAAAAAATATGCTGGTCAGGAGTATTACTGGGGAAAGAAGCCTTCAGCTCTGTGCGACAAAGTCATCAAGATTATGCATCCCACTTCCAATTTCCACCCTAAACTATTAGATTTGGGTTGCGGTGAAGGAAGAAACGCCGTCTATCTCGCCAAAAATGGCTTTGATGTGAACGGACTTGACTTGTCCAGAATCGGACTTGAGAAAATGCAGAGATATGCCAAGGAGGCTGGAGTAAGCGTCAAAGAAATCCAAGCAGACATTGTCAGCTGTCAGCTTACCAACACTTACGACGTCATATTTTCGGCAGGAACCCTGCACTATCTGCCTCCTGAAACGCGAAACAACCACTTCCAGAACTACAAAGATCACACGGCATCTAATGGCATTAACGCATTTTCCGTGCTTGTAGCGAAACCATTCATTCCAAGAGCACCTGATTCCGAGGAGACTGGGCACTTGTACAAGTCAGGAGAGTTAATAAGTTACTATTGGGACTGGGAAATTCTCCATTGTAAAGAAGAGATTTTTGATTGCACTTCAAGCGGTGTTCCTCACAGACACGTAGTTGACAGAATAATAGCCAGAAGGCATCGCAACGATAATGACTTGCAAAGTTAAGCCCTGAAAAGCAGATAGCCTGTTAGGGGCATTTCACCGATTTCTCCGACCGCCGCTCTGAGAGTTTCCTTTTGAAGCATTAGACCGCAATGGACATTGGACAGCCTGATTAGTGGCGCTTGCTCGTTATCAGTCTTTATTCTCTGCTTGAAAGTATCACTATGTAGTCGGCTGTGTCGGCACACATGTCGGCTGCTTGTTCAATGAACTCTATTAGATCATCAAAAATTACCATTATGCCGCAGTTCATATGCTCTCCATGCTTAACAAATGACGACTTGGTTTTGAGGTAATATTCGTCGATTTCGTGTTCAATTTCTTCAACCCTTTGAGCCCCTGCAATGGCTTCCGACGGATTGACCGTGATTTTTTCGATGCTGCCGCGCAATGCATGAGCACAGTCTACAAGTTTGGAGGTCATGCACACAGTGTTTTCACAGAAGTCCTTCGGGAGTTGGGCGTCTATAAGCATCTCTATACATCTAGCCGCATCTTTGGCATGGTCTGCAAGAGTGTCAAGTCTTTTCACAAGATGAAGCAAGTCTTCGCGGTAATCAGCAAGCAAAGCAGCGCCTTTAGAGAGTTCTTTGAAAACTTCTATTCGGAGTCTATCCACTTCTTCTTCCGCTTTAAAGAGGTTCTCAATTCTTTGAAGTGCTTCTTTTTTCTTCCCTTCTGATAGAACTTGAATGGCTTGATGAAGTAAAGTTACGGTGTCAAGAGCCTTCGTTATCTGTTCTTGCGCCAGATCCAACGCCTTTGTTCTACGACGTTTTTCAAACCAAGCGTAACTCCTCTTTTCCAAATCCTGCATCTCCAATAACACTATTTTTGTACTTCACTTATAATAATTGAGCCTAAAGTTATATGGTTAGCGCAGAATATTTTCATTAGTACCGCGAGCAACTACAAAGGAGTGTTGCGGTCTCAGCGTCTTCACCGCGTTCGCTTCTTCTCAAATCTTTTTACATGAGATTTCCTCAGTTGAATGACATTTCAACGACTAAAAGAAGGAGTAATGAAAGCTCTGATCGATTCAACCATTCCAAATTTGTTATTTTTTTCGCCAGTGCTAAGCCAAGTCGCGATTAATATCGGAATCATGAGAATTTTGTCAACGATTTCTCGTAGTCGACTATGATGTGTTTTCTGCCTTTCTGTATCACTTTGTGACCTTCTTCTGAAAGAAGCCTACTCTGTTCTTCTGTGCCACCAGGGTATTTTTCGTTTATCACACCGCCGACCTTAAGAGTGCGCCAATAGGGAGTAATGTTCTTTTGCCCTTTTTGTTTCTGTTCTTCTGCTGCGTGAGCTGCAATCGAAGCAAAGATGCCCGTTGTAATTGGACAACCAATCGTAGCTTTGTGCTTTCTAGCCAATTCTTCTCGAATGTCGTTTATGGTGGTCAATTTTCCTTCAGGCACCTTTCTCATTAGCTCATCAACTTCCTTCGGTGCTGGAATAACTAGAGTGCCCGTTCCCCATGTCTTGCTCATTCGATCCGTGATCTTCTCTATCCTTGGCAGGTCCTTGCTGTCTTGAAGTTTCTCACACCATGTCTTCTTTTTCCCCAAAGTCAATCTCCAAAACTCAGTTCTTCGCTGGTCGTATTAAGCGTTGACACACAGATACTGCGCAGGTACACATGGTTTTGCGGTAAGTAATAGAGACCTTGTAATCGTAGCCGTGACTCAAATGATTTAAATCTTGACACAAGGAATCTTTAGCAAGTGTGCTGAAATGGCAACGTTTGTTTTCAACATACCGTTCCGAGGCAACAAAAAGCTGGAGCACGTTATCAACAGAGCCAAAAGAGACGTGAAGCTAAAGACACTGTGGAAATGTTCGAATATAATGGCGATCGATCGTATGGGCTACACCGACCATGGTCCTACACATGTCAAAATCGTGGCAAATTCTGCACTAAAACTGCTGAGACTACTAGTTGAGAAAGATGTTGTCCCAAGCATCGTTAAGAACTACAGAATGAAGAACGAAGACGCTGAAGTTGTCGTAGTGCTCGGCTCCATTTTTCATGATTTGGGAATGACGGTAACAAGAGATGGACATGAGCTATACAGCACGTTGCTAGCTTCGGGTTTCATTGAAGAGTTTCTGAGGGATATTTACTCCGAGGAAGAGCGGACGATAATTTCTTCTGAAACCCTACATTCGATAGTCTCTCATGAAGAACCGCGCAAGCCCTTGACCATAGAAGCAGGCATCGTACGTATCGCAGACGCCCTAGACATGGAAAGAGGAAGAGCACGAATACCTTTCCAAACTGGAAAAGTAGATATTCATTCTGTTTCCGCACTTTCAATTGAGAAAGTAAACATCCAAGAAGGCGACAAGAAACCAGTCACAGTGAATATCACAATGTCCAATCCCGCAGGTATTTTTCAGATCGACCAGTTGCTGAAACCTCGCATTGAGAATTCAGGGCTTAAGGACTACATTCACGTTGTCGCCGAGATAACTGGAGAAAAAGAGCGGAAAATATTGGAGAAGTTTGAAATCTGACCCGCCCTCCGCTATGCTAGTCATTCAGATGCATTTGAAACTACACGTAAGATCAAACTTTCAGATCATTAAATCAGCAGGTGATTTATATAGCTGAATAACGGTATTGCGCGCGGAAGTGTACAATAGATGGATTTCTATGAAGCCGTCAGTAGGAGAAGAAGTGTAAGAGAATTCGAACCAAAAACAGTTGAAAACGAGAAACTCCTGCGAGTTCTTACCGCTGGATTGAAAGCACCAAGCCACAATCATCTTAGAGAATGGGAGTTTATCCTGTTAAGAGATCTCGAACAGCGCAAAAGAGTGGTGGAAACAGGAGCAAAAGCAGAGGACACAACAGAGAAGAAGAAACTCGAGGAGACCACTAGAAGTTTATCGGACAGTCTGCAGAAAAAAATGTATCTCAAGGCGTTGCCTGTTCAGAAAAGAATGTTACTGAGTTCGCCAGAACTACTTGTGGTATGTTTCAGAATGAGAAAGCAGCTTAAAGAGTGCCAAACACTCTATGACTTGAACAATTTTGCTTCTGCATGGGCTTGCATTGAGAACATACTGCTTGCGATGGCTGCAGAAGGATTGTATGGCGTAACCTACGTGCCATCTGAAACATCATCTCTCAGGGAAACACTTCGTGTCCCAAGCGACTACGAAATAGCCGTCCTCATTCCCATAGGTTACGCAAAACCTTACGAGGTGGAACAGAAAACAGTATCATCGTCTGAGAAGATTCATATCGACAAATGGTGAAAAGGCGCTTCACAAGCCATTTCCGCCTTCTTCTATCCAATAGGCGTTTGTTCTTCCGTTTTTACACGTAATTTGTTCTTTCTTGAAAATAGGCGCTTCTTTCTTGTACCTCTCTACAGCTTCCTTCAAGACTGGAAAAACATCCTTGCGGTGAGAACCTGCAACCAGAACATACACCAAATCTTCGCCGACTCTGAAATTGCCCAGTAGATGATGAATCTGCACATCAACTATGCCTTGTCTATTCTTTAGATCGCCACAGATTTTTGTAAGTGTATCATTTGCTTTCTCTTCGTACGCTTCCAACTCCAGCGCCTGAACCTTTTCACCTTTCACTGTTTCACCACGTACTACACCAATGAACGTGGCAATGGCTCCAGCCTTTCGAAAACTCTCCTTGTTTTTCACATTGTCTATAATATCTATGAGGGAGATTGTTCCTTTTTCGTGAACACCAGCTTGGGCTTTCACGTTGATCACTGAGTCAATGATCTTCCCATTCTGAAACATATTTTTGCATGTCTACTATAGCGGCGGATGGTACTGGCAAATCCTTCATTGTAAGTAACCCCGGTGGTGCATTAATTACCTTTGGAATCGAGTTGACAACCATTGCAACCGTGCCTACATCGCCATGGACACATGGCTGGATCTTCTGTCTAATGTTTGGAACGCCTTCGATTGTTATGATATCACATTCTTCCTCGGCACCTATGTATGCTTGAAAATCTAGGCTTAAGACAGTTTTGTTCCTGATTATTCCTTTTGCCTTTTGTCTCAGACCAGCCGCTTGGCCTGCCTTGACTCTTATATCTTTGCTTCTGACCGGCCTTTTCGCTATTATTGGTTCGACTGGTTCAGTGATTATACAGTCAAGTTTCCACGCCAAAGCGCCCGCTATCATGGCGATTGATTGTTCAAGTCCCACATGCCCAGTGATCTGTTTCTTTTCGATTTTCTCTTTAAACTCTTCAACTGACAGACCGGCGCCTATCTTTTTCTGGAACGGCACTCGTCGTGTAGCGGCATTCATTATTCTGACTGCTTGGATCCTCTCAATTTTCTGGCATGGAGCGGTGAGTGTTATTACAAGGGTGTCCATAAGAAAACCGGGGTTTATGCCTGTACCCAAAACTGTTGCATCATGCTTTTTTGCCAGTGAATCAAGTTTCTCGGCAAGTTTAGGCTCAGCGGTATAGGGATACGACAATTCTTCGCATGTGGATATTACGTTGATTCCATGTTTTATGATTGAAGCAATCTGTGGAAACGTGTCTTTTAAGTAAGATGCAGTTGCATGGATGACAATATCAGGCTCTTCTGAAAGCAAAGAGCCCACATCCCCTGAAACCGTTATTCCAAGCTTTTTCTCCAAACCCAATACTTCACCAAGATCTTTGCCCACTTTGTCTTTCGCTATGTCAATCGCACCTACCAAATCTACGCCCTCTTTTTCAAGCAGAAACCTTGCAATCATACTTCCTACAGCGCCGACTCCATAGGAAACAACTTTCACTTTTCCCACAACCACTCATCCCTATTGTCTCATGCTTTATTGCGTTCGAATCTATAAAAACTATAATTAAAACATTGTTTTTTTGTCTGTCTCTTCAAAATCTTTACGTTTGTAAACTTTTATATTTGTGGGAAACCCCAATATTAAAGAGGCCGAAGACTTGGGAACAGCAAAACCAACAATCTCCAAGGAAGACATTGAAAAACTTTTGGACGCTGACCGACTCAAATACTGCTTTGAATGCGGAATCTGCACAGCCAGCTGCCCCATGTCAGAACTGATGAAAAACAACTACAACCCAAGAAACCTACTTGAAAGAATCTTCCTAAACTCCGAGAGCGTCTTGACTTCCGATGAACTGTGGCTCTGCGCATGGTGCTATCGATGCCAAAAACATTGTCCCCAAGCTCTAAAGTTGCCCGAAATTTTTCTTTTCGTTCGAACAATTGCCGCAGAAGGAGACCATCCAAAGTCTTTTGAAAGTGTCCTTCAGAAGATCGCAGAAAACATTCCTCTGCCACTTACAACAACAATCGTCTGTTTTCATCCAGAACGTGCAGGACAAGACAAGGACAAAGTCTTGGAAAAACTTACAAAAATGTATGAAGAACATCTAAAAAACGAAAAAACTAAGCGAGCACAAAAAGTTCCTGAAGGAAAGATTGCCGTAATAGGTGCTGGTCCCGCCGGACTGACAGTTGCATATGAGCTAAGCCGCAAAGGGTATGGCGTCACTGTTTTTGAAAACTTGCCAGAGGCTGGTGGGATGCTGCGAAAATGCATACCCAGTTATCGTTTGTCAAGAGAAGTTTTAGACAAGGAAATCAAGCTCTTAAGTGATTTAGGCGTGGAAATAAAAACTGGTGTAACAATTGGCAGAGACCTCAATTTCAAAGATCTCTGGAGGGAAGGGTATAAGGCTGTTTTTGTTGGTGTTGGTGCACATAAAAACCAGAGACTGAAGATTGAAGGCGGAGAATCGAAAGGTGTAATCCATGCTCTTGACTTCTTGTGGAGTATCAACTCCGGGGAAGAAGTTGGCGTTGGAAAAAATGTTGTCGTAATTGGTGGCGGAAATGTTGCTATGGATGCGGCAAAAACCGCCTTGAAGCTTGGAGCAAAAAAAGTGACCATACTGTATCGAAGATCAAGAGATGAGATGCCTGCAATTCCGTGGGAGGTTAAAGAAGCTGAAAATGAAGGTGTGAAAATCGAGTTTTTGGTTTCGCCGAAAAAGTTTCTTGAAGAAAACGGGAAGATTTCCGCTATCGAGTGTGTGCGTATGAAGCTGGACGAACCAGACGAAACTGGAAGAAGAAAAGCCATTCCAATAGAAGGGTCGGAGTTTACACGAGAAACTGACAGGGTTATTCTTGCTATAGGTGAAGCTCCAGATTTGGAGTTCTTGCCAAAGGAGATTGAGTTGAATGAAGATGGAACGATCTGGGTTAATCCCATAACCATGGAAACCACTCTTAAAGGAGTTTTTGCCGGCGGCGATGTAGTGACAGGCCCAGCAACGGTAATTGAAGCGATCCGAGCTGGAAAATGCGCCGCAGAGTCGATCGAGAATCACTTGGAATCTTTAGGAGGACAATGAAATGGCGGAAAATAGAGGATCTGAACGTAAGCAGGCAGGCGAAGAACCTCGTATTGGAGTGTATGTGTGCCACTGTGGCCTAAACATAGCAGGCTCTGTGGACTGCGCCCAAGTTGCAAAATTCGCTAGTACACTTCCACACGTTGTTTTGGCTCAAGACAACAGATACACCTGTTCCGACCAAGGACAGGAAGGAATCAAGAAAGACATCAAAGAGCAGAGGCTCAATCGGGTTGTTGTAGCTTCGTGCTCCCCGCGTCTACATGAACCAACATTTAGAAAAGCATGCGAGGACGCCGGATTAAACAAGTATCTTTTCGAGATGGCTAACATACGAGAACACTGCAGTTGGGTCCATTTATATGACCGAGATGCCGCCACGGAAAAGGCTAAAGACCTTGTGAAAATGGCTGCAGCTAAAGCTGCCTTGCTTGAACCTGCCGAAGAAATTGAAGTGCCTATAACGCGAAGAGCCTTAATCATAGGAGGCGGAGTAGCAGGCATTCAAGCTGCCCTAGACCTTGCAGATACTGGGTATAAAGTGTACCTCGTTGAGAAAGAACCCAGTATCGGCGGCATGATGGCGCGAATAGACAAAACCTTCCCAACAATGGACTGCTCCATCTGCATTCTGGCACCCAAGATGTCCGATGTTGGGCACCATCCAAACATCGAACTCTTAGCTAATAGTGAAGTCACTGAAGTAAAAGGATACATAGGCAATTTCCATATTAAAGTGCTTAGAAAACCGCGGTATGTTACAAAAGATTGTTCCGCTTGTGGAGAATGCACCAAAGTCTGCCCAATCGCAGTTCCAAATGAATTTGATGTCGGCCTAGCCACAAGACACGGCATTTATACTCCATTCGCACAAGCTGTTCCAGCCACATACATAATAGACATGAACTTATGCCTCAACAAAGACGGCGTAGTTGTTTGCGACAAGTGTATGAGAGCCTGCGAAAGACAAGCCGTGAATTTTGAAATGAAACCCGAAACTGTAGATCTTGAAGTAGGCACTGTGATAGTGGCTACTGGTGCAGACGTGTTCGATCCGTCAACTTTGCCTAACTATGGATATGGTAAATTTCCAAACGTTATCACGTCACTCGAATTTGAAAGACTGATTAACGCTGGCGGCCCATCCGGGGGACACCTAATACGACCAAGTGACAAGCAGATTCCCAAACGTGTAGCGTTCATTCAATGTGTCGGTTCTCGCTCTGACAGAAACGGAAAATTATATTGCAGCAATGTCTGCTGCATGAATACGATTAAAGATAGCCTACTTATCAAGGAACATTGGCCTGAAACTGAGATCTACGTGTTCTACGTTGACATACGCGCGTATGGAAAAGGTTTCGAAGATCTCTATAAACGGGCAAGAAAAGCGGGCGTCATATTCATTCGAGGACTCACAGCTGAAATAATGGAAGACAGAAAAACCCGCAATCTGTGGCTCATCGGCGAAAATACGTTGCAGAAGGAACTTTATAAGATAAGCGTTGACATGGCGATCCTTTCGGTAGGTCTAGAGGCAAGAAAGGACAGCGAAAGCATCCAACGCTTGCTGACGCTTTCAAGAAACCAAGATGGATTTTTCATGGAAGCCCATCCGAAACTGAGACCAGTGGATGCTGCTACAGGCGGCGTGTTCTTTGCAGGTTGCGCCGAATCCCCGAAAGACATCAAAGATAGCGTGACGCAAGCTAGTGCTGCCGCAGCACGTGCAGGCATCCTGATGGCAAAGGGAAAGGTGACCGTGGAAGCTATTACGCCTATTGCTTTTCCTGAGAAATGCAAAGCTTGCGGACTATGCACCAAGGTTTGTCCGTACAATGCCATAACCCTCAACAAGGGGGCAAAGCAGATCAATATCATAGAGGCAGCGTGCGGCGGATGTGGGACGTGTTCAGCAGAATGTCCTTTTGGCGCTTTGACCCAGAGCCACTTTACTGATGAACAGATCATTGCACAAATAGACGCCATGACAGAACATGATGCTGACAAGAAGATTGTGGCCTTTTGCTGTAATTGGTGCTCGTATGCAGGTGCAGACTTTGCAGGAGTCAGCAGAATGCAGTATCCGCCTAATGTTCGTATAATCAGAACTATGTGTTCCGGGCGTGTGTCGCCGAAATTCGTTGAAAGGGCGTTTGCGAGAGGAGCAGCAGCCGTAATGGTTACTGGCTGTCATCTAGGGGATTGCCACTACATCAACGCCAACTACCAAACTCAGAAACGTGTGGAGCGTTTATGGAAGAAGATGGAACAAAACGGATTGAACAAAGAGAGACTGCAGTTACTTTGGGCGTCAGCAGCAGAAGGAGAAAGATTCGCTAATAAAGTGAGAGAAATGAAAGCGATAGTTGAGAACGTTACATCAGAAGAGATAGAAAACGCTAGAAAGGTTTTTGAAAAGGCACTATCGGATGGTTAATTATGCCGGAAAGAATTAAGCACCCACCACTTGACAGCAAAAACGTGAAGCAACCAAAAGCAGAGATCCACTTAATCAAGGATCAGTGCAAAGGATGTGGTTATTGCATCAAATTCTGTCCGAAAAAGGTTCTAGAAGAATCGCAAGAAATCAATGCAAGAGGAGTTAATCCGCCTAGAATTGTTGACGAGAGTAAATGTATCGTATGCAGCTTTTGCACTGCGGTTTGTCCAGATTTTGCAATTTTCGTTGTTGAAAAACCATGTGAGGAGGGATGTTGAGAATGACTGGAAAAAGAACGTTATTAACAGGCGCTCACTTCATGAATGGCGATGTTGCATGCGCAGAAGGAGCAATAGCGGCTGGCTGCAGATTTTTTGCAGGTTATCCGATTACGCCAGCGACAGAGATTGCTGAACACTTGTCGGAAAGAATGCCGGAATTCGGCGGAATCTACATACAAATGGAAGATGAAATCGCCTCCATAGCGGCTGTAATTGGTGCTTCCTATGCTGGCTTGAAAGCGATGACCGCCACCTCTGGGCCAGGTTTCAGTTTGATGCAGGAAAACATAGGATTGGCTGTTATGACCGAAACTCCCTGTGTGATAGTGGATATCATGCGTGGCGGACCGAGCACTGGACAACCCACTTTGCCAGGTCAGCAAGATGTGATGCAGGCGAAGTGGGGTTCTCATGGAGATTATGGAATCATTGCCTTGTCACCTTCTTCTGTTCAGGAAATGTTTGATTTAACTCTTGAAGCGTTCAACCTGTCTGAAACCTACAGAGTTCCGACCCTTCTGATGGGGGATGAGATCGTGGCGCACATGTGGGAAAAAGTTGTAATACCTTCCGCGTCTGAAATGAAGATACTGACTCGAAAAAAGCCGCATGTTTCACCAGATAAGTATGGACCGTTTATGCCGGACGACAATTTGGTTCCGCCCATGGCTTGTTTCGGAGAAGGGTACCGTTTTCACGCTACAGGTTTAACACATGATGAATATGGTTATCCAAAGACGCAAAGTTCAGACGTTCAATCTGCGCTTGTAAAGAGACTCTGTGAAAAGATAAGCAGAAACGCTGACAAAATAATAAAGACTGAAGAAACAATGCTTGAAGATGCCGACGTAGTTGTCGTCGCTTATGGAATAGTTGCAAGAGCCGCTTTGAGCGCTGTGAGAAAAGCGAGAACCGCTGGAATAAAAGCTGGACTTCTACGTTTGGTTACGCTTTGGCCTTTCCCAGAAAAGCAAGTTGCAAAGATAGCTGCACAAGCTAAGGCAATTGTTATGCCAGAAATGAATTGTGGACAACTGGTGCGGGAAGTCGAGAGAACTGCTAAAGAAACCCCCGTAGCCTTTCTATCGAAATTGGGTGAAGACCCACATACACCCGGAGAGATCCTTGAAGTGATAAGGAGGAGTACTTAATGGTTCAGGAAACAGTGCACCCTTTTTCAAAGTATCTAAGACAAGCAATGATGCCTCACATCTGGTGTCCAGGTTGTGGCAACGGCATTGTACTCAATTGTTTCGTTCACGCACTAGACGAGTTGCAAGAAGATTTAGATAAATTAGTGGTTGTCTCAGGTATCGGTTGCATTGGACGCGCAGCTGGATACACTAACGCAGATTCTTTCCACACCACACATGGACGCGCAATAGCCTTTGCAACAGGTGTGAAGCTGGCGAATCCGGAATTGGAAGTTGTGATCATAAGCGGGGACGGCGACCTCTTTGCAATAGGAGGAAACCACTTTATTCATGCAGCACGCAGGAACATAGGAATAAAAGTGATCTGTGCGAACAACTTCAACTACGGAATGACTGGGGGCCAGCAAGGCCCAACGACACCGATTGGGGGATTGACAGCGACCACGCCTTATGGGAACATTGAACACCCGTTCAACCTTGTTCATTTGGCGGCTGCGTCCGGCGCAACATATGTGGCCAGATGGACAACACTGCACGTGCGGAGACTGACACAGTCTATCAAGAAGTTGCTACAGAAGGAAGGGTTTGGTTTCATTGAAGTTGTTTCACCTTGTCCGGAGATTTTTGGCCGTCGCAACAAGATGCGTTCACCGCTTGAGATGATGGAGTGGTTCAGAAGGGCTTCTGTAGTTGAAAACTTTTCTGACCCATCGAAAGCGGATATTACACCAGACAAGATAGTTGTGGGCGAATTTTCGAACATAGAAAAAGTGAGCTATGAAAAGTTACTCCACGAGAAAATAGCTCACATAAACGAGAAAACTATGGAATGGTGAGGCGACATGCGAATAGAAGTTAGATTTGCAGGGTTTGGCGGTCAAGGCATAATTAAATCTGGAATAATTGTGGCTGCAGCTGCATCTATTCATGGAGGGAAGAATGCAGTTCAAACACAATCTTATGGTCCGGAGTCAAGAGGCGGAGCGTGCAAGTCTGAAGTTGTCATATCAGAGGAGGAAATTGATTTCCCCAAAGTTGTTGAGCCTGACGTGTTGGTTGTAATGTCTCAACATGCCTACAATGATTATGTCGGAGACGTGAAGCTTGGCGGAACAATAATTATTGATCCTGATATGATCCCGCATGAAAAAGAAATTGCGAACGTGAAAGTCTTTCGAATTCCTGCCACGAGATTTGCAGACGAACTAGGCAAGAAAATAGTTGCAAACATCGTTATGCTAGGCGCATTTACGGCAATAACAAACTTGTTGAATGGAGAGGTCATCAAGGAGTCAATTAAAGAGAATATACCTAAAGGTACAGAAGAACTAAACCTGAAAGCTTTTGAAAAAGGTTATGAATGTGGCAAAAATCTTCTGAAAACCTAGGCTTGTAACTGTTCCAGTTTCATTACGAGCTTTGATTTTCTAATGCCTACGTGTCTTAGTGGTGCTATTTTCTTTGCGGTGTTGTATATGTCTGAGGCTATTTTTCCAAGAACTATTTCTTGTGCAAATTGATCCATCGTTAGTGTGGTGGCTTTGTCTTTAATTATTTTTTCCATTATGACGCGTATGTCTTTCTCTTGTGACGTCTTGATCCGTGAGAGAGTGAAAGCGGAGACGGCGATTTGAAGTTTGTATCCGTCCTTTGTGATGATTGTAAATATGCCGTCGACTTTTGTGGTCCTCCTTCTGACGAGGCTTCGCAGATAATCTCGTGAATATTCATGTCCTTTAAAGAGGGTTTTGGCGGTTTTGCCGTCGATTTCGGTTACTTGGAAATACATCTTCAAATATTGATGACTGAAATCGTTTGTAATATCGTAGAGGGTTGAGTCAATTACTCTTCCAATCAGTTTCTCTGGTTCGTCGGCTGGCACTGCTCCCAACTCGATGTTTCCGAAGTACGGTGGGGCCATTACCATGTACCATGTTTTGCTTCGCCATTTATCCCGTACTTTCTTAGTTTTTGAAGACACTTTTATCCTCCGAAATGCAGCTTGAGAATTCACATCAGAGTATTAAAAGTTTTACCGTTCGGGTTCTATTTTCTCTATGCCGCCCATGTATTTTCTTAAAACTTCCGGTATGATTACTGAACCGTCTTTTTGCTGATAATTTTCTAGTATAGCTACGATTGTTCTGCCTGTTGCTAAGGCGGTCGAATTCAAAGTGTGCACCAATCCTTTGGGTGCTTCGCCTTCTTTTTCGCGGTATTTTATGTTTAGACGTCTGGCTTGATAGTCTGTACAGTTGCTGCATGAGCCTAGTTCGCGATAAGCATTTTGCGCGGGCATCCATGCTTCTATATCGTATTTCTTCGCTGCAACTGTTCCAATGTCGCCTGTGCAAACGTTCACGACGCGGTATGGTAGCCCGAGTTTTCTGGCAAGTTCCTCAGCGTTGTCTATCAGTTCTTCGTGGATTTTCCATGAGTTTTCGGGTTTGCAGAAAACGAACTGTTCAATTTTGTTGAACTGGTGTGTTCGGAAGATTCCGCGCGTGTCCTTACCATGAGCGCCTGCCTCTTTTCTGAAGTTTGTACTTAAACCAGCGAACTTGAGCGGTAGGTTTTCGGCTTTTAGGGTTTCGTTCATAAACATGGCAGCCATCGGATGTTCCGAGGTTGCGATTAGGTAAAGGTCCTCGTTTTCAACCTTATACAGTACATCTTCGAAGTCGCTTAAGGCTACGACGCCTTCGTAAGGTTCTCGTCTCATTAAGTATGGCGGTTCGATGGGTTTGTAGCCTTTCTGGGCTATTTCGTCTAATGCGAAGCATAATATGGCCATGTCGAGGAGTACGCCTTCATTTTTCAGATAGAAGAATCTGGCTCCAGCGATTTTTCCGGCCCTTTCAATGTCAACTATGTCTAAGCCTAGGGCCAAGTCTATGTGGTCTTTAGGTGTAAAGTTGAATTTTGGTATCTTACCCCATGTTCTTATTTGGGCGTTGTCGGTTTCATCTTTACCCTGTGGAACAGTTTCATGTAAAAGGTTGGGCAGTCGCAAGAGGTAGCCATGCGCTTTCGCTTCATACTCGCTGACTTGCCTTTCGAGCGTAGTAAGCCCCTCGTCAACCATTTTCGCTTTCACAAGCTCCTTAGTCGCATCTTTTTGGGTCTTTTTCAACGCTGCAATTTCTGCAGTTATTGTTCTTCTCTCATGACGGAGATTATTCAGTTTCGTCAGACCCTCGCGCCATTTCTGGTCACAAGCGATAAGTTCATCAAGCATTTTCAGATTTCTAGGGTCTGCTCTCTTCAGCAAGTTGTGTCTTATTAGATCCGGATTTTCGCGGATGAGTCTAATGTCAAGCATACTACTCACTTACAGTACTACACGAATTCGGTTTTAGTCTTCTAAGCTTAGCCTAAAATAGGCTATTTAACCTTACGATGAGAGCAACCATTCGACGAAGCTGTGATTAGCAGCTTTTTCTATCAGAATGTTGTAGATTACAATCAAATAGTGCCAAAAGTCACATCTTGTCGCTCTTGTTGAGGTCCCGAAGTCTATTAACGCCGTCTATGTCTTTTATGAAGGCAGCCACATTTTTAGGCACAAACTTTTCCCAGCTTTCGCCCTTAAGCATCTTCTCCCTAATTTGGGTCGACGCATACAATTTCCTATCATAAAAACGCACAGCTTTGACGTCATATCCAGCCTCTGTGAACAGTCTCCTCGTTAGCGGTTCATTGGAATAGACAACGTCAAAATGTGGAGTGTAGCCCTTCACAGCGGAAACCCACATCATGTGTAAGTGCATGTCAGGCACAGGCACAACCCAGACACGTCCATAATCTATCTCCGCTCCATTTAAGGCGTTCCGAATCATTGTCAACCTTTCGCCTGCCGTAAACGGATTATCAAGCTTGTGACTATACTGAGCGCTGCCGACAACTACTACCAGTTCGTCAACCTCTTCAAGAATGCCTTTCACCACGTTTAGATGACCAAGATGAAAAGGCTGGAATCTGCCAACATAAAGTCCACGTTTGACCAAAGAGACCATCCCAAGTATACTGTTTTGTTTGAACTGCCTTATAAGCTGGGTTTGATATTGCAGACCACTTAAAAGTCGCAGCACTCACAGTAATGCGTATTTCACCAGACATAATTCCAGAATACCCAACAAACAGTTCTTTCTAGCATTGTTAATTGCAATTTCATTTTTCATGTGCATGTTGTCAAGAAAGTTTCATCCACTGAAATCTCATTTTTCACGAGTCAAGGAATCAGCAGCTAACCCTTTTTCAATCTTTTTAACACAAACTCTATCGGGAAAACTGACAATTTTTTGTCTTTAACTGGAATCTCCAGCTTGGAATCAAACCCTCTCTTTTCACGCTCTAGAATTTGAAGCTTCAAATCCAAACCGCCTCCATATCCGCCCAATGTCAAATCTGATCTGACTACTCTATGACACGGAACAATCGGTGGAAAAGGATTCGAAGCCATAATATTGCCTACTGCCCTAGCACCCCCACCAGTAGCCTCAGCAATTGAACCATAAGACGCCGCATAGCCTAAGGGAATAAGAGAGGTAGCCTCAAGGACACTTCTCGTGTAATTTGGCAGATGCTCCATGGCCAAAGAAAAGCGGAAAGACTCTCCATTTCCATCATAAAACTCCTTCAACACTGCTATGACTTGTTCAGCGAAACCAGAAACTTGCTTTGAATGTTGGAAGTGAATATAAGAGGGTATACTGCCCAGAAGGCTTTTCAGAGCAACTTTCTCATCGAAAGTAAACGTTGTAGCGTAAACTTGCTTTTCATCGCATGCAACGCCAAACCAGACACTGCCAAGTTCTTTAGTGTAAATTCCCTGCATTTCACGTCGCCTTCTAACGTATTATAGGACATTAAGTTTAATAGGTTGTCCGTGTATAAAAACGGCAAAGGTGAATTATCATGGAAAAACAAGCGCAACAAGGCGGGTACGCTTGGATTCCCGGCGCAACTACCATCGGTGTGGTATGTAAAGACGGCGTCATATTGGCTTCTGAGAAACGTGTTTCATACGGTTATCTTATTGTCAGCAAAGGTGGCAAGAAAGTCTTCAAAATAACAGGCAGCATAGGCGCTGCGTGCGCAGGGCTCGTTTCAGACATGCAGATCCTCGTAAGACAGGTTGAGGCATACGTGAACCTGTTCGGTTTGGATGTTGGCAGATCAATCTCCGTTAGAGCTACAGCCAAACTCATGTCAAATCTGCTGTTTAACACTCGTTACGCACCATTGATCACGCAGACAATCATCGGCGGCGTCGACGACGAAGGAGCAACCATCTACGTACTGGACGTTTTGGGCTCATTAATACCAGACAAGTATACGGTCGTAGGTTCTGGAACAGAAATCGCCATAGGAGTGCTTGAAGAAGGCTATAAGGAAGACATGACCATGGATGAAGCCAAAGACCTCGTCGTCAGATCAATAAAATCAGCCATAAGCAGAGACATCATGAGTGGCGACGGTATAGACATCCTACTAATAACCAAGGAAGGAACACAGGAAGAAACTGTAAAGTTCTAGAATTTATCCTTACTTTTCCAAAGGTTTAAACCTTAACCTCTGCACAACAAGTTATGACCATCGAACGGGGGAGCCCGGATTGGCGTTTGAACTGAACCAACAAGAAGGTGAGTTCCTAGTCAAGCTTGCACGTGGAGCCGCAGAAGAATACGTGAAAATTAGGAAAACCATCAACGTGCCAGAAGATACGCCCAAGAAACTGCTACAACTCTGCGGAGTATTTGTAACAATAAACAGCATGAAAAACGGACATGAAAGCCTCAGAGGATGCATCGGTCTTCCATACCCAACCACTCCACTGGCCCAGGCAGTTATTGAAGCAGCCATAAGCTCGGCAACGCAAGACCCACGCTTCCAACCGCTTTCATCAAGCGATCTTGACAAGGTAGTTTTTGAGTTGAGTGTTCTTACTCCTCCGGAAAAGGTGGAAGTAAACAAGCCAACCGAGTATCCTTCAAAAATAAAGGTTGGCGAAGATGGATTGATCGTTGAAAAAGGCATGTTCAAAGGCTTGCTTTTGCCACAAGTACCTGTTGAATTGGGATGGGATGAAGAAGAATTTTTATGTGAATGTAGTGTCAAGGCAGGATTGCCTGCAGACTGCTGGTTGCTTGCAGGAACCAAGATTCAAAAGTTTCACGCCATAATCTTTGAAGAGGAGAAACCAAAGGGAGAAATCAGACGTAAGACCATTGGCGGGAAATAACCTCATGCGGGTTTATTTTGCTCCCTGCGGCATCGGTTTAGGCCACGTTGGAAGAAGCGTTCCAATAGCAAGGAAACTCCTAGAAAGAAACGCGAAGGTAATGTTTTCCACATATAGCGACGGTATAGGCTACATAGAACACGAAAAACTTCCACTAATAAAGGCTCCTTCCATTGGATTTCAAGTCAAGCCAGACGGGTCAGTGGACTTTAGACAAACGGCAGTCAATCCAGGTCCATTCCTTTCATATTTTACTTTTCTAAGACAAGTTACCGCTGAACTGAAAGCTATCCAGAGTTTCAAGCCGGACATTGTTGTGGCGGACTCTCGCGCCTCTCCGCTAGTGGCAGCGAGAATCTTGGGGATGCCGAGAATATGTATTTTGAACCAATTTCAAGTAATGATTCCCAGAAGAAAGCGATTTTTGCGGTTGGCAAGACTTGCAGACTACATAACCCTCACACTTGTAGGTAAGGTGTGGACTAGTGGAAATACTGTTCTGATACCAGATTTTCCCCAACCATACACGATAAGCGCGGGCAATCTGAGCATTCCAAAATCCTATAGAAAAAATGTGAGGCTGATAGGACCGATATTGTCTGTGCATTCAAAAGATCTACCCGCCGAAAAAGAACTACGCAATAAACTAAAGTTGCCAACGGACAAGCCAGTCATTCTTGCCGCTATAAGCGGTCCAACCAACGAAAAAGCTTTCTTAACAGAGATCTTGAGCAAGATTTTGCTGCAATTTCCAGAAGACTATGAGGTTGTGGCTTCTTTAGGCTTTCCAAAAGCCAAGAACAAACCAAAACGCCGCGGTAACGTGACAATTTATGATTGGATTCCAAATCGTTTTGAATATTTAAAAGCTTGTGATTTGGTAATAGGGCGTGCCGGACATGGAACATTAACGCAGTGTATGTGCTATGGTAAACCAATTATACTTATACCAACATCAAATCACACGGAGCAGCTCAACAATGCAAAACAGGCCAGAGACTTTGGTATCGCGAAAATCATCCTCCAAAAAGACCTAACCAAGGAAATACTCCTAGCAAATGTCAAACAAATCTTGGAAAATGGTACGCCTGAAAAGGCTAGAGATGTTCAGGAAAAAGTATCATCATATGACGGCCTGGAAAATGCCGTCAAAAGCATAGTCGAAAACGCAAAGAAATAAACAAATATTTTAAGGTAAACATCAAGAGGAATAGATATGTTTCTGCCAAACGAAATCTTGAAAGAAAAACTTCAAAGAATGCTCGTGGAAGACTTGGGGCAAGGAGACATAACCACCGCGCTGATTGTTCCGGCAGAATGCACTGCTGAAGCTAAAGTAATAGCTAAAGAGTCAGGAGTTCCCGCAGGAATCGAAGAATCAAAAATCCTTCTGGAAAGCGTGGGACTAAAGGTTGAAACTTTGGTTACTGACGGAGAAAAAATGAAGGCCAAACAGATTTTGATGAAAATTCAGGGGAATGCACGAACGATTCTTTCAGTTGAACGCACACTCCTAAACATCCTTTCACGAATGAGCGGTATTGCGACAAACACAAGAAGCCTCGTAGAGAGACTTCAGAAAGCTGAACTCAAAACAAAGGTTGCCTGTACACGAAAAACAGCACCGGGGCTACTTTATTTTGACAAAAAAGCTGTTCTCATAGGAGGAGGCGAAACACATAGATTACACTTGGATGACATGGTTTTGATTAAAGACAACCACATTGCGATAGCGGGAAACGTTGAAAAAGCCATTAAGAAAGCCAAGAATTCATCATTCAGTAAGAAAATTGAAGTTGAAATCTCAAAAGTTGACGACATTTTGGCAGCGGTGCGAGCAGGAGCAGACATAATCATGCTGGACAACTTCTCACCAAAGCAAATAGCAAAAGCAATCAATCTACTAGAAGAGGCAAATTGTCTGGGGAAGATTCTACTGGAAGCCAGTGGCGGAATCACAGCGGAAAACATTTTAACGTTCGCCTCAACTGGAGTTGACATCGTAAGTCTAGGCGAGATAACAGACAGCACAAAGGCATTGGATATAGGTTTGGAAATTACAAGAATCAGTGCGTAGAGTTTTTTGTTGACCGTACTAAATCGACGCAATTATAGCAGTTTCTATTATTGCGGCCAGCAACAGCGCTACGTTGACGATTAATACAAACTTAGATGCAGCCATCAATTCGCTTTTGCCTTTACGTTGTATTACGCGCCAAGTTAGCCAAACACTTTCAGCAAATGCGATTGAATATGCTAGAAACTCCAACCACGTAAATGGGAAGATAAACAAAAAGGCAAAAACCAAAAGAGGCGACACATTGTTCGCATTGCTATCTGCAGCAACATAAACGCCTGTGTTATACAGTATGAAAAGCCCCAAAATGGGCCCTATCACAGGTACGAACATTACTAGGCATATCACTAGATTATTGCCGAAAATGTATTGCAGGCTAACATTTTCTCGAAGCTGCTTGAGATCTTCTTCTCTTGTGGTTACTTCAGAGGCAGTAAGTGGAGTTAACACTCCTGCAATGGTTATGATTACTGAAAGAAGGAAAAAGGACAAGATCGCAAAAACTCTCTTTCTTCTTGTGGAAAGCTTGTGCCAATAGTCGAGTGCCAATTTCGCAGCTCCTAGAGTTTCTTACGTTTTTGGGGTTATTTTAAGGGTTCGGAAACCTCGTGCCACCGGGTTTAGCAGTTCTGAAATGTTTACTTTTTCCAAAATTCCTTTCGCATCTTCTGCGTAACCTCTGATATCATGTTCTGCGGGCATAAGAGAGTAAATGTACACACTGTTTCCAGATATCCGAGGCTGACATCTGGAAGGCAGACCCAAAAGAACCGGTTGTTCCTCATTGACGGCTTTTTCGCAGGTATACAGAATTGCGTGAGCTCCACCCGCTAGTTCTGCAATTCGTACAGGAATACTTTCTTTCCCTATGGCTAAAACCTCAACTCCATGTTTTCGTGTGATCTCGCCAGCAATTTTCCTCAACTTAGGCAGAATCCTGAGAAGATGTCGTCTTGCTGTACGTGAAAGGTTCATATTCGCAAATTCGATGGGCGATAATTGTTCAAGTGGAACAGCGTTTAAGGACATGTCTAGATGTATAACATCAGCTTTCACCTTTCCAATCAATTCCCTGCAAAGCTCTGCTTCATGCACTATGACTTCATGCCCGTCCTGAGCATCTGCGAAAACGGGTTCAGCAATAAACTCGCTAGGCTCTCTATAAGGCGGATTGACCAAAACAGACACTGTTGCAACAATAGACAACGGTTCAAACTTTTCATTCAGTGTGGCAGCAGAGGAATCTGCTGCGATAATTTTCAATTACTTCACCCTGAGCATAATAGAGAAGGCGATGTGATTTATGTTTGTTGCTAATCCGGTGTTTGTTTGAGCCGCATCCCCAGAATGAACAGTTCTGAACTCTTGGCTCGACTTGCTTTAGGTTTTATTATTCTTACTACTTCAAAATGTTTCTTTACCTTTTCAATGAAATCGCTAAGCAAGTCTCCTTGAAAAATCTTTACAAAGAACGCGCCGGAGGGTTTGAGTGCCTCCAAAGCTATTCCTAATGCATGTTGTGCCAAATCTGTTTGTGATGCATGATCAACTTCCCATATCCCAGAAATATTTGGTGAAACATCGGAGATGACCGCGTCAGCTTTCCTTGGAAGAAACTTGCCGATTTGTTGTAGCGTTTCTGGCTTGGATATGTCGCCTATCACTGTTACGATGTTACGATATGGAAAGGGCTCAACTGGCTTCAAGTCCACTCCTAAAACGAAGCCTTTGGTTCCGACGAGTTTCTTCGCGGCTTGAACCCAGCCTCCAGGCGCGGCGCCCAAATCAACAACGCAGTTGCCGTTCTTTATGAAATGATATTTTTCAACGACTTGGAACAGTTTGTAAGCAGCTCTAGAACGATACTTTTCTTCTTTGGCTTTCCTATAATAGTAATCCTTCTTTCTGTCTTGTATCCATGCTTTGGGCAAAGCTAGCTGTCACCCATGGTAGTCGGGCGATCTTGGGATATGGAGACAAGCCAGTCTGTGAGCCTTTCGCAGTTTTGTGGCGATATTACACTTGACGGATCACATCGAGGATTGTCTTGGCACATTAAGCATGGGCAATCTGCTATAGAGTCTATTGATGCGGGCAACCGCTTCGGATAAAGCCTATACGTCCATCTCCCGTCACGAAGTTCCTTGTCTCGTCGTATCAGTCCTTTTTCTTCAAGCTTCAACGCTATCCTGGATCCTTCTCTGCTACTTGCTCCTAGCTGACGCCAAAGTTCGGATTGAAGTACGCCTTCGAACCCCGTGTTCATTACAGATTGGAGAGCCTTCTGTTCTAGGTCGTTGTGTTTAGGCATCTTTATCATGTCCAGTTATTTCACAGTAATATAGGCGAGATTTAAGATAAAAAGTGTATGTTTAAATTTGGAAAATTGAATGCTGGAAGATATGAGTAAAATGAAGAACAAAGCTGATGAATGCTACTGTTTGGGTATTGAATCAACGGCAGACGACTTCAGTGTTGGAATATCAAGGTTCAACGGTGAAACATTAGCGAACATCGTAAGTGCCTATGTGCCTGAGGAAGGAGGTATTCACCCGAGAGAAGCCGCTAGGCACCATGCAGAAGTGGCAAGCAAAGTTCTGGAAGAAGCTTTTGCGAAGGCAGGTATCAAACCGCAGAAACTTACGATTATCGCGTTTTCTCAGGGTCCAGGTTTAGGTCCGTGTCTTCGTACGGGAGCGACTGTGGCTCGTGCTCTAGCTTCTTATCTTGATGTGCCGCTTGTGGGCATCAACCATTGCGTTGCTCATATTGAAATAGGCAGGCTGAAAACGGGTGTCAGAGATCCTATTACGTTGTACGTTTCTGGTGGAAACACGTTAGTTTCGGCTTTTGACTCGGGGCGTTACAGGATTTTTGGCGAAACATTAGACATTGCTCTTGGGAATTGCTTAGATGTTTTTGCGAGAGAAGCTGGTCTGCGTCAGAAGGCGGGTTTACCTTTTGGGGCTGTTATTGAAAAACTTGCCCTGAAAGGGAGTGCACTTGTTCCTTTGCCATACACGGTTAAGGGCATGGATACTTCCTTTAGCGGCCTGTTAACAGCTGCAACGACTCTGGTGAAAAAGAAAGGGTACAAACTTGAAGATTTATGTTACAGTCTTCAAGAGACTGCGTTTTCCATGGTCACAGAAGTCACAGAAAGAGGTTTAGCGCACACGGAGAAGAAAGAGGTTCTACTTACAGGTGGAGTGGCGGTCAATAAAAGATTACAGTCGATGATCGAATTTATAGCGGATGAACACGATGCCAGGTTTTTCGTGGTTCCAAGCGAGTTTGCAGTTGATAATGGAGCTATGGTTGCTTGGACAGGAGCGCTGGCTTACAAGCATGGCGTTGTTACGCCGCTTGATAAGAGCTTTGTGAAGCCGAGGTGGCGGCTTGAAGAGGTTGAGGCCCCTTGGATGAAGTGAGTTCGCCAAGGTTGATCAAGAAGGGGGCCGAGGCTAGTCTTTACTTGGCGGATTGGCATAGAAGAAAGGTGATATTGAAAAAACGTCTACCGAAGAAATACCGTCCGTCGAAGTTGGATGAACAGATTCGAACTTATCGAACGATTCATGAACCGCAATTGATGCATGAAGCGAAGAAAGCTGGTGTGCCGACACCGATCATATTTTTGGTTGACTTGAAAGATTCTACGATAGTGATGGAGTTCATAGAGGGTAAACAAGTTAAGCAATTGTTGAGTGAAGTTTCTAAAGGCGAAAGAGAACGTCTGTGCGTTAAGATTGGCGAATTGATAGGCAGACTTCATAGACTGGGGATAGTTCACGGCGATTTAACCACTTCAAACATAATTCTTAGCAGGATGGAGAAGATTTTTTTTGTTGACTTCGGACTTGGCGAGAAGACAAACGAGTTAGAAGCCAGAGGAGTTGATTTGCATCTCATGAAAAGAGCCTTGCAGAGTGTTCATTTCCAGTTTGCAGAAGAATGTTTTGATGCTGTGGTCAAGGGGTATTCTGAGATTCTAGAAGAAAATGCCGTGAGAAATGTTTTAGGCAAAATCAAGGAAATAGAGAAGAGAGGACGTTATGTTACTGAAAGGAAGGAGAAAGAATGATTAAGACTGTTTGGTGTGTGACTTTCTATGTCTCAGACCTGAAGAAGGCGGCGAAATTTTATGAGGAAACATTGGGTTTGGAAAAGAAGTATGAATTCTCTGGTTACGTTGGGTTCGAGTGCGGTGGCGTGGAAATTGGGTTAAGTCCCAGTCTGAAAGGAAAACAAACAGCAGATCTGTCAGCGCCTTCTGTGGACTTTCTTGTGGATGATGTGGATGGCGAGTATAACCGACTGAAGCGGAAGGGAGTTAGATTTATCAAAGAAGTGCATGATGAGACTTGGGGTGGAAGACAAGCAACGTTTATGGATCCTGACGGCAACATTTTGGAACTTGTGCAGATAAACTGGGAAAAATACTTGAATGTATCAGCAAAAGGTGCCAAGAAAGCGCTGTGAGATAAAATGGATTTTCAGTTGGAAGGCAGAATAATATTCTTTGCAACGAACAACGTTAACAAGTTTAACGAAGCCCGCAGAGTATTAGGTGAATATAAAATAGCGGTGGGCATGCTTAGAGTCAAGACCTTGGAAATCCAAAGCGACAGTTTGGAAGAAATTGCGAAATCCAGCGTAATAGAAGCTTATGAAAAATGCCACTTGCCAATAATAATTGAAGATGCCGGATTATTCATAGATGCGTTAAACGGTTTTCCCGGTCCTTATGCGGCTTACGTTTACAAGACAATAGGTAACAAGGGCTTGTTGCAACTCATGGAAAACGTTGAAAACAGGAAAGCAAGGTTTCGGTCAATTATCGCATATCACTCGGTTAAGGTTAAGTCACCAGTGTGTTTTGACGGTGAAGTCTTGGGAGAAATTACGGAGGAAAGAAGGAGAATTAGCGAACAGTCTGGGTTTGGTTTTGACCCAGTTTTCAAACCAGCTAGAAGCGGTAGAACATTTGCAGAAATGAACGTGATGGAAAAAAATAGATATTCGCACCGTGCAAAAGCTATCTCTAAATTTGCAGAATGGTACAAGAGCAAGAAATGATAGAACCTACACCCGGCATCTGAAAGCTATCAATATTTTTAAATATGCGTGTAACCTCGCTCATACAGAGTTTAAGGGATGACAGATGCCGAAACAGGAAAGAGGAAAATCACACCAAGTACGCCCAGTCAGCAAGCGCCCTCCAAACTGGTGCAAATACCAAGCAGAAGAGGTTGAATCCTTAGTCATAAAATTAGCTAAAGCAGGAAACTCGCCAAGCCGTATCGGAACTATCCTGCGAGATCAGCATTCGATTCCGTTGGCAAAACCGATAACTGGAAGAACAGTGACGAAAATACTCAAAGATGCTGAGCTTGCACCAACCGTGCCTGAAGACTTGGCAAGCCTACTCAAGAAAGCGCAAAGTCTCGCCGTTCACTTAGAAAAGAACAAGACAGACCTGGTGAACAAGAGGTCAATGCAGGTCATTGAAGCAAAAATCCACAAACTCTCAAGATACTACAAACGTGAAGGCGTCTTGCCGCCAAACTGGAGGTACGAGCCGAAAATTGCTTCCGTAGCCTAAGCACTCTGCACCTTAGACATTTTCACTGTGAAACTTTTCTCGACAAGCAAAACACATGAATAACACAGATTCTAATAATACCCAGAACACCTACTCCAGTGTGATGGCAGTGCCCTTAGACGAAACCAAAGTCACAAATTTCTTAAATTCAGCCGAGCAAGCAGCCAAACTAATTTCAGAAACCGTCAAAGAAGATGGGCCCATCCAAGTTTTCTCCCATTTAGACGCTGACGGAGTTGCTGCAGCTGGCATCGTTGGGAAGACGTTGTTCAGGCTTGACGCAAGATTCCGAATCAAAGTAACCCAGTGGATCAACGAAAAAATCGCAAACGAAGTTATTTCAGAAAAGCCTCAACTAATTATTTTCACTGATTTGGGAAGCGGCTACATGGATTTCGTAAACGAGAAACTGACCGACCTCAAAATAGTAGTCCTAGATCATCACCAAATTGTCGGCGAAGAACCAAACAATGTTGTACATGTGAATCCGCATCTGCACGGAATAGATGGCGCACGCGACGTGAGCGGCTCAGGCGTTGCATATTTTGTAGCTAGAGCCGTAGACAAGGTCAACGTAGATCTGGCGCCAGTCGCCGTGGTCGGTGCCTTGGGTGATTTACAAGACAAATATGACCAGAAACAGTTGGGCGGGCTGAACGAGAAGATAGTTGAAGATGCCACACGTGCAGGTTTGTTGACAGTTGAGAAAGATTTGACGTTCTTCGGCAGAGAAACGCGCCCCATTCACAGGGCTTTGGCGTCTACGACTAACCCGTTCATTCCCGGCATAAGCGGAGAAGAAGATAAGAGTCTAGCTTTTCTGGCAAGTTTAGACATTAAACCTCGAAACGGTGAAAAGTGGCGGGCTTTGAGAGACCTTTCAGACGAAGAGAAGAAGCGACTATGTTCTGCACTTGCCGACTATTTACTTTCTAAAGGTTTGCGTTATGAAGTGACAAACCTTATTGGACATGTTTATACTTTGAACAGAGAAGAAATCTGGACTCCGCTTAGAGACGCCAGAGAGTTTGCAGTTTTGCTGAATGCCACTGGTCGCATGGATAGACCGAGCCTTGGAACGGCTGTGTGCATGGGTGACCGCGGTTCAGCTCTTGAAGAAGCGAACAAGGTATTGGAGAATTACAGAAGGACGATTACGAAGTACTTGGGCTGGGTTATGGAGAAACCTGAAAGAATGCGAGAACTGGAAAATATCTATGTTGTTTATGGTGAAGATTTCATCAATGACAAAATTGTAGGCGCAATTTCATCTATTCTTTCATCAAGTCTCCCGAACCCTGAAAAACCTTTAATTGCCTACGCCAATGTTGAAGAGGAAGGCCTAGCGAAAATCTCTGCACGAACTACAGATACTATGACAAGCAAGGGCGTTGACTTGGCAAAGATTATGGAGGTTGTCGCTGGAAAGCTAGAGGGAAAGGGCGGCGGACACAACGTAGCGGCAGGAGCACAAGTTCCCTTGAGCAGGATCACCGAGTTTATAGAAGCTGTTAACGAGTTGGTTGGGCAACAGCTGAAGAGGGAGAAAATTGGAAGCGGAAATAATCCTTGAATATGATGATGGGCAAATAGCGGAAGCGGTTACGAAAGCAGTTTCACCGGATAATTTTGAAAAGCCAAAGGGTTTGAAGATTAAGACAGTCTGCAAACAAAACAAAATCATCACAAGAATAGCGTGCGAAGAGAAGCTTCAGACGTTTATCGCAACTATTGATGACCTACTTTTCTGCACTGCAACAGCAGAGAAAACGATTCAAACAACAGAGAAAATGAAATAAATCTCAATGAGATCCAAATATGTTGATCATTGAAACGCGGTTGAATAAGTGTTAAATTCGAAACGGTCTAATCATTTCGGGAGAGACTAGAACATGACTGAAAATGCAGCCAGCATCGCCGGTGCACTTTATCGCTCTGGGTGCCTAAAGTTCGGCACTTTCAAGATAAAGTCAGGGGCTCTAAGCCCCTACTACATTGATCTTGCGCGTTTGCTTTCCTCTCCAAAAGATCTGTGCAATATTGCGGAGATCGCGGCATGCGAAATTAAGAACCTGATGGCTATTGAGCAAATAGACAAATTGGCATCTATCGAACTGAAAGGTGCGTTGATCTTACCAAATATAGCATGTGAAGTCAATCTGCCATGCGTCATCGTTAGGAAAGAAGAGAAGGCATACGGTGTGACTGGAAGAATCGCCGGGGCGGAAGTCACCAAAGGCGACCACATATTGTTTTTTGATGACGTTGTCAGTGAAGGCTTGTCCAAAGTTGAAGGAATAAAACCTCTAGAAGAGTTAGGAGCCCACGTTAGGAACGTGATGGTTGTAGTCGATAGAGAACAAGGTGGCAGAGAAAATCTAGAAAAGTTAGGCTACAAAGTCCATGCTTTGGCGAAGATTTCCAATCTAGTCACCAGTCTCCTTGAATCCAAACATGTTTCAAAAGATCAGGCAGATGCTGTTCTGAACTATATCAAAAGATCCTAATATACCAAGCCACAGCCTAATTATTCTGCAAGGGGTTACGAGTTAGAGATTACGTTGCGAGCCTTATCCTTGGATTTTCAGAGTTATGTCGGAACTAACTTTCTGGTTGCTGGAACTTCTCCAACAATCTTTGGAAGATTTTCTGGGCAACTTGTTCCGGAGTGTATCGCGTAGTATCGATTGCTATTTCTGGGTTGATAGGAGATTCGTAAGACTGCCCCACGCCGGGCACCGTGGAGGATTTGCTTTTCATAGCTTTTGCGTAGATTAGTTTTGGTGCGTTGTAGGTTTCTCTGCGTCTAGCTTCGCGTTCCATGCAGATTGTAAGTGGGCAATTCAAGTAAGCTTCCATGAAGTTGGGGATTTGTTTTCTGACGCTTTCTCGGTAACATCTCAAGTTTCCAGTGGAATCTATTATGACGTTCACGCCGTTTTGTGTCAACAGCTTTGCAATGTAAACAAGTGTAGCGTAGACTATGTTGCGTTCTTCAAGGGAGTAAGTAGGTTTTGGTGTAAGAACTTTGCGCAAAGCATCCGATGATAATAGCTGCGCATGAATATCTTCTTTCTCAAGAAGTATCAGCAAGGCTTCAGAGACTACTGATTTTCCGCTGCCGGGCAGACCAGTAATCCAAACGCACCAGCCATCAGAGGGGACAGTTACGCACTCTCCTTGAACGAGCAAAATAGGACAGGTTGTTGATAAGACTTGGGAACCCGCACCATGTTTTAAGAAAAAAAGAAGAGAATTATTTGTGGTTCCGCTGTGTTGCTGAAATGGGCGTATGCAAAGCCTATATCTCTCATGTCGACTTTTATGTCGCCATAGGCGTTTGCACAAGCTGGCTCCATGTGCCCCAGTTCCCCCATCTAGGATCTATTAGAGTCATCCTTCCTTAGTCTCCTCAGACATGAAATCGCTCAGAGAGCCAAAATCTTCCACTTTGAACAGATGGCTAATACAATTGCAATCAGAACACCCAAAGTGTTTGACAGCAATACCTTTCTGGCTCAGCCTCCTGGCAATCCTGCATTCTGCAGATTTGTCTGTCTCCATGTAAGACTCTGTCACGACTTCTGCAAATCTGTTACTGAGCAGGTGATCAATATGCCAAAACTTCTTCTTCACTTTTCTGTGATAACGCGCTATCCGTTTCTCAAGATTATTTTGAGCAGAACCCACGTAGACGTATAAACCTTTATCAAAACTTACAGTGCCTAGTGCACCAATGTTTACGCCAATATTTCTGTTGACTGAAATTACCAGTACATAGATGCCTTTCATGACGCCCTTATACCAGAATTCTCCTGCTTATACCACTTCAGAATTTCGCTGACAGCACTGTCAGAATAGCCTATCTCCTTAAGCATCCTCTCCAAATCATCTAAGGATTTGACACCCAAATCGGACACCAGCTACAACACATAGATTGAACCCAGATCCTATTTATCCTTTAATCCCACCGCTGATATACATTTCAGAAATCGAATAGGTTTACTCACACAAAGTCATTTTAAATAGGATTCAACAGTCTCAAAGTCAAACTTCTTAGCTTTAAGCACATTGCGGGCGAAACGGAAGAGCTTCCTACGCACATCCAAAGACAGATTTGGATACCACAAAGGCGAAGCGACAACGAGACTACGCCAAGCATAAAAAGGCTGCACAACACTCAGAATCTCCTCATCACTAGTCTTGTCCAAATAGTTCTTCCAGAAAAGCATGAACAACCTCTCGAAACCCTCAGCCAGTTTGCCGAACTCTTGCAGAGAATAGAATATGTAGTTCACTGTCATTGCCGTCACATCATCAGCTGGCTCACCCCACTCACCTCTACTACGATCCAGAACCGTGAAATCTGTCCCTTGCCTGAACATGATGTTCCAAGGGTGAAAGTCCCCATGCACTTGCGACAGTCTGTGCACTTTGTTCTTAAGCCGCCAACGCCATTCCACGCATGCCTTCTCAAACTCGATGAAAAACTTCGGATCAACATATTTTTGGTTGCGTGGATAGCTATCAGTCAGTCCAAAAATACATTCACCATGCCCAACCAAATCACGAACTCGCCTAACATAAAGCTCTGGCGAATTCTTCTTCACGGAGTGAATTCCCGCAAGATAATCCGCTAAAGCTATGCACCGTTCTTCATCCAAATCGAACAAGTTTCCAGATGCTCTCATACGATCCAGATCAGAATGATATAGTGCACCGTCAACAAACTCTGTCAATATGAAAAATTCACCGCAGTTACCCAGAGATTTTAAAGATTCACCATCATTCACGAATGAGCCTACATCAACAGAGTGCACATGTTTAGGCAAATTGCTAAAGGCGGAATGTTGCCACAATAAAGCAGCAGCCCTGTCTGAAAAATGATCATGCCCAAAACCCCCTGTACGCATAGTCTCCAAAACAACACACTTAGTCTCTTTGCCAACACTGAACTCAATAAAACAAGGTACACCATAACCGAAACCCTTCAGGTCAGGATCACCGCCGCCCATAGGAAAAGCGCGCACAACAGTCACGGGTTTTTTGTAAACGCTTGAAAGATACTCCTGCAAACTTGCAACTTTTAATTCCGGCATAAAGCATTGCCTCAGAATCAAAGTGTATTCAAGTAGAAGTTAAAAATATAGCGATACAACCTAACACTAACCCAGAGAAGGACTAGAATGAACCTATTAGTTTGCGACAGCACAATTGTCATGTCACGCGATCACAGAATCATTCACCAAGGCGCAAAACCATAGAGGACAAAATCATAGTAGACGTTTGAGGAACAACCAAACTAAAAGGAAGTCAACTTGATAATGGAAGGATATAAACTCGACAACATTTGAATCTGAAGGCCTCGTGGAAACGACTGAAAAGACCAAAGACACACTTCTCAATAAGCCGAACATCAATGTTAAATAGTTAATAGGTAAATGAGCATAAAAGAAGGAAAACCAATGGAAAAATGCAGAATCAAAGACATTACTCTGGCGTCTAAAGGCCATCTACAGATAGAATGGGCCTCAAAACACATGCCAGTATTAAACCAAATAAGGAAAAGATTCAGCGAAGAGAAACCTTTTGAGAACTTGACACTGGGCGCATGTCTGCACGTAACAAAAGAAACCGGAGTGCTTATCGACACATTCATAGCTGGCGGAGCCACCGTTGCATTATGCGGTTCCAACCCGTTATCCACACAGGATGATGTGGCAGCGGCCTTGGTGGAAAAGGACACACACGTATTTGCATGGCGAGAACAAACGACAGAGGAATATTACAGATGTGTTGAAAACGTACTAGACTATGAACCCATCATAACACTTGATGACGGCGCCGACCTTGTAGGCACCCTCCACAGCAAAAGAACAGAGATCTTGCCAAAAATCAAGGGTGGAACAGAAGAAACAACGACTGGCGTCTTGAGACTACGGGCCATGGAGAAGTCTGGAACGCTCAAGTATGCGATAATGGCCGTTAACGATGCTTACACGAAATACTTGTTTGACAACCGTTACGGGACAGGACAAAGCACAATAGACGGAGTCATAAGGGCCACAAACATCCTCTTGGCAGGCAAGAACTTCGTTGTGTGCGGTTATGGCTGGTGCGGGCGAGGAATAGCCATGAGAGCTCAAGGAATGGGGGCAAACGTCATAGTTACAGAAACTGATCCGGTTAGAGCGCTTGAAGCTACGATGAACGGATTTCGCGTAATGTCAGTAGCCGGAGCAGCCACGATAGGCGACCTATTTGTAACGGCAACCGGCAATACAAGTGTCATAAGGAAAGAGCATATGCAGAGAATGAAAGACGGCGCCATACTCGCCAACAGTGGACACTTCAACGTAGAAATAGACCCCAAAGACCTGGAAGAAATCACAACTTCAAAGAGAAACATAAGACCTAATCTAGACGAGTACACACTTATAGATGGAAGAAGACTGTATCTCTTGGCAGAAGGAAGACTCGTAAATTTGGCAGCAGCAGAAGGCCATCCGTCAGAAGTTATGGACATGTCCTTTGCCAATCAAGCCCTATGTGTAGAATTTTTGGCTAAGACAGAAAAGAAACTCCCAAAAGTCTACGCAGTGCCAAAAGAGATAGATGACAAAGTAGCACAGCTAAAACTAGACGCAATGAAAATAGAAATAGACAAGTTGACGGATGAACAGAGAAAATACTTGACAACATGGGAAATGGGAACAACCTAGCACTCCACAGAAAGTCACGGTAAACTTTAAAAGGCATAAAGAAGTAAAGATGGCTAACATACGGTGATATATAGATGGTTAGCAAAGATCAAACAATCGGTGGAGTAATCTTCATAGTCTGCGTAGCAGTCGCACTCTTATACGTCGTTACTCTCTTCTATCCAAGTTGGTTTTCAATAATAGGATACAATCCAGACGCGGCTGACGTTAGATTTTGGATCATAGCTGTACCTGTCTTTATTGCATTTGTTGCCATAATGGGTATAGGCGCATGGATAGGTTGGACCATGGCTACAACGCCGCCGCCGAAGCCAATAGAAGAAATCACAACTGAAATCGAAGAAGAGAAAGTGACTGTAGAAGAGCCAAAGGAAGAACCGAAAACAACTGAAGAACCTCCAGTGGAAGAGAAAAAGCCCGAGAAGAGAAAAAAGGGCGAAAAATAGAACCTCTTTTCTTCACAACACTATAAACTGACACAAACCTATTTTCGTTCATATTCTACGTCTAATTCCGATAACTCAATGAAGACTATAACCCGAATGTTTTTAGCGCAAAATACAATATGACATGAACAAGGGCCGAAACGCCGAAAATAATCAATATGACTTTGGGCGAGATCGATATGAAAGGAGTCTCCTCGTTTTTGGCCTGTATTTCATACTCCCTAATTTCATGCGTCTTAGAGTCAACACGAACGAGGGCAGTAAGTTTTTTCATCTCCACTTCAACAGTGTAAACTTCCTCTTCCAGCGTAACCCGCTTAGGCTTTAGACCGCCCTTATGCCCAATCCGCTTAAGGAAGCCTGTAGCGATTGCCGTGACAGACTCAGCGTTCAATTCTTTATTTTGTGGAACCACTGACATAAACGCCCCAGGAGCCTTACGCTGCAAAGTCGCCGACAATTAGTAGTGTCTCCTATCCACCTTTATTGGAATTCTTTGAGGATTTGAGACACATCTACTTGTCATTGGTAACCAACTTATCCTGTCACATTCTTGAGCATGCATTGCACTATGTTTTCACAGACCATGCAATCTTCAGGTATTTCTTCGTTCGGTGCACGTTTGCTTAGATATCCAAAGTGCCTCGCACATTCCTTGGCTTTGGGCTCAGATTGAGTTGGCGTCTCTATAGCTATCTGTTCGATTGCTTTTCTAATTTGAACCCGCTTTGCCTCTGGCTCTAGTTCTTCTTCAAGCGTTTCCCTGTTTTTCGTCACAGTTATTTCCGCCAAACAATACGGGCATGCGTCAAAAGGTTCAACGTCTTTTGACCCCAGAATTTCGGTCTTTAAAGGATTAGTAAAAGTTCTTCTACATGAAGGGTTTGAGCATGTAAAGCTGGGGCTATCTCTTACCGACTCTTTCTTTTTTACGATAGATTACCCTCCTTTAAGATAGAATCGGACTTTGAGTTTATAGTATTAATGAAGCCAAAATAAGTATCCAAACTACTTGGATTCACACAAATCTAAAACATCGACAGGACCAATGCAATTGATACGAGGATCTGACATGCATTTGGACTGATTAGTCTCTGTATTTCAAGGTAGTTAGACTACTTTATTGCTCAAGCTTGTTTGTTCGTCCTGCAGTCAGAGACAGAGGGCTCTTGTCCTTTGTTATAGTTTTGCCTTTTTCTAGCAATCCTACTACCTCGTCTACGTATCGGAAGTATTCCTTTTCCCTCAAATACTGGGAGCGGGGCCTAGGTATGTCAACCATTATTTCTCCAATGATTTTCCCTGGACGCGGTGACATCACTATTACTCTGTCTGCCATAAACACCGCTTCCTCGACATTATGACTAACCATTATGAAGGTGTTTGTTGGCAAGGCAGGGTTTCGCCAAATGTTTAGCACTAGTTCACGGAGAGTTTTTGCCGTAAGTTCATCCAACGAAGAAAACGGCTCGTCCATCAGCAAAACTTCGGGTTTTAGGGCTAGTGCCCTCGCAATTCCAACGCGTTGCTTCATTCCGCCTGAAAGATCATGAGGGTAACAGTTTTCAAAACCTTCTAGTCCGACCATCTGCAAGTATTCTTGAGCAATGTGCAACCGGTTTTGTTTAGCTACGCCAAGCACTTCCAAGGGCACTTCAACGTTTTCCAACGCTGTCTTCCAAGGCAAAAGACCGAAAAGCTGAAACACCATGGCAATTTTCGGGGTAGGCTGCACGATAGGCTGTTTTTGAAACATGATTCTACCTGTATCAGCTTTCTCCAAGCCTGCAATAATTCTAAGCAAAGTAGATTTTCCGCAGCCAGAGGGACCGACCAAGCAAACAAACTCGCTCTCTCCAGCGGAGAAACTCACATTTTCCAGAACCAACATTCTGGAATGGTCAGTCACAAAGGTTTTGGTCACGTTTTCTATTTCAAGCAAAGACACAGTTTACACTTCCACGTGGTATTTCTCAAATTTCCTGAGCAAACGCCGCCAAACAAGCCCTTCCATCAGAAGAACTATTATTGCGATTATCCCCAGCATAAGAATGAGCACGATCGTGTTTCCATATTCATAACCTGCTTTGTCAAGCAATGAACCTATTCCTGGTATTGAAAGTGGCGGGACTTTCGCCTGAGTGGAAGGTAGATATTCAGCAAAAATTATGGTGTTCCAGCCAGTACCCCATGAAAGGATGCTGCCAGTAACTATGGCAGGCAGTATTGATGGGATCACTATATGAGTTATTCTTTTTAATCCTTTAAATCCAAAAAGGTGACCGACTTCATTTATTTCAGTGGGAATGTTTTTCACTGCGCTTACGACGTTGAGAAACATGTACCATATCATATCAAGAATCAACATTATGATACAGGTAACCTCAAGGGCGATTCTTGGCATCCCAATGAGTGTGTTCAAACCAAGAAAAATGACTGGAAACAAAGCTAAGATTGGCACTCCCTGTCCAATATCATAAAGGGGAAAAAAAACAGTCGCGAATTTTTTGTGTTCTGCAGCCAAGACTCCCATACCGATCGCGGCAACAAGAGAGATGCCATAGGCTATTGCAAGACGCCCCATTGTCAAGAGAATTAACACGGGCAGATTGACCAGTTCTCCTGCGGGCGCCTGACTAAACCCCTCATGAATCAGTGCCAACGTGGGGAATTGGCCGAATACGACGTACGACAAAAAGAAAATTGCCGAAAGAGCCAAAACAGCAGCGATGATTTTCTCGATGCGCGTATATTTCCGCAAGCGCTGAGAAGCTATGGAAAAGGATTTCGGCCAGTGCAGTCTTCCAAAATGTAGCCAGTTAGTTGCCCTTGCCACTCCAAGTTTCCCAACTCCCGAAAGATCCATCTTGAAGACTGGTTTGTAAGTTCCTGTACTCGCTCGTTCCACTAGCTTGTGCCAAGTCAGACTGTTAAAATATACTACGATGAAAGTTATGAATACTAGCAGTATCATTGCAAAATTCATGTCTTTATATTCGTAAGCAGCCTTCGCAAGGAGGTAGCCTAATCCCCCAGAAGGGGGCGTCACGACACTGCCTTGATACTGTATGTACTCTGCAGCGATCATAAAAAACCAGCCGTCGCACCATGCAAGATTTGCTCCTGAAACCACTGCTGGAGTGATCGCAGGCAAGATTACATGCCGAATATATCTCCATCCCGTCAGACCGAAGCTTCGGGAGGATTCTGCAACGTTTGTTGGAATACCGCGGATGGCTCCAATCACTCCAAAAAAGATTGCCCAAGCCATCGATGTGAAAAGCAAGATCACGACGGAAAGCTCAACGCCCAATGGGCCTAACGCAAATAGGAAACCAATTACTATTGGGAAGTATCCAAGTATTGGGATGGATTGCAGAAGGTCAATAAAGGGTGTGAGAATTAATGACGCCACCTTGTTTGTGGCGGCGAATATACCGAAAGAGACGCCCCAAACAACGGAAATCAATAGAGTAATTACAATTCTAGAAACTGTGCTAAGAGTGAACAGCGGAAGGTTCTTTATCTCGGGATACGGCAGAAAAGTCATGATTAGCCAGGTCATAACGCAAAGAATGGCTAGTCCACCGATGAAACTGACCAAGTATCTCCTCAAACTTCATTCGCCAGCTTAGCTCCAAGCACAAAACACGATCACTTTGACGCGTGATTTAAGAATATCGCATACCAGCAAAGACTAATGGCTACCAACCAAGTTGGCATTTGTCAGAACTGAGTTTAACAAGAATCCATATTCGGAATTCATAAGCGTTTTAATCACACAGACATCAACCTCTTTCTCATCTGAGAACGGTGAAAGAACTTGTATACCGTATGGATAAAGATTGACAAAACCTTGCCATGGATTGAAGTGGAAGGATCTTACCAAACAAGAAGAGAAGCCAAAAAAGCAGCAGAAGACTTCCTGAACAGTATACAGATGAAAATCGTGACAATACCAGAAAAAGGAAAACAAATGAAAGCAATGGTGACGATAAGAGAATAGTCAACATCTTACGAGTTGGATGCTTTTTAACAAAACTGACAGAAACAAATGGCGCCGGGGAAGGGACTCGAACCCCTGCGAGCCAAAGGCCCACTGGCTTACTTGTCCTCTTATTACAAGCCCCTTTTCGTTTCAAGATCTCGAGGCCAGCGCGATAACCACTCCGCCACCCCGGCACTGTCCGCATGAAAGTTCCTATACGTGCTTTTAGCTTTATCTGGGAGTCCTACAATCTGTCCGCTAATTCAACAGCAAAAGTGTTAACGATGTGTTTGAACGTCACAGCGATAATTACCATAGAACTGAACCAATACCATCGGATAAGCAGAAGTTGAAAGCCTCTCGCATTCACCGTGGAACTTCGGAATTCACGGTGAGAACCTACTTCTTTGACTGAATCCCCATGATTTTGCGATTTTTGGAACACGATCCGGATCACCTGGCACAAGCAAATATCAAGCCAAATCCCCTTTCCCACAAGTAATGCGATATTGTTTCCCATGAGAAACTGTTCGGTGCGTTCCAGCTCACCACAATTAAGATTAAATGTATACCATTCAATAGGTAGTGGAAATCGGAGAAACTGCATATTGCCGAGTGAACGAAGACGAACAAAATATGACGTTTACGCCGATATAATAGAGATAGTGGCTAGAAAGGGTCTTTGCTCGTTGACGAGAGTTTCCTACGGAGCCAACATGCCTGTCGATCGAACGAAAAAGGAACTAAATTTTCTGGTTGCGCACGGTTTTATCAACGAAGTGAACATGGATAACTCGAAGAAATATAGAACAACAAAGTGGGGTTTGGAGTTCTTGGAAACGTTCAAGCGTATGCGAAAGTTCTTCGCAGCACTTGAGGAGTAGATATTAGTAACAATTTGTGACGGCTAATGGTGTTTTCATTATGTGCGTCGCCTTTTAAGGGTTCCACGGACTCACTTCTTCTCAAGAAACAAATGAGATGGTAAAGATGGCACACCAAATTAAGGGCGAATTGAGAGAAATTGTCGAGAATCGTGAGGCAAACGCTCAACAGGAAAGAGCCAAAGCATCAGCAGCTTCATTCAGAACAACATGGATACTACAATAATGCAACAACAGTCACTTAATGTGAGTCCCCCTTTTAAAGTCACAAATAGATGAGTAAAATTAGAAGGCGCGAGAAATGAACGGTAGAACATCTGTCCCTTCAAGAAGTACAATATCACTGGATTCGATTGACGGAGACCTTGTCGTAGGCCGGCATACTGTTGTAAAAGGAACAGGAACCCCGCCGACAGTAAAAGTTCGCGGCACAGTCTACTGTGAAGGCCACAACACTTTCGAGTGTAACCTGTTAGCAGAGAATTTGGAAGCAGAAGACAATGTAACCCTGCGCGGAGATTTGGAGATAAGAGACTATATTGAGGTTGAAGATGGACGCTTAGAAGTTTACGGTAACACTACAGCACAGCAAGTTGACATAGGCGAAGCATTATACACGAGCAAAGATCTAACAGCTGACAAAGTTGACGTTGGCGGAAGTCTAGAAGTCGGCGGAAATGTGAAGACCAACAACATTGAAGTCGGCGGAAACTTTACGGCTAAGGGAACTGTGAAAGCAAAAGATATCGACGTTGGCGGAAGCCTTTCAATCCAGTCCAAAGGGGACATTGAATCATTGGAAGTGGGCGGCACAGCGACTGTCCATGGCGGAAAAATACTTGAAGTAGACGTTGGTGGAAGCTTCGAATCAAATGAATCACTAGAATATGAAAGCATAGACGTAGGTGGAATCGTGAAGCTCGCTGGCAAGAACAAAGGCGGACAAATAGAAGTTGGCGGCTTGCTCAGGGTTGATGGAGACCTGGAATTCGAGGACATCGACGTGGGTGGTAAAGTCGAAATAACAGGTTCAGGACAGGGTAACATGATGGAAATTGGAGGCAAAGCACAAGTCGGCGGCTCACTGAAGCTTACTGAAGACTTGGAAGTGGGTGGTAAAATTGAAGTTGGAGAGGAAGTTTCAGCCAGAAATATCGAAGTCGGCGGCAAATTGTCTTCAAAAAGGGCCAACGCCGAAAATCGTGTTGAAGTTGGCGGCGCGATAGATACACGTGAAGGCTTGATCGCACATTTTGTTGAAACAGGTAAAAGAAGCGAGGTTCACGGATGTCTGAAGGCAAATGAGATAATAATTGGCAGAGATGCCCACGCAGAAAGTATTTATGGAAAAAGAATTCTGCTGAGAAGCGGAGCACAAGTGGACAACGTCTTCGGCGAAAACATTACAATCGAAGCACATTGTCAGATAAACGGCGAAGTACAATATACCAACGAATTAAGACTGGGCGAGCATGTTTCACTAGTTAGGGCACCGCAGAAAGTGGATAAACTCTCCTTCTAAACAGAATAAGTCACGATTTTCTTAGGTACCGCCAAGTCAGCTATGTCCACGCTGTGCTCGTAGATTTGCCCCAAAAACGAAGCCACTGCAAGGATCTGAGGCACAATATCAAGCGACTGAGCCCTAGCGACTTCTTCAATATCAGCAAAGGTTTCTTCAATTTTGCTCCTTATATCTCGCACCTTCTCTGCCAATATCATGTCACCTGTTAGAAAAGCTGTCAAGGCGTTTTCGTGAGCTTCAAAACAAATCAAATGAAAGCTTAGGAATAGCTTCCCTAGCTCCTTGTCCAACTTCCCACCTTTTAATTCAGAGGTTTTTTGTGCTACTCGAACACAATCATCGCCGATTGCTTCTACTAGACTTGCGGCCAAACGATAATCAAGGCACTCGATCGGGCTGACGCCCAGCTTCTCGCTTAAGCGTGGATTTTGAATTATCGTTCGCAAGATACGAACCAGAAGGAAATAGAGCCTATTGCCTTCGTCATCACGGGCCATGACACTCTTCGCCAGCTGAATATCGCCATCAACGAAGGAATTTGCAACATCGCGGTGCATGCCCGCAGCAATGGCATAGCTGCGGCGCAGAATCTTTTCAGGCAGAAACCCGGATGGCTCAAGCAAGCACTGCAAAACAATACACGAGTAGTTCTCCTCAACAATTTCTAGGCCAATCAAGTGACTAACGGTCTTTTTCACAGTATCCCGAACCTCAAAACTAATATGCTCTTTCGCTTCAATGCGAATAATATCAAAACCAAGCAAGTATTTCCCCATGATCTCACGACCCAGAAAGGGTCCTGGCTTCAACATAACCGTTCGAGGAGAAGACTCAATACCATATTTAGCATCAACTAGAAGCTTACCATCACCAGTTTCGCCGAGAGCCACAACCGCTCCCCGCTGCAGACCGTAACGAACAGCCCAAGACCTGGGCAGACAAACAAAAAACGTGCCAGTTGAAGTGCGTTGCACTTTACGCAATTCACTCATTCATACCACCAAGCGAGTAGTCAATATTTGGAACTGGAATATTAATACGTCAGGGCAGAAAAACCAAATTATTAACTCGAATGTGAGATGCTAGAATTGAAAAGCGAGGTTATAGTCGGAATAGACCTAGCCGCAAAACCAGAAATCCGACGGAGTTAACCACGTTGAAAGGCAATATACTAGAAGCAACAATAGCCTCCACGAATAATACCATTTTGAAAAGAGTCACTCAGAGCAGTCTAATCAGTGCAATTGATGCTTCCTTCAACCTCTCGAAACAGGGGATCGTTAGAAAAGCCAACAAAGAAACGGCAAAGAGAAGCTATAGAGTCTTGCCGTCAAATCTTTCATCAATGAGAGAAATTGCAATGCGCGCAACTAAACTAAACACGTTAATAACAGAAAAAGGATACAGAATAATGGAAGTTGACCCTACATCAACATGAAAAGCATCATGAATAGCATTGAGGAGCTGGAGCGAGATTCAAGTAAGTCTAGCAAGAATGGGAATAAAAGGAGATACAGAAGCGCGCAGTTTGACACGCCATGAAATCGGCGTAGCAGTGGCTGCTTTGACAACGCATCTTTACGGGTAGAACCAAATGGAACCCATAAAAGACGAAGAAAGTTACATAACAAGTCCAAAAGAGCAAGACTGGAGAACCCTCAAAATATGAGTGAAGCACAAAAACTGCAGAAAGCTGTAGAACAAACAATTGCAGCAGGATACCAACTTAACAAAGAAGCTTTTGAGTTCCTAAACCTAATAGCCGCAACAGAAGATCCAGCTGAACTCGTGAGCAAGGCAATACGGCAAATAGGAAAATTAAAAGAAAAACCATTCTTTATCGAAAGAAGTGTTCTGGAACAACTTTTAGAACCTCTAGATTCAGCAAAAGAAATAATTATGCAACCGTCAGAGTCCACTCTTCAAACTCATTCTACAACGCAGGCAACGCAGATGACAGAATCGAAAACGCCCTTTCACCCCTATGCAAGAGAGATTGAAGCAAACATAAACATAATCGAAGACCCAACTACTAAGATAAGCACAAACGGAACAATCGAAGACTTCCTAGAATACTTCCAAGACAGGTTCAACAGAACAGAAAAACTGCTGCGACAAAGAATAGACGTTAAGAGTGCTACTTCGATTCTAGACGCTCTGAGAGCACAACCAAACACCAGGCTTAAAGTAATAGGCATGATAACAGAAAAACGTGAATCGAAACAGCGAACCATACTCACCATCGAAGATCTAAAGGCCCATGCCACAGTGCTTGTACCACAGAACGCCCCGACAGAGCTTCAGAAAAAAGCCCGGTTTCTTCTCCTTGACCAAGTCATATGTCTAAGCGTCATGAAAACAAGAAGCAGCCTTCTAATCGCGGAAGACATCATTCTGCCCGACGTAGCGCAGAGATTACAGCACAAGGCTCCTGTTCCAGTCTGTGCGGTTCTTACGTCAGACATGCATGTAGGCAGCGCAAAATTCACCAGAGAAGCCTTCAACCGTTTTATACTCTGGCTCAACGGCAAATATGGCAACGAGAGAATGAGAGAAATTGCCGGCCACGTCAAATATGTTCTAGTAGCAGGTGACATCGTTGACGGAGTAGGAGTCTATCCCAATCAGATAAAAGAATTGACAGTCAAAGACGTGCACAAACAATACAGACTTGCCTCAAAATACATCGAACAAATTCCCGACTACGTAGAAGTCATCATTACACCTGGGAATCATGACGCCCCAAGAAAAGCCTTGCCTCAACCAGCTATAGCAAAAGCCTTCTTGGAGACTCTGCAAGAATCAAGAAAGGTGCATTCCCTCGGGAGCCCATGCCTTCTCAGTCTACACGGTGTAGAACTATTAGAATATCATGGCCGCAGCTTGGATGACATTGTCTCGACAGTCCCGGGGATGACTCACAGCCACCCAGAGAAAGCAATGCGGTTACTGTTACAGAGTCGCCACCTAGCACCAGTTTACGGCGGAAAAACACCTTTGTCACCTGAGAGCAGAGACTTCTTAGTCATTGAGCGAATTCCAGATATTTTCCATGCTGGGCATGTGCATGCACTGGAATATGGAAATTACCGGGGAGTTTTAGTCGTAAATTCTGGATGCTGGCAAGAACAAACTGACTACATGCGAAGAAACGGTTTTACCCCAACACCAGCGAAGGTTCCGGTAGTGAACCTTCAGACGTTGGAAGTCACTGTAGTGCAATTCGACTGAAGAGCGCTCACCGATTCTGTGGACTACATGGAATTATCAAACTCTACTTCGCTCTTATCTTTCATTAGGTGTACCTTTTGAGAAACACGCAGGGTCATAATCAACCAAACGACCAAATCGGCTATCTCCTGCAAAAACATCCCTAATAAGACCCCGTGAAATATCCAACCTAATTTTCTTAGTTCGCCCATATCTCCCCATACTGATAACCTTCGCGTTCAGCAACCCCATAGCATCAAGTTCATTAACCAACGAGCTGAAGCGTCGCTGCGTTAAAGGAGTAACGCCTACCTCTCCGCCAAGTTCACTATAAACCTCATAGATTTCACCCGTGACAGCACTGTGAGCACTCACTCTATTCAAGTGGTAGATGCTCAGAACAACTAGTTTGGCATGAAGAGTCAAATTCTGGAGAGCCTCAACAACGCGATTGTGTTCAATGTGCTTTTCAGCCTCTCGGACATGTTCCTCAGTCACGACATTCACACCCTTCCGTTCAGCCATTTCGCCTGCAACACGTAACAAATCCAACGCGCGTCTGGCATCGCCATGTTCCGCTGCAGCCAGAGCCGCACAAAGTCCAAGAGCCGCATCAGATAAGGCATTCTCACAGAAAGCTGAGTTAGTACGTTCAAAAAGGATATTCCTCAACTCATCCGCGTCATAAGGTCTAAAAACAATCTCTTCCTCACTCAATGAACTAAGAACACGGGGATCAAGAAACTCTTTCAGTCGCAAGTCGTTAGATATGCAAATTAGAGTCACCTTGCTTTTCCGGAGAATTTCATTTATTCTCGTCAGCTCGTAGAGAAGACCATCACCTCGTGTTTTGATCAATGCATCAACTTCATCCAAAACCACCATAAGAATAATCTTGGAGCTGTCCACACCAGCGCTAAATCGGTCAAAGACTTCGCCAACTGACAACCCAGTAAACGGAACAGATAGGCCCATACTCTGGCATAAACTAGCAAAAACACGATATTCAGAACCTGCCATGTGGCAATTCACAAAACAGAACCTAACAGGAGCATGGAACTCCTTTGCCTTAAACTCAAGATGACTTAGTACATACTTTGCAACTGCTGTTTTACCTGTGCCAGTTTTCCCATAAACAAAAATGTTAGAACTTCGGGCACCCTTAAGAACTGGAGACACTGTTTCTCCTAAATGTCTAATCTGTTCTTCCCTATGCGGTAGTCTATCAGGCAAGTAATCATGGCGTAATACTTCTCTATCCCTAAAAATTCGTGTGTTACTAACGAACTTGTCGAACACATCATCCAATATGCTAGCGTCGCTCATGATCTCTCCACCGAAGATTCAAAGGTAACGCCTCTATTTCTTCTGGAAAACATAAGTTGTCCCGTACAGAAATCTAAACCGCTAGCATTACAATTCTAAAATGGAAGTAATTGTAAGATAATCAAATGTCAAGAATATAAGACACACCCCTGTGTTTCTTGTGGAATTCTATATTAACCAATTGATAATGTTGATTTCTTTCTTATGAAGAAATAATACTCTGAATGATAAGAGTCAAGTGCTACGTTATAACTGTTTAAGTTCAATATTTTCGATATACCGTAAAAATCTTTCCGCAGAAATCATTTAGCTTTTCCGCTTTCTTTTCCACTGGAACAGTAGGGGTGGCACTCTATCTCGCTGATAATAGGCGTACTTACTCCAATGTCTTATACATTATACACTTACCTCTTCCCTAATCCTGTAGCCATTATCAATTATAGTCTCTCAAGTGACCGACGGGGGGTGCCGACTTCCAAGTTCACATTTTTGTGAAAACATTGTGAAATTGATTTAACAATGTTTCTTAATAAGTCTCCTTTTCCATTTTCTTGCTCTTTTTATGTCACTTCACTGTGAAAAAACCACCCCTCCGTTTCTACTGGAGAACTCTTTTTACCGGTTCTCTATCAGTGTTTTTCACTTTGAGTGGTCTGTGAAGTCTGTAACTGGGAGAACACTGCAATTTTGGGCGTTTATCTGTTTTCCTTCCATTCCCTGTCGTTTTCTAAATAATGTTTTCACTATAACACTTATAACTTGTGAATTGTAAAGTTGTGAACACCACCAAAGGTGTACACCACAGATGCCTGCGAAGAGAATGCGCGTCGAACTGTTCGATAGTGACGGTAATCGATACACCATAACCTTTGAAGGGCAGATAACCAGGGATAAGGCTCTTCGGCTTTTGGATTTAGTGGAATTACTGGGTGGAATGCCGAGTGAAGCACATAATCCTAATATGGAAATCCCAACTACAGACAACGAAACTTCAAAATATAACAAGGTTCGTGCATTAATCCAGAAACATTTTCCGGTTGTTTGGTTTTCTTCGCGGGAGGCTCAGCTCATGTATGAACAGGAGTTTAAAGAGCCTATAAGCCTCAGCACTGTGGCTACCTATCTGGCAAGGATGACGGTGAAGGAAGTCCTTTTGAAGGCGGGGGCTTCAAATAGTTTGAAGTACAAATTGGTGACGGATTTACCACAAGCCACTTCCAAGTGACGGGTATCATTATAAGGCGTTTACAGGTTCAATCAGAGTTTAGTCTTAGACATGAAGAAACGCCTTAAATAGGAAGCAGTCAAAGCTATCTTTCCAAGTTGAACTAAGTTGCCATGCTCTCCGTCTTCTTCAATAGTTTCTCCATTTCTTTCTTGACACTATACTTAAACGGAATCTTACCTGTCTCTCTTTCCAGATATCCTTCCTCATAGAGATTCTTCATCAATCTAGCAGTATGTTCTCGGCTCAGTCCAACCTTTTCTTTAATCTCAGGTGCCGTCTTGGGGCCTTCTGAAACCAATAGTTCTAGCACCGCCACCTCGGTTTCAGTCAAATGGGCTAGAGCCTTCTCTCTTTTTATAGGTATGGCTGCCTCAATCTTTGCTTCAGGAGTTATCGCGAACTGTGTGATTTGGTTTTCTAGGTTTGTGATTTTTGCGTTAAGCATCTCTTGTGATGCAACAGCACCGCGTATTTTCTGGTCAACTTCATCCAACAGAGTCCTCATCTTTTGTTTATCTCCCGAATTAGTCGCACTATTAGCTTCTAGAGCGATCACTTTCTTCTCAATCTCTCCTACTCTATTCGAAAACCCTCCAGTCTTCGCATCCACTGCCTCGACTTTATATGCAATTACTTCGAGCTTCCCACTCTCACTCTTGAACTGCCTATTGAAACTAAGGATGATGTCTTCAATAGCTCCTCTAGCTTTCTCATACTCTTTCTGAGCTCTTCGAAGTTGTCTGTAATACTCAATTGCAGCGCCAATAGTTACAGCAACCAGAATTCCAACTAGACCGAGTAAAACGTCTGGCAAACCTCACTCCTCTGTGATTCACTTGTGATTACATGTGACTCGTATATGTTGCATCACACATCACAGTTTCCCTACAACACATTTAAACCTTATGGTGTTTACCGTAGAATAACAACGTATGATGTCACACATCACAGCCTAATCAAACAGATGATGCCTGTAGCAGAGCTGCAAAGGCACCTGCAGAAAGCCAGTATCTTGGGCTATTTCCGATTTTCTGGCATTTATGAGGTTCTATTCACATGTAATTTATTACTTCTAGAGCAGAGAGCTTTTTGGCGTGATTTGTGATATCACAATAGGTTTTCTGACGGATTTGATAGATGTTTTAGGCTTGTTTCAAGCTCTTCCCGTATCATTTCTATTACTTTTATGTGGTCATTTAGTTCTGCGCCTTTGTTGGGAATATCTTTATAGGCCTCCAAGTAATCGTGCAGTTTGTTCGCGATTTCGAGGTAGGGGTCAAGAGTTGTGTTCTCAAAGATTCCTAAGTACCCTAGGAGTAGCACAGTATAGATGGATTTTATTACGTTTTCTTTTGCCTGTTTTAGAGTCCTATTGAACGATCCACGGCTTATTTTTGCCTTTGTTAGTCTTAATCTGGCCTTTTCATCGTATTTTAGTTGTTTGCCAGCGATATTTTCTGATAAAACGTCGATTAACAATGTTTCGAGTTGCGTTGGTGATAAATGACTGTTATTGGCGATAATTTTTACAATGGGGTCGTTCAACGAACCCATTAACCACGTCTGGACGCCCTCCTTCAGCTTCAAAATGCTCTCCTCTCAGGTACTTTGGAATGGATACAGTTTTGTAGACGGGCTAGGCTTTTAAAACTATCGCGATCTTATGAGTCATCTCTGATTTGTAAACACAAGGATTTTATGCTGAAGTAGACAATGGCTAGTGAGGAAGATCACTTGGATTCGAGCTTCAAGCCCGCAGATCGCCTTAAACTTATAAAGCCCTCTGGGATACGCCGATTTTTTGCTTTAGCCCGGGAAATACATGATGCTATTAATTTAAGCGTAGGTGAGCCAGATTTTTCTCCTCCAAAGCACACTTTAGACGCTGGTTGGAAGGCAGGGAAAGAAGGTAAAACGCATTATGCGCCGACGAATGGCATTTCTCAATTGCGTGAGGCGTTGGCGCAGAAAATCCACCATGATTGTGGGCTCAGTTATGATCTGAATTCTGAGATCTTAATTACCGTCGGTGGAACTGAAGCAATTTTTGCGGCGTTAATGGGCTTACTCAATCCTGGCGATAACGTGTTGATTCCTAATCCTGGATTTGTGCTTTATGAACCTAGTGTACTGCTCGCAGGCGGGGTTCCCGTATATGTCCCTTTGTATGAGAGGAATGAGTTTAAACCGTCTATTGATGATGTGATGTCACTCGTCACAGATAAATCACGTGTAATTATCCTTAATTATCCAAATAACCCCACGGGTGCGGTTCTTTCCCACGATGAAGTTGTTGCTCTTGCGAAAGTTGCTGTTGAGCGTGACATGATTGTGATTTCTGACGAAGTCTATGAGAAAATAGTCTACGACGGTGCCAAACACTATTGTCTTGCAACCTTTCCCGGAATGCACGGACGTACGCTGACTGTCAACTCTTTCTCTAAAACCTATGCCATGACCGGCCTCCGTGTCGGTTACGTATATGGACCGAAGGAGCTTATCGCCCCTCTCTGGCTTGTGCATCAATATGCTGTCGCATGCGTAAACAGTCTATCACAATACATTGCAGTTGCCGCGTTAAAGGGACCGCAGAGCTTCGTGAATGATATGCTTACGGAGTTCGACAAGCGACGGCGTCTTGTTTACGATAGACTCAATGAAATTGAAGGTTTCAGGTGCTCACTTCCTAAAGGTGCTTTCTATGCTTTCCCAAACATTAGGGATTTCGGATTGTCTTCGGAGAAATTTGCAGAGTTTCTTGCCGAAGAAGCTCATGTTATTGTGGTTCCTGGTTCGGCGTTCGGTAGTCACGGTGAAGGATATATCCGAATCTCTTACGCTGCTGCATATGAGCAGTTGGAAGAAGCATTGGACCGTATAGAAAGAGCGGTTACAAGACTCAGATAGACCTATCTATAATTCTTCTGCACTTTCCTTTAGTTTATCAAACAGTTCTGGTCTCAAATCCTTTAGTACTGGGACAAAGGTCTCAACAGGTCTTATGTCAGTGTAATTAACCTCGCCCACTACAAAATCCTCTTCGTCGTATTTTGCCTGAACAAGTATCTTTCCATTTGGTCCAATAAGTCTGCTTCCTCCCCAAAACTGCAATCCATCTTCTATACCTACCAAATTTACATAAGCCAAGAAAGCCGTGTTCTCTATCGCTCTAGCCGCCGTTAGTGTTTCAAAAAACGTTCGCCGAACTCCTGGTGAAGCGGAAATACAGATAATCAGTTGGGCTCCATGTAAACGTGTTAGGCGGGTTACTTCTGGGAAGAAAATGTCGTAGCATATGATAAGGCCTATTTTGCCGAGCTTCGTGTCAAATACTGCGGTTTGATATCCTGCGCGGAAATATCTTTTCTCCTCAAAAACACTGTGTGTTGGAAGATACATTTTACGGTACTTGCCGATGAAGCCTTCCGGGCCCACGAGAGTGGCGGTGTTGTAAAGAGTGGCTTGTGCCTTTCCGCTCAATTCTGGCATTCCAAAAACAATGTACATTCCAGCGTTTTTGGCAATTTTTTCGATGGTCTTTGTTGATTGTCCTGGGATTTTCTCTGCTAGCTCGTAGATTTGATCTCTGATAACATAACCGGTCAAAGATAGTTCCGGGAAGATTACAAGCTCTGCATTGTGTTTTTTTGCAAGTGCCACATTTGTCTCAATTTTCTTTAGGTTCTCTCTTTTGTCTCCTTGGCTGCATCTCATCTGTGCAAGTGCAATTCTGAACTTGTTTTTCATTTCTTAACCTCGTCTGCTCTTCTCTTCAGGGATTGCGTTGAAGTCTGAAGTCATCTCCTATTGTTCGGTACTCAAGCTTTGCTGTTAGTAACATTCGCCTTTTATGCTCTGCTGAGAGCCATCTGCGTTTTATTCTGCCAACCAGTTCCTTCCTTACGTTTAGCTCAGCTGAGACTTCCTCAGATGTCATGAAGTGTTCTAAACCATAAAGTACAAGGTCAAGTTGTTCATAGTCTATACCTAGTTCATCTTCTGCAAGTTGACCTGGCCACAAGGTGGGTGAAGCTGGCTTAGTCACAATCTCTTTTGGAATACCCAAATGATGCGCAAGTTTTCGGACCTGTGACTTATACAAGTCCATTATTGGGTATATGTCGGCTGCAACGTCTCCCCATTTTGTAAAGTAACCCATCATCGTTTCCGATTTGTCTGAGCTTCCGCAAACAATTAAGTTGCGCTTATTAGCGTAGTAGTAAATGTAGATCATGCGTGTTCTTGCTTTCACATTGCCTTTACAAATTCTTTCCCTGAGATCGAAAATTGGCATTGACTTGTAGAATGCTTGTAAAACTGGTGTGATGTCACACATCTGTGATTTTAGATTGAATTTTTCAACAATAAGTTTCGCGTGTCTGATGTCTTTCTCGTTCCGGGTTTCACTTTCTGGTAGCATTAACCCTAAGACTTCACTTCCGCCTATAGCTAGGGCTGAGAGTGCTGCTGTAGTGGCGCTGTCTATACCACCTGATAGCCCCAGAACAACGCCTTTTGCCTCAGATCTTTCCACGTAATCTTTAACGAATCGTTTTATTCTTGCCTCAACTTCGGTCCAGTCCAAATTCAAAACTGACGGGATCAGCTTCAAGCTTGCACGCCTCAATGCTTTATGGTTGTAGGCAACTATTTAAGGACAAATTATAGGTCTGTTCAGAGGGTTATGAATACTTGAGCAATGTTTCACCTGAAACAGTTAGGGTAACGTTGCCAAATCGTTCCCTATTCTCACCCTTTTTAGGGGCAAACATAAATATGAAAGAACGAAACTCTAAGACATAGAAGGATACACACATGGGGCGGAGAAGGAGGAAAGTTGTCCGTATTCCTAAGAAACGTTTGCCCAAACTCTTCGCTTGCCCTAAATGCGGTAAAGAGACAGTTAGGGTTGAAATCCTTCGTGAAGAAGACCGCGCCATCGTGGGTTGCGGTAGCTGCAATTTGAAAGAGGAATTTCCAATTAAACCTGCCCAAGGCGAAATTGATGTCTACTGTATGTTTACCGACAAAACATATGGAGGTTCTAGGAAAGCCTCTACACCAAAGATTGAGGGTTTGTGATTGGGTAGGTTTCTATGTTAGGAAATGTTGAGAACTATCTCCTTGAGAGGATTAGGTCTGAAGGTTCTATCCACATAACTTTAGTGGATCCTGAAAAAGTAACGCCCCCTCAAGCTTCTAGGATCGCGAGCAGGGCTAAAATGAGTGAAACTTCCGCTATAATGATTGGCGGTTCAACATTTGTTTCTGCCGTTCATCTCGACTATGTTGTTAAGGCGGTCAAACGCACTGTAGACATACCAATAATTCTCTTCCCAAACAACGTGAGTGGCATAAGCCGCTATGCTGACGCTATATGGTTTATGTCGCTGCTGAATTCTGTTGATCCATACTTCTTGATTGGAGTTCAAATATTGGGGGCTCCACTAGTCAAGAAGTATGGTTTGGAGCCAATTCCCCTTGGATATATAATTGTCGGCGAAGGCGGAACCGCAGGGGTAGTTGGTAAAGCAATTCCCGTTCCCTATAACAAACCTGAACTTGCTGCCGCGCATGCGCTGGCAGGGCAATACTTGGGTATGCGTTTCATCTACCTGGAAGGCGGATCAGGAGCCAAAAATCCTGTTCCGCCTGAAATGATTCGGGCCGTCAAACATTATACCGAAGTTCCTCTAATCGTCGGAGGCGGCATAAGATCTAGAGAACAAGCCTTGGCCGCTGCATCTGCGGGCGCAAACATAATCGTTACAGGTAATCTCGTCGAAAACACTGGGGTCAAGCGACGAGTTTCTGAAATTATTGAGGGCATACGACGCGGCAAAGTGTAGAGCGTTTCTCACAAAAGGAAAGCATAATTCAAGTGTTAAATGATATTGAATGGCAATTCTAGTAACAACCCTTTTTGAGTCCTTCATGTCACAGAACAGAAATAAAGCGGTTTAAGCACAAGAGTTTGAGAAGGGACAACCTTGAGCAGTTACATGAGCGAAGCATATAGACAATACGCTGAGAGTCTGGAAAAAGATCTTGAACGACTATACGCTATCAGCGAAAGGGCTAGAGTAAAGGGATTTGATCCATCGTTGAAGACAGAATGCATAATCGCCAAGGACTTAGCTGATCTCGTGGAAGGACTTGTAGGACCAAAAGGTGTTGCTGCAAGCATCAGAGAACTGAGCTTAAGGCTTCCAAGAGAAGAACTGGCCTTCAAAGTTACGGAAGAGATCGTTTACGGCAAATTTGGGCATATGGAACCTGAAATTGCTGCTGAACAGGCTATACGAACAGCCCTTGCCATATTCACCGAAGGATTGACGGCTGCTCCCATACAAGGCGTGGCTCAAGCCAAAATCAAAACAAACGTCGACAGAACGCGCTATCTTGCTATCTACTTTGCGGGTCCCATACGGTCTGCAGGTGGAACGGATCAGGCTTTAACATTGGTCGTAGGGGATTTCGTGCGGCGGCTCCTTGGACTTGATCGTTACAAGCCTACTGAAGAAGAGATTTCACGATTTATTGAGGAATTGAGAATTTACGAACGTTCCGTGACTCGTTTCCAATATCACATTCCTGATGAAGAGTTGAGAAAGGCGCTTCAGTGGGTTCCTGTGGAAGTGACTGGTACAGAGTCTGATCCTGTTGAGGTTTCTTCTTTTCGCAACCTTGCCCGCATAGAGACTAACCGTGTGAGAGGCGGAGCCCTCAGAGTTATGAATGACGGTATCGTTGGGCGAGCTTTGAAAGTTTCAACAATAATCGAAAAACTTGGTTTTCAAGGTTGGGATTGGCTTAAGGAGTTTCGTAAAAAATCAGAGAATAAATCGGCAGGATTTATGGACGATGTCATCGCTGGGCGCCCCGTATTTTCCTTTCCATCTAGACGTGGGGGATTTCGCTTACGATACGGCAGAGCACGGAATACCGGTTTATCTGCAGTTGGTATTCATCCTGTAACGATGCTTGTGCTTCAAGGATTCTTGGCTGGTGGAACCCAGATGCGCTTGGAACTTCCAGGAAAGGGCGGAATCTCAGTTCCGGTTGATTTCCTAGAACCACCAATAGTTTGCCTAAATGATGGCTCGGTTATCAAAGCCACAACTGCGAATTTCGAATTGATAAAGAGCAGGGTTGAGAAAATCTTGTTTTTAGGAGACATTTTGATCAGTTTTGGGGACTTTTTGTACAATAGCAAAATCTTGGTGCCTTCAGGCTATGTTGAAGAATGGTGGGCTCAAGATCTGCAAAGAACTATTATTGACAACTTCAGCGGAAGCCTTCAGAATGCTGCAGACACAGTCAAGATTCCGGAGGAAAGACTGAAGAATTTCTTAGAAGATCCTTTCAACAACAAACCCAGCGTCAAGGAAGCTATGGCTATTTCAACGCTGTTGCGTGTGCCTTTACATCCTGCTTTCACGTATTTCTGGTCAAATCTCTCTTCGATCGAAGAACTCAAACTGATGAAACAGTGGCTTCAAAACTCCAAAATACAGACCGAAGACAACTTTGTGTGTAAAATTGTTGGGGAAATTGATGCGAAGGTCAAACACGCTTTGGAATTGATATGTTTGCCACACAGGGTTTCGGACGGCAAAATTTTCATCGAAGATGAAGATGCAGGTGCGCTTGCGTTTTGCCTGAATCACGGTGATTCTTGTGACATGGATTTCGCTTCAGCCAAATCAATTTTAGATGCAATTGGGTTGCTGGCGAGTATACAGATTAGAGATAAAACTCCAACTTTTGTTGGTGCGCGGATGGGAAGACCTGAAAAGGCAAAGAGGCGTGAGATGAAACCGCTTGTCCACGTTCTTTTCCCAGTGGGGTTGGCGGGGGGATCCCACAGAGATATTGTTGATGCTGCAAGGAAGGAACCAACATTTGTGGAAGTTGTTAAACGCAAATGTCCCAATTGTAAGACCTTCACTACTAGGGTCAAGTGCCCTGCTTGTGGTTGCGAAACCGTTCTTGAGAAAAGCTGCCCCAGATGTGGAAAGAGCTTGAAGGAAACTGAATGCCCTGTCTGCAAGGTACCAGCTAAACAATATCAAAAACAGATTGTTAACTTTAAGGAATCCCTCGAGAGTATATGCAACAAATTGGGCGTTTCCATTCCCAAAGCATTGAAAGGCGTTAAAGGTTTAACAAATGAGACTAAGACTCCTGAAATTCTGGAGAAGGGCGTTCTGCGTGCAAAATATGATTTATCAGTGTACAAAGATGGAACCATTCGCTTCGACGCTACAAACGCACCTTTAACGCATTTCAAACCTGCTGAAATAGGAATTTCCATCGAAAAGCTCAAACAACTAGGCTATATTTGTGACATCTATGGCGCACCCTTGACTGACGCAAGCCAAGTTTGCGAGCTCAGGATCCAAGATGTTGTCATCCCTGTAGAAAGCGCAGAATACTTCCTACATGTCGCAAACTTTACAGACGAGCTGCTGGCAAAGGTCTACGGGGTTCCACCGTATTATGATGTCAAACTTTTCGAGGATCTTGTCGGGCATTTGGTTGTCGGTTTAGCTCCCCACACATGTGTAGGCATTTTGGGCCGCATTGTAGGTTTCACAAAGCTAAACGTTTGTTATGCTCATCCAATTTGGCATTCAGCCAAGCGAAGAGACTGCGATGGCGACGAGGACACGTTGATGCTTGCGTTGGATACTTTGCTAAACTTTTCCCGTGAATACTTGCCTGCACAAATAGGCGGAATAATGGATGCTCCATTGCTTCTGATTTCCGTAGTGAACACTAAGGAGGTGCAGAGGCAAGCGCATGATTTTGATGTTGCTGCCAACTATCCGCTTGAGTTCTACGAGAAAACATTGGAGAAAATTGAAGCAAAACAGGTTAGCTCCATCATAGACCTTGTGGGATGTCGACTTGGCACGGAAGCGCAGTTTGAAGGATTCCATTATACAACACCTGTCTCAGACGTTAATATCGGGAATCCTAAAAGTGCATACAAACGGCTCAAGACCATGATTGAAAAATTGGACGGTCAACTTGCATTAGCTGAGAAAATTGAGGCTGTAGATGCAAGAAAAGTGGCTTTGAAAGTCTTAGCCAAACACTTTATGCGCGATATTGCGGGTAACTTGAGAGCATTCTCAACTCAGGGTTTCAGATGCAAATCATGCAACAGACGCTTCCGCCGTCTACCTCTTCGCGGTAGATGTCCGTCCTGTGGTGGAGCCTTGACCTTAACTGTTTACCGCGGAGGCATCGAGAAATATCTGGAGGTAGCGCAAAGCTTGGTTGAGAAATATGCGTTGCCCAAGTATTATTCACAAAGGATTTCTCTTGTGAAAGAAGAGATTACCGCCTTATTTGACAGCAAGAAACCAAAACAGGTAAGTCTCATGGACTTTGCCTGACAAAACTTTTCTATATAAACCGCCATAAGTAGCTTTAGAGTAACATGGTTAAAGGAATCTATCATCCTAACGCTTATCTGTCAAATATAAGAAATGTTGGACGCGGTCTCCAAGCTCGGACCAGAATATTGGCGGTATTGGAGAAACGATCCGGCGACGTTAAGAGTGTTGCCAAAGAATCTGAGATGTCTTGCGGAGTTGTTATGCATCATCTAAAACTTTTGAGGGCAGAGGAGATAGTTGAGAGAAAAGGCAGCAAGCCTCATGTTTGGGTAGTTACCGGGTTAGGGCAGAAACGTTTGGTAAACTCTGGCTAGAAGGAACACTCGCAGGGAGAATGCCTGCATTTTGGGCATCTATTATCGTACTTGTTAAGTGCCGCCTTTTCGAGATCTGTGTTGGTCACATTTGCAAGTGAGGCTATCCATGCGATTACATCGGCAAACTCCTTTTCCAATGCTTCTTTATCATCCACGTTTAATGCCTCGCCCAACTCTTTAACTTCCTCCACAAGCCAATTGTATGTTCCGGCTATGTCACGTTCAGAATCCCTATGAAAATATAAGCGTTGCATCATTTCCTGAAACTCGCGGATATGCATGCTTTCACCTCACGCCTATTGTTTAAATAATCAGCAATATAAGATGCTGGGCGTCTAAACCCATATTACAGGTGGGATGAATGACAGTGGTCTTCGCCATTAGAAAGCGCTAGGACGATAACAGGGAGGATTCCCGTTCTTTATGAATGGAGCTGACCGGGTGGCACCGCGGAATCTATCCAGATCCAACGATTGGCAGAAACATCCAGAGGATTGCTTTGACAAGCATTTGGCTAGGATTCGACCTGAGAAAATCTGGGTTGCTGTGAATGGTTCCAGATTTGTTGGATTCGTCTGACTGATCGTTGACGAAGACAAGCTAAAACAGAGTCCCTAGTAGTCAGCAGAGTGTATCGCTGCCGGGGAAAAGGGAAACAATTGGTTGAAACTGTTGTTTCTGAAGCACGCAATATGGGAGTGAGTTTCTTAGTGTAGCACCAGCTGCAAGGATCGCACAGACTGCACAGTTCTTACATACGATTAGGTTTGGAAACCTTAGACATGCGGAACTATTCACTGACTTTTTTAACGATGCATGGAAACCAAAGCTTGAGTTTCATGAATACGAATTTGGCTCCTAACTAAATGAGAAAGTTAGGATTAACGAATCCTTATGTACTTGTAAGCTTCTGTTGCATTTTCGAAGCAGTAATGCACTTTCTGGTAGTCTTTTCTGAACTCTGCTACATCTGATCTTGTTTCTTCTAAGGGTTTTTTGTCTATTATCACATGCTTGACAAATTCTGCTATTTCAGTCATTTCAGGTTCTTTCATTCCCATTCTCGTAACTTCTGAAACACCCATCCTTATGCCGCCGGGATGCATAAAGTGTCTTCCTTCTTTGATATCCCACGGCAGTAAGTTTCTGTTAATGATTATGTTAGCCCTTTCCAATGTTTCCTCAATAGTGCCGCCGTCACCATGTTTTGTTATGTCTATCAGAATTACGTGAGACTGCGTGAAACCCTTATGTTCGGCTAGAACGTTGAATCCTCTCTCATATAGGGCTTGAGCCAGGGCCTTGGCATTCTTCACTACTTGACTTGCGTATTCCTTTCCGAACTCAAGCATTTCCGTACATGCGATTGTAAGACCTGCAACCGAATGCAAATGATGGTTACTCACCATTCCAGGAAAAGTCGCCTTTTTTATTCTTTCAGCATTCTTCTCCCACGACAATATCCCGCCATGTTGAGGCCCAAAGAACGTTTTGTGTGTGCTTAAGCTTACGACATCTGCTCCTTCCCTGAGTGGATCTTGGAATTGTCCTCCAGCAATCAACCCAGCCACATGTGCCGCATCGTATCCTGCGATTGCCCCAACCGAATGAGCGGTCTCAACTAATTCTTTAACTGGATGTGGAAAAGGAAAAACACTTGCGCCGAACATAATAAATTTCGGCGGCTTGTCTTTTGCGGCAAGTTCTTGCATCTTGACTTTCGCTTTATCAACATCAATGTTCAGTTCCTTATAGTCCAAGGGTAAGTATTCAACGATTAGACCTTTGACAGCGCCTGCTGTGCCACCGAGTTCCTTCTTGCCAGATGTTATATGCCCTCCACATGGAATTGACAACGCCATTAAAGTGTCGCCAGGTTCGGTGAAGGCTGTGTAAACGGCAAGGTTTGCTACAACACCTGAAATAGGTCTGACATCGACGAATTCTGTGTTGAACAATTTCTTCATAAATTCAATACATTTGAACTCTACTTGGTCAATAAACTTACAGCCTGCATAGACGCGCTCTCCAGGCCATCCTTCAGCGTAACGGTTCCCAAAATCTGTTATTATGGCTTCGCGTACCGCTGGACTTGGAACGTTTTCACTAGCTATTAGCGGGATACTTTCTTGGAACCACTTATGATGCTGTTGAAGCAAATCAAACACATGATCATATTCAACTCGAGGACTCAACATTACAAGCACTTCTCGCATCACACTATCATCCACTCAGAAATAAAAACTCTTTCAAAATAACATAACATTAATAATGGAGAAAATGGTAGGAACTATTTGCCTTGGAAACAGGAGACTGTTGATTGAGCAAGAAAAAGAAAGAGAAATCATCGCCAATGCCCGCTGCTAGTGCAGGGCTTCTTAGATTTTTCGAGGAGGAAACCGAAGGCGTTAAGGTCAGACCTGAACTGCTTGTGGTTGCATCAATAGCATTAATAATAATCTGTGTTCTGGCGCATATTTTCTTTAAGTAGTGTCTAGTGGCGAGAAGGCGGATGCAACACTTCTATCCGCTGGACAGAGTTAAGATGTACAAATATCTCACTTCTTTCTTCCCTGCTTGCAACCTGCGGTATAGGCTGAGCGATAGTTGCACGCAATATAAGTGCTTCAGCGTCTGACAGCCATATCCCTGAAGGCTCAGAAGTCACAGCTATCAACGTTCCCTCAAAACCGTAGGACGGATCTAAAATCACCCGTATCTTCTTACCCACGTTCTTCTCAAGCATGTGAAATATGGTGAGCGGTATACCTTGTTCAGGCATAGTGTTCGCAAAATCCTATAATTAATGTTTTAAGGATAAAACTATTACTCTTTTAAGAGTACATAGTGTGGATATCACCATGGCGTTTGTTTAGCTTTCTATTGTTCCCAATCTTTCAATTTTCATGTCAAAATCGCTCAATGTCTACTGCAAAGTAAATGTTAACAGATGTCTTAATCTTACGGATGCGATCATGCGCTATTTCACGACACTTTAATATGCCTGAGCTTCTTTCATAGAAAACTCACGCGAGTTGATGGGAGTGGCAGCTGAAAATTCTTTGAATGCTTCGATGGATAACGCAGTCAAACGTTATTCGTTGCTATTTAAACTTCCATCCTACAGAAAAGCAGTTACTCTTCTTGCGTTATTCTCTGTAAGCGGCGGATTGTTTCCCACTATTGTGCTTTTCTCTTCATTTGAAGGCCTTGTTCACGGTTTGCTTCTCGGAGTTTCCTTGTTTCTCATTAATTTGATTCTTGATTATGTTATGAGTAAGTTGATTTTGAAGGAGGATCCAATCTATGATTTGAAAAGAACCACCGGGCTGTCCGTTTTCTGCTGGGGCCTATGGCTCTTTTTCATTTTCATAGGCGTTGCGGTTGCGATGCCATTTGGTTTAGCTTGGTGGGTGAGATTGTGCCTTTTAGGATTTTCAGCAGTGCTTATTCTACGTTTGATAGTGTTCAGCTCAACATCCTTTATGAGCCATAAAAGACACGTCGCTGCCTCTGCTCTTCAACCCTTTCTTTGCATAATTCCTTTTCTGATACTCTGGGCGTCAATGGGCTACCCAATCACGATCTACACTTTCTTGTTCTTCATTTTCTCTTTGACTGTGGGTCTTGCTGCGAGCTCCTTATTAATTGTTGCCTTGAACCGTTTGGGAGAGAAGCTGCTTGGTGTGCCCTCCATGGCTCTCTTCAAGGCTTTTTTGCTTAACTGGATAGTAGATTTGAATGCTCCTTTTGAAGAGCTTCTTGAAAAATTGAGTGAAGAGCAAAACATCGAAGTTTCCATTGTGCAGTTTGGCACTTCCAAACTCAAAGCCGCTGTTGTGGTTCCTTCCGTTCATCCTGGGCCTTTCAAAGACATTGGAAGTAGCATCTTGCCTTCTCTGCTCAAGAATGCTTTAGAAACCGAGTTTGGCTGTGAAGCTTGCGTGCCTCATGGTTTGCTTAGTCACGAATTTGACCTGCCTTCTCAACTTCAGAATCAAAAAATCATTAAAGACGTTATTGGATCGATTAGTTTTGAAGCATCTGAGTCAAAGGCGTCTCCCTGTGTCGAAGTCAGTAACGGTTTGGCTACAGCCTGCTGCCAGATTTTCGGTAAATCAGTATTAATCTCTTTCACTCTTGCACCGAAAACGATTGAAGACTTACCGCAAGAGTTAGGCACGTTCGTTCGTCAAGAAGCAGAAAAGCATGGGTTGATCTGCAGTGTGATCGTTAACGCTCATAATAGCCTCGACGGATCAGTAAATGACGAAGAAACCCTGAAATCGTTAAAAGATGTTGCTGCTAAATGTTTAGGTGAAGCCGCTGATTTGGCGCAGTCATATTTTGAGGTTGGAGCCGCTACTATCTCCCCGCAAGAGTTCACTCTGAAAGATGGTATGGGTGCCGGCGGTATCACCGTCATTGTGATCAAAGTCGGCGAGCAGAAAACCGCCTATGTAACTATCGATGGAAACAACATGGTTTCTGGGCTACGCGAGAAAATCCGTTTGGCTCTTCGCTCCATAGGCATCACCGGGGGCGAAGTCTTTACGACTGACACGCACTCAGTAAGTGGCGTGATTCTGGGCGATCGTGGATATCACCCAGTAGGTGAAGCGATAGATCATCAAAGACTAATTGACTACGTCATAAAGACAACGAACGCTGGCTTGTCTGGTATGGAGCGTGTTAAGGTTGCGTGTCGTGGCATAACTGTTTCTGGCGTCAAAGTCATCGGAGAGAAGAGGCTGGAAACGCTTTGTCTCCTGATAGAGAAGAGTCTTCAAAAAGCCAAGAAGACTATTATTCCAATCTTGGGGATCGCTGGTCTGCTTTTGACGTTGTTTCTGATGTTTTTGTAAGCTAACACTAATAAAGCCGAAATGTTCCCACTTTCAATTTAGAAGGGAAGGCGGTGTTGAAAGAGATTAGAATTCATGGCCGCGGTGGACAAGGAAGTGTCACTGCTGCGGAATTGTTGGCTCACGCCGCGTTCGTTGAAGGCAAATGGGTTCAAGCATTTCCATACTTTGGTGCAGAACGGCGAGGAGCCCCTGTGAAAGCTTTTGCAAGATTAAGTGATGAACCCATACTCGTGCACAGTCAAGTCTACAATCCTGATTATGAGATAGTGCTTGATCCTATCATTCATCGGGTCGTTGATGTAACTGAGGGTTTGAAAACAAATGGGATAATAACAATGAATACACCGAAAAAACCTGAAGAAATAATGCTCAAAGGCCAGCGAATTGCGGCCGTTGATGCAACTGAAATTGCTTTAGAACTGAACTTGCTTGTAGCTGGCCAACCTATCGTCAACACATCTATCGTAGGAGCGTTTGCCAAAGCCACTGGCGAAATCAAACTAGAAAGTGTCACGAAAGTCATCAAAGAAACTTGGAAGGGTAGTGCAGGTGAGAAGAACGCAAGGGCAGCAGAGTTAGCATATGAGCGTTTAGTAATCGGAGTTGGTGGTGAAGTTTGATGGATGATGTTAAGAAGTTCTGCAGGGAAATGCCATTGACGGCTCTATCCAATCCAACGGTTGGCAGCATGGGGAAAACGGGATCTTGGAGAACCTTCCGCCCAGAAGTTGATTATTCCAGATGCACAAAGTGTACTCTTTGCTGGATCTACTGCCCCGATGCAGCAATAACACGGCAAGATGATGATTCTCCAAAGATAGACTATGATTACTGCAAGGGCTGCGGAATATGTGCTAACGAATGTCCAGCTAAGGCGATATTGATGAAGCGGGAGGAAGGCTAAGTGGCACAGATGATCATTGATACAGCCAATCATATTGCTGGATACGCCGCCAAATTAGCGCGAGTTAAGGTCGTTGCAGCTTATCCAATAACCCCTCAAACAACAGTGGTTGAGAAGATAGCGGAGTTTGTTGAGAGCGGAGAGATGGACACCGAATACATTAGTGTCGAATCTGAACATAGTGCTATGGTAGCGTGTATAGGAGCCGCTGCAGCTGGGGTTCGAACGTTTACGGCGACATCTGCCCATGGCTTGGCACTTATGCATGAAGCTTTACACTGGGCTTCCGGTTCTCGCTTACCGATTGTTATGGTTGTTGTCAACCGTGCCATGGGGGCTCCTTGGAGCATATGGCCTGACTTCAGCGATTCGCTCTCACAACGGGATACTGGGTGGATTCAGTTCTATTGTGCGGACAATCAGGAAGTCTTTGACACAATCATTCAAGCCTATAAACTTTGCGAAAACGAAAAAGTGTTCATACCAGCAATGGTTTGCCTTGAAGGGTTCATCCTATCGCACACATATGCTCCGGCAAGAATTCCGGATCAAGAGAAGATCGATGATTTTCTGCCGCCATACAAGTCCGGGTGGGTATTGGACGTTAATCATCCATACTCTCACGCGAACTTGGTTACGCCAGAATGGTTCATGGAGTTTCGTTACATGATCCAGGAATCCATGGAAAACGCAAAGAAGTTGATTCCGCAAATCGACAAGGAGTATGGCAAACATTTTGGTAAAGAGTATGGCGGATTGATTGAGAAGTATAAGTGCGAAGATGCTGATCTGGTTATGTTGACAATGGGAACAATGGGCAGCGATGCGAAACTAGCTGTCGACAAGTTGCGTAAGGAAGGATTGAAAGTGGGATCAGCGAGAGTTCGAGTTTATCGACCATATCCTGTGGAAGATCTAGTGAAGCTTGCGGAAAATGCACAGATATTTGCGACGATAGACCGTCATATATCTTTCGGAATGGAAGGTTTTCTCGCCTCAGAAACAAAGGCGTCTCTTTTCAGCCAGAAAGATCGGCCATTAATCGCTGGTTTCATTGCAGGTTTGGGAGGAAGAGATGTGACTTCTGGAACAATCGAGAAAATTGCTAAGAAGTCGTTGAAGTGGCTGAGTGTAGGTAAAGTGGAGAGGGAAACTGAGTGGGTTGATTTGAGGGAGTGAAAAAATGGTGACAATGAAAGAGCTTTCAAGAGAAGAATACTTGCTTAAGGGACATGCTGCTTGTGCTGGTTGTGCTCCAGCAATTTCGCTTCGCCTACTTTTCAAAGCATTAGGAAACAAAGTGATACTTGTTGTTCCAGCATGTTGCACAACCGTTATCCAAGGCCCTTATCCTTACACTTCATTCAATGTTCCTCTGCAGAACATATTGTTCGAATCTACAGGTGCCGCGGCGTCAGGGATAGTAGCGGCTCTCCGCCAGAGAAAATTGATTGACGATCTAACGGTTGTCGGCTGGGCTGGAGACGGTGGAACGGCCGACATAGGCATTCAAGCACTATCCGGAGCAGCCGAGAGGGGAACCAACTTCATTTACATTTGCTATGACAACGAAGCTTATGGCAACACTGGAATGCAACGTAGTGGCGCAACACCATATGGCGCGTGGACTACAACAACACCTTCCGGAAAAAAGGAACGAAAGAAGGACATGCCTATGATAATGGCTGCTCACCGAATACCCTATGTGGCGACTGCTTGCACATCATATCCATTAGACTTCATAAACAAGCTCAGGAAAGCCAAGGAAATCCATGGAACAAAGTACATTCATCTCTTGTCACCTTGTCCAACTGGATGGCGTTATGACCCTAGCAAAACAATCGAGATGGGGCGTCTTGCAGTGCAAACTGGTTTATGGGGTCTCTATGAGATTGAAAATGGGAAATTCAAACTAAATTCTCCCAGTGACCGGCTGGTTGATAAAGCTAAGCGTAAGCCTATCAAGGAATATTTTGCCTTGCAAGGTAGATTCCGCAACTTGAGCGAAGAAGACATTGAAAGAATCCAGAAGTGGACAGATGAGGACTGGGAGCAATATCGCAAACAGTGTGTCTGACCTCTACCCGCACGGAAAAATATAAGCTGAAACTTGAGACATAAACTTCTTCACGAAACCAACTACTATCAACTAGAGTAGAAAGTGGTATGACATGACAGAGGAAAGATCTAGAAAAACAGCGAAAAAAGAGAAAGCCGCGAAAGCCCCGCAGAACACAGAAGTTAATGAAAAAGCTGTATTCATCGGCAATAAACCAGTGATGAACTATGTTCTTGCCTGCCTAACACACCTCAACTCAGGCTCAAACAAAGTTACCATCAAAGCCAGAGGACGAGCAATCCCGAGAGCAGTTGACACAGTTGAGGTATTAAGACGCAGTTTCGCAAAGGGCTTGCAGTTGGATACAATAAATCTTGGTACAGAGGAAGTCCCTAGAGCAGAAGGACGCACATCTAAAGTCTCAGCCATTGAAATTACAGTGACCAAACCATAGATTGCTTCTCTTTTCTCCAAAATACAAGTTGACACAAAGACTGGATACGCTGGACATTAAGCTTTTTCATGTTCTTCTTCAAGCAACAGCCATAGGTAGCTATATAAAACCGTAATTTCTAAACGTTAAAGCTCCAATCGGTGATGTGAAATGAGCAATTATCCAAAAATAGTTGTCACTCCACCAGGACCAAAAGCAAGAGAATACGTCAAAAAAGACGAAAACTATATTTCACCTTCCTATGGTCGGTTTTATCCACTTGTTGTCGAATCTGGCAAAGGTTGCATAGTGAAGGATGTTGATGGAAATGAATTCATAGATTTTAACTCCGGCTTGGTGTGCATGAATGTTGGCCACAGCCATCCTAAAGTCGTGTCAGCAATAAAGAACCAATGCGACCGTTTTCTGCATTATTCCAACACGGACTTCTTCTATAAAGAAGTTATCAATCTTGCGCAGCAGCTCACTGAAATTTCGCCTGGGAAGTTTGAGAAGAAAGTGTATTTTGGAAATAGCGGAGCCGAAGCAATTGAAGCAGCAGTCAAGCTTGCAAAATGGCACAGTCGAAAACAGCTGTTTATTGGTTTCATCAGCGCTTTTCACGGACGTACAATTGGAGCCTTATCTTTCACTGCCAGCAAACCCACTCAAAGGCGCTATTTCTCCCCATTGATGCCCGGTGTCACTCACGTGCCTTATGCCTACTGTTACCGCTGTCCCTACAAACTGACTTATCCAGACTGTCACTATTGGTGTGTAGACTTCATTGACGAATATGTTCTGCAGAAATATATTCCTCCCGAAGATGTCGCTGGGATACTCGTTGAGCCAATTCAAGGCGAAGGCGGTTATGTTGTCCCACCTCCGGAATACTTCCAACGATTAAAGAAGTTAGCCGACAAGTACGGCATACTGCTCATAGACGACGAAGTGCAGAGTGGTACAGGTAGGACTGGAAAATGGTTTGCAATTGAGCATTGGGGTGTTGAACCTGATATTCTATGCACTGCAAAAGCTTTGGCGTCTGGCTTGCCGCTAGGCGCAACGATTGCCAAAGCAAAGGTTATGGATTGGGTTCCAGGTTCTCATGCAAGCACTTTTGGCGGTAACCCGCTGTCATGTGTTGCGGCAAGCGCGGTCATCGAAGTCGTAAAGGAAGAGAGGCTTCTGGAGAATGCGACTAAACAAGGTGCCTACATTATGAAGCGGCTTAGCGAATTCAAAGACCGAAGCGAGATCGTGGGCGATGTAAGAGGAAAAGGCTTAATGATTGGCATGGAAATCGTCGAAGACAAAGAAAGCAAGAAACCAGCGCCTCAAAAGGTCACCGAAATCATGATGAGATCGTGGAAACGAGGCGTCAACGTGATCACTTGCGGGGCTTCAACCGTGAGAATTGCACCGCCACTGATAATCAATAAAGAGCTCATCGATGCTTCATTAGACATAATTGAAGACGTTACAAAAGAAGTTGAAAAAGAGAACTAAACTTGCCATGTGTTAGCATGGAGATTAGAAGATTAACAGCAAGCGACTACGACGAAATGGTGAGGCTTTGGTCTAGAGCAGGTTTACCATTTAAGCCCAAAGGAAGAGATAGCAAAGAAGCAGTCGCAGCCGAAATGGAAGCTGATCCCGATTTTTTCCTCGGAGCCTTCGAAGAAAACCGCCTCGTCGGCATTGTCATCTTGACTTGTGATCTGCGGAAAGGCTGGATAAATCGACTGGCAGTTGATCCTCACTTCAGGCGTCACGGTGTTGCTAAAGCCTTGATCGGTGCTTCTGAACGAATATTTAGGAAACGTGGGGTCAGACTTTTCTGTGCTTTGATCGAGGATGACAATGAAGGGTCCAAGAAACTGTTTAACGAATGTGGCTACGTTGAACACGATGATATAAAGTACTTCAGCAAACGCGACAATGATGAGGTCTAGCTCAGCTTCTGGTTTCAGTTATTCTTTTAGAAGTCGCGCGGTTTTGCTATTATTTCTTTTATTCGCAGATTGAAGAATTTTGCTGAGTGTGTCGGATGTACTAGGAGTGCAGTATCTGAGCCTCTCCCTGAGCCGCCTATGGCAACGATGTCTTTGTCGACTGGAATTAAGCCGGCGTCTGCGGCCATCAAGGTGATTTCCACGCATACTTTTGTTCCTTCTCCGAAGAGCCTTAATACGTTGGCTATTAGTTCCAAGGGTTGGATCGTGCCAAAATCTTTGCGTATGGCTCGTTCGGCGCTGCTTAGCGCGTGAGTGCCTGAGAAAATCTTTGCTTTATTGGTTAAAATCTTCTTCTTGAAATCGTCTTGTAGCTCGTTCTTTCCAGGCTCTTGGAAGCCAAAGCTGTGTGTTACTATTACGACGTTGTGTCCTTTGAGTATCTTAGCTGCTTTGGCTCCTGTTTCGCCGGTTGTTGATGCGACTACTATGTCTTCTATTTTTTCCTTTTCGGCATATTCTTTGACGTGTTTCAAGAGGGTTTCTGTGTTTTGTTTGCCTGGTTTTTCAAAATAGACAGTTTTCTTTTCAACTAGGCTCATTCGTTTTGTTCTCCCTTATCATTAGTTCATTATGTTTGGTTTAAGTGGGTTTTTCTTACTGGTTTTCTCTTTAGTTGTGTGCCGCATACTTCGCAAGTTCGGGATTTGGAGTCTGCTGGATATTTTCTGTGGCATGCTGGGCAATATCTTATCCACTGCAGGCGGAAGCGGATGCCGAAGGTGGCGAGAGAAGCAAACTCTACTCCTAGCTGATTTGCCACATTTTGGATGGAATAGTCATCAGTGATGATTAATGCGCGGGTACTCTGCGTTTTGAATCCTAATGCTAATGCCAAGACCTGCTGATCTGTTTCTGATAGGAAGAATTTGTCACCGATAAGGATGGCAGAGGTTTTCACTTGGTTCTCGAAGGCTGGGTCTGGTGTTTTGATCTTCAGTCTGCCGTTTTCCAAAGCTGTTCTGAATCTGACTGAAGCCATCGAATTTTCCATTATTTCCTCTTTGACCATTGGTACAGTGTATTGTTCCTCACTTATTGAGAACGGATCGAAGCCTGCGACAAAAGCGGACGTGTCTAGGATTACGACTCTCTTTGCCGTTGAGTTCTCAGTCAGATTTTTCACTCCGTCCCCTTGAAAAGCAATCTGTTCTTTAGACGATAATAGAAGTCTTCTTTGAACCTTATAAAACGTGTTTCGTTCTTGGAGCGGGTGACAGTTAGGCTTGGCAGTTTGGAACTTATGATTCTGCGGTATTTTCCATCAATTAACACCAGTGTTTTTCTAGGTCTCGCGATTTGAACGGTGATTTGCGCGTCTGCAGGGAAAACCATAGGATGAAACACACTCAAGGGGCATATCGGTGTTAGCACAAAGGCATTTACGCCTGGTGCAAGAACTGGTCCGCCAGCGGAGAGCGAGTATCCAGTGGAGCCTGTTGGCGTGGATATCATTAGTCCATCTGCTTGGCAGTTCAGAATTAGCTCTTTGTCTCTCAGTATTTGAGTGTAGAGTATTTTCGTCGGTTCGTCAGCTGTCATCACTACTTCATTTAAAGCGTCTGGAAAGACAATGCCATTTGCAGTTATTGAGAGTTTCATGCATTTTTCAATTTTAAACTCGTTTCTTAGGCATTTGTCCACAGCTTCTAGCGCTTGTTTTGGTTCTACTTCCGTGAGGAAGCCTCGGATGCCCATGTTTACTGCCAATATTGGCGGTTCAGGTTTCGGAAGCGACACACAAGTTCTTAGAATTGTGCCGTCTCCGCCTATTGTGATTATGAAGTCGGTTTTCATGTGTTCCAGCGGAACTGGTTTTTCTCTCATGCCTGTCTTCTCAGCCAGTGTGTCTTCTATTAATACCTGTAATCCTTTTGCTTTCAAATGTACAGCCAAATCTTCTGCGAGTTTTACAGCTTTCTTTTTGTCGTAACGAGCGACCAACCCAACGCTTTTGAACACTCTTTCACCGTCGACTTACTACCGATATCTTAAGCTCTAAAGGGGGAATGAAGTGATTCTTTTGTGTCCATGTTTAACCTTTACTCTATGATCAGAAGTTGAGATAGGAGAGTAACGTAGACACGGCTGAAAACTGGCTATGTAATGTGGCAAGTTTTCACTCACAGTCGAAAGCCACTGGGGAGCAGTATTTAAGAGTTTGGAAGTGGTTCGCCGCCTTCATAGGCAAGACAGCTGATCATACTCAGAAACTTGATCGCTACTGACAATGTGAAGCCAAGATGGCGAAGAAGACCGAATTGTTGGAAACCCTGCTGAGACGCGTTGAGGAGCTTGAGAGAAGAATGAAAGAAGGTGAAGATCAAAAATGAACCTGTGTGAACGGGTTCTTTCGGAGCAGGAGGTGTAAAGAATGAAAGGAAAGCCGTGGACAGTTGAAGAAGAGAGGAAGCTCGCTCAACTCGTTAAAGAAGGCAAGTCACAGAGCGTGTTATTGCTCAAACTTTGAAAAAGAACAAAGATGCCATTAGCCAGAAGTGTTGTCGCCTAGGGCTGAAACTGGTAGTAGTAGAAGGTGGTTACACACAAACACCGCCGACTACTACTACCAGTTCTGCGAAAGTTCCGGCAGAGTTGCCGAGTGTTGAAGAAGCTTGTTTCTGAAGGCGTTTCAGTTGAGGCTATAGCGAAGAAGCTTGGAAAGCAGTATCCTGAAGTGTACATGAAGATGCGTCGGCTTGGGTCAGAAGTTGATGTTAACAAGAGAATTGACACAACGACTTCAGCGAAGACTGGGCCGAAACACAACGTTGACTCTCATCTAGGCAGACTCCATCTGAAGAAAAGACCTTGCTTATCAGGTCAGGGCTGGCACTCTTCCTCTTCACAGAAGGTTGACGAGCAAACTCGGTAAGATGAGAAAACAAGGCTCTTCGATCTTCATCATTCAGTTTCCCCGAAGTTGCGGAAGCCTGCTTCAGATTGAAAAAGTGTTGAAGTCATAGCTAGCGTAATGAAGAAATCAGAAAGAGCAGTCTACATGAAACTTTAACTTTAGGGTTACTGGACGAGGAGGAGGAGGTTGAAATTTTTTGCGTCTCCTCCTCGTCCAAAATTGAAAAGATCAAGAAGGAGATTCCGACTCCTGAAGAAGCTTTGAAAAGTATATTAGGGCGTACAAGAGTACGTGCCAAAAGCAAGGACGTTTGAAACCCTGGATAGGAAATGTGGTTCGCTATGCAGAGAGAAGACTTGATTGGTGGTCTAGGCGCAATAGGCTCAGCACTTGTTGCATTTCTTGGGTATCTTTGGAGTGTGGGATTTGTTCAGTTGACGTTTTCTTTTTTGACAGGTGCTTTTTCCACGTATGTGGTTCAGCACAGGCTTCTTGTTGAATCGGAGAAAAGGAAGATTGCTCGTGAGCATGCGATTCTTATGAGGGAGAAGATATATGGGCCTCTGCTGAGAGTTTTCACTGAATTTCTCAGATTAACCGAGGATGCGGAAGATCCAGCTTACTCTTCATTTCCTGATACTCCCATTAGCGCATTTGCAGACATTATGAACGATTACTTGTATCTTCTTGCTGATGAGAAACTGAGAAACAGCGTCTCCAAAATACACAGTGAATTGCCAGGATATTCCAAACTGCATCTCTCTGCTAGAAACGCTGTCGAAGAAATCGCAGATTCTGAACTCAAGAAAGCATATCCAGAGCTTAGGATACGTTCAAGCGAGCTGACTTTTCGACTTCAGGATCATGGAGTGATGGTCAAAGCCTTCAACTTTGAAGAGGCGGCCCTGAAAAAGACGAATCCTATTGACCTGTTTCGGAAGGAAATGACCGAGCTTGAGAAACCAGAGATAGAAGTTTATGGATCTGGAGCCCGACTTGAAGATTTGACAAAAATAGGCGCAGTCGTTGAGCAAATAGTGAAGTTGGCTTGGAAAGAGAGCAGGCTGATTGAATATGATCTGCGCCGCACAAAGCTTGTGAATGACATGAAAGAGGTAATAATCAAACTTAAGAAGAAGATAGTGAGGTAACTCGGGATAAGCCTACGTTTGAGAGTCTGGTTGGTTCTTAGTTTCTTTTAGATTTTCTTGTATGTTGCTGAATTGTTCTAATGCGGATTGTAGGTTCTCTGTTATTTCTCTTGCGATGACGTCTGGTGGTGGTAGGTTTGCGGTGTCTTCGAGGCTTTCGTCTCTGAGCCAAAATATGTCTAGGTTTGTTTTGTCTCTTTGAATGAGATCGTTGTACCCAAAAGCCTTGAAGCGCTCTGCTGGTGTTCTTTCGTGGCGGTTTTGAGGGTTGTAGCATTTGATGAAGTCTTGTAGGTCATCATATCTTAGTGGGTTTGTTTTTAGTGTAAAATGCTTGTTTGTGCGTAGGTCGTAGATCCAGAGGGTTCTTGTCCAGGGTTTTTCGCTGGCTGGTTTGCGTTCGAAGAAGAGAACATTGGCTTTGACGCCTTGGGCGTAGAATACTCCTGTTGGAAGTCTTAGAAGAGTGTGGACGTCGCACTCGTGGAGTAGTTTTTTCCTTACTGTTTCTCCTGCTCCACCTTCGAAGAGGATGTTGTCTGGGACGACTATGGCGGCTTTCCCGTTGATTTTGAGCAGGGTTTTGACGTGTTGGAGGAAGTTGAGCTGTTTGTTGCTGGTAGTAGCCCAGAAATCTTGGCGTTCGTAGGTTAGTGATTCTTTGTCTGCTTTGCCTTCGCCGTTCATTATGGTTATGCTGCTTTTTTTGCCGAAGGGCGGGTTAGTCATGACTACGTCGTAGCGTGTGCCCGGGTCGGATATGAGTGAGTCGCCGACTTCTATTGGGCTTTGGTCTCCACCGATGCCGTGCAGGTAGAGATTCATTGCGCACAGGCGGGCAACCGAGTCAACAATGTCTTTTCCGCTGAAGGTTCCGCTTTTGAGGAAGCATTTTTGTTCCACGTCCAGTTGGTAGTTCTTGGAAATGTAGTCATGGGTTGCTATTATGAAGCCACCTGTTCCGCACGCTGGGTCGTTTATGGTTTGACCCGGTTCTGGGCGCATGACTTCGACTATGGCTTTGATCAAGGATCTGGGCGTGAAGTATTGTCCGGCTCCGCCTTTGATGTCTTCTGCGTTCTTCTGGAGTAGGCCCTCGTAGATTTCGCCTTTAACGTCAATGTCTAAGCCTATCCATGTTTCTTGGTTAATGAGTTCGAGTAGGCGTTTCAGTTTAGCAGGATCTTGGATTCTGTTCTGGGACTTTCTGAATATGACGCCTAACATGCCCTTTTCTTTGCCCAATGATTCGAGAATGTAGCGGTAATGAGTCTCTAAAGCAGCTCCGTCTTTTTCAAGTAGACTCTG
>CAYHEV010000001.1:0-81273 GCA_964355725.1 uncultured Candidatus Bathyarchaeia archaeon | reverse complement strand
AAGAATAGGGAAGAATCCTTGCGCGCTGTATCCCATCACGATTATCATGTCTGCTTCCTGAACCATCGGGTTAGTAATCAGTTTTGGCTTGTTGGCTGACAGGTCTATTCCTTTTTCTCGCATAACATGACAGCGAAAGAACGTCGAGCTCTCGGGTGAATAGCGAAAATGCTATTAAAACCTAACTGTTTCAATCGCAATTCAGCTAGGTTCTCACTCGCAAATTGATAGTATTCAGAAAAAGTTTGAACCGAGAGTTTGAAGCTATCCCGGGCTACTATCTTGTCAGAATTCAAGGTGAGTCACGTTCTGAATTACTCCGCTGTTGATAATGGGAGCACTATCACAGTTATAACCCACAAAAGAGAGCATCTTCCACCTCTTAGGAGAGAGGTAAAGATAATCTTGCTGGCCGTATCGCGCGGTCTAGGCTAGTTTCAGTGCTTCCAAACCGTTAAAGGAAATTCAGAGTCCCAGCGAATCTGCGACTTTCTTTACAATTGCAGCTGACTCTTGGAAGGCTGCGATCTCTTTTTCATCCAATGGAAGCTTGATAATCTTTTTCACGCCGCTTCGATTCAAGATCACCGGTACACTCAAACAAATGTCACTAACACCATAGTAATCCTCAAGAAAACAGGAAACAGTTGCGATACCATTTTCATCCCGAACTATGCTCTCCACAATTTTGGTCAATCCCAACGCGACTCCATAGTTGGTCCTGCCTTTTCGCTTTATAATCTCATATCCAGCATTCTTCACTTTCAAGAATAGGTCGTTCAAATCATCAGGGCTGTAGGGGACTTTGCAAATTGGACAATAGTCCTTCAGTCTGATTCCAGCAACATTCGCAAGACTCCACACAGGCACTTCGCTGTCACCATGTTCCCCAATTATGTAGGCGTGAACGTTTCTCGGATCAACTTGAAGATGATCCCCAAGTAAGTAGCGAAGTCGAGCAGTGTCCAAGATTGTTCCCGATCCGATGACTCTGCTTTTCGAAAACCCTGACAGTTTCAGAGCAGCGTAGGTCATGACGTCCAACGGATTAGTAACCACCAGCAAGATTCCCTCGCTGTTGTACTTCGCGATGCTGGGAACTATCTGCTTCAGCATCTGAAAGTTTCCCTCTGCCAATTCCAAACGTGACTGCTGAATCCTTTGACCCTTGTCGACAGCGATTATCACGACATCAGCATCTCTACAGTCGGAGTAGTCTCCAGTCCATATTTTCGTTGGATAGGCGAAGGGCATTCCATGGTTGAGATCCATAACCTCCCCTTCTGCCCTTTCCTTGTTGATATCAATAATCACGATCTGAGATGCTAAGCCGTGAATGAGCATAGAATAAGCAAATGTAGTTCCGACAAAGCCAGCGCCGACAACAACGATTTTTGGACCACCAACATCTCTCCCAATCAAATCAGCTTTCACCTTGCCATTGAATGCACAAAACTATATTTCTTCGACCCTAATAGTCTTGACTGTACATAGACTGCTGATTTCGACTGCATTATGCACTATCAACGCACTGTTGCTGAGAGAAGCGAAAGTCGGTAAGACTCGAGGGAACCGAGTTTACACAAAGTTTGAGTTAAACAAAAGTGAAAAATAGTGGCTGTATGCAACGCTTCATTTTCGAATTCATGAACTGCAATGATGATTCTGCAGTCTCATTCGCTTTCTATTTCTTTCCATTTGGTTATCAGCAGCTTGTCGTCGCCCAGTTTGAAGGCTACTTTGAGAGGTATTGAGTCTGCTCCTCGTTTTGTTTTGGTGTACTCTTTGAATGGGAACATGCTGTCTTCGGCTAGATCGAGTGGCAGGTAAATCAGGTATTTGCCGTCCTTTCTTCTGAACAAGCGGCCTCTTCCTTCACTAACCATTTCACATTTCACCTCGATTAAATTGATAGTTTAAGAGCAAGTATATGATAGAAACAACTATTTAATGTTTATTCTCAAACGATTCAACACTACAACACTCTGTTAGTAAAGTGGTTCTAAGTTTTGACTTGTTTGCAACATAATTCAACGATTGCTAAACCTAATAAAACTTCCGTGAATTTCATGCATCAAATCGCTTAACCTTCTAACTTAACCCAGGGTTACCCATCGTAAGATAACCACTCAGAGCGAATCAGTCCTCTTTAATTGCGAGCGAACATCAAACAATGAAAACAATGCAACTGCTTGCATTGCGCAAACGTACACACCTACTACAACGAAGGACAGTTTATAATCCATCAATAGACCGTAAATAGCACCACTAATGAGAAAGCCAACGCCATAAGCCGTGTTGAATATGCCGTATGCTGTTCCCCTCGAAGAAATTGGCGCCAACTTTGAAACTGCAGCACGATAAATTGATTCTTGCATTCCAAGAACCAAGCCGAAGAATATGGCTGCCACTATTAAGATCGGCAATCCACCATCAATCATTGCAAGCAACGGCGGAAACAAGGAGAGCAGAAACGGCAAAGCCAAGACTTCTATCCCAAACTTGTCGTAAGCGTATCCTGAAAGCAAAGCAGCAGGTGCATCCACACCTTGGATAAGCACATAGATCAGCGGCACAATCCAATCCTGCTTCAATGGCATGAGAATCACTGAGGCTTTGAAAAGTATCAATGTGTAAGGTATCAACCCAATCGTGTTTGCCAAAACGGCAACCGTGTAAAGATAGAATGGCTTTGGTAGCTTCCCTTTTTCTCCTTTTGTTCTTGGAAGCTCAACGGTCGTCTTGGAACCTATTTTCTTGTATGCATAAACCAGAGCCGCCAGAAGCACTAAGAAGGGCATAAGAAGAAAACTGAACGTGTATCGGTAATTGTTGTTACTATAGAACATCAGAGCAGCCACCATTAAAGGTCCAAAAACAGCACCCACCTGATCAAGAAGCTCATGGATACCGAAAGCTTTTCCCGCTCCCACCTCTTTACTCACAATCGACAGAACAGTATCCCTAGAAGGTGACCTGAGAGCTTTTCCAAGTCTTTCAAGCAACACCAGAACTATTGCCATCTCTAACCCTCCGGAAAATCCCAAAAACGGAATCGAAACGATCAACCCGTAACCTAGGAATATGAAAAACCAGTAGGCCCGTGTTGCGTCAACCAAAAATCCGCTGACGAGTCTCATTGCGTTGCCTAAGAAATCACCTGCTCCACCAATTACCCCTACTATTAATGCCGTAGCGCCCAGAAACCCCAGATAGTCTGGAACAACGCCTCTGGAGCCTTCATAAACGATATCACCCAGCAAGCTCACGATCCCTAGAAGGACTATACCTACATAGGCTTTTTTGCGGTTGCTTTGATTTCGGTCTTGAGACATTTCCTTTCTCCAAGGTTACGGAGAAGCCAACTTAGACAGGTCGTTGAACTTAAGCTTATTTGATTTCCGAATTGCATTTGACAATGTGAAGTTAGAGGGCTGTTTGTTGGAGCGAAAGCTTTTATCCAAGTTTAAAACTTATTTTGCCAATACCATCAAAAGATGATGATTATGAGTTTGCAGAAGGGAGACTTCATACGAATAGACTATGTCGCTAAAGTGAAGGAAACAGGCGAAGTTTTCGACACAACAAACGAAGAAACTGCAAAAAAGGAACATCTGCACAAAGAAGGCGAGATCTACGAACCCAATCTCATCGTGATAGGTGAAGGATGGGTTCTCAAAGAACTGGACGAGAATCTCCTAAAGATGGAGGTTGGCAAGGAGACTTCTGTTGAAATTTCCCCTGAAAAAGCGTTCGGGCCACGAGATGCTGAGAAGGTTAGACGTGTTCCGCTGAAGCAGTTGATTGCTAAAGGAATAGCACCAAGTGTTGGGGCACGCGTAGAATATGGTGGAAAGATGGCTACAATCAGAACCATGGGGGCAGGGCGAGTTTTGCTTGACTTCAATCCACCGTTAGCTGGAAAGACCCTCATATACAGCGTCACCGTTCGAAATAAACTTGAGTCAGTGCAGGAGAAAATTGCCGCCCTTATGCATAGGAGAATTCCAGCTGTCGAGGAAAGCAAGTTTAAATTCAATGTTGATGCGAAGACCGTTAGCATAGAGATGGCAGAAGAAGCCTTCTATCTAGAAGGAATCCAAGTGGCGAAAAGAGGCATAGCCCTGGACATACAAAGATTCATCCCTGAAAAAACCACCGTAAATTTCACTGAAACCTTTGAAGCTGAGCCCAAGCCAGAAAAGGAAGCTGAACCAAAGAAAAGTGAAGTGAAACAGACGACGGAAAAGAAGACTAGACCCAAGAAAGAAAAAGAACTAGAAACCTAGTCAAGAAGCCCCTATATTACTTCGGTTTTTCTTGCCAGTTTCTTGCAAGATTTCCGGTTCATGTTCACTTTGTTAAGTATCGTGTATCTTTCAGGTCTTATGGTTGCTGCCATCTCCAACGCTTTTATCACGTCTTCCTCATCTAAGCCGATTTCAACGGCATTCGTAGGTGCTCCCAACTGTTTCAACGTGTTTCTTATGCGTTTCCAATCCGTTCCATGCAGATAAGCCATCATTATCGCTCCAACACCGCATAGTTCACCATGTAAGGCATGATTTGGCCTGATCATATTGAGTGCGTGGCAAAACAGATGTTCTGAGCCGCTACATGGACGACTGCTACCAGCTATGCTCATGGATACGCCACAACTCACTAGGGCTTCTATGAGTAGCCTTAAACCTTCTTCATTATTTGGTTTTATGATGTTGGTGCTTTGTGTTACAAGTTTGACGCTCATCAAGGCTAGACTTGCGGCATATCCTCCATAATACTCGTTCTTTTCTTCATGTGCAAGTTTCCAGTCCTTGACTGCGGTCAGTTTTGCAATTACGTCGCCACAGCCGCTTACTGCGAAACGCCAAGGTGCTTGCATTATTATGTTTGTATCCGCTATGATGGCCAATGGTGCTTGAGCCATAACGGAGTATGGCTGTTCAGAGCCTTTGATCGAGGTTAGAGGACTAGCAAATCCGTCATGGGAAGCTGTTGTTGGGATACTAATGAAGGAGATTTCCTGACGTGCAGAACTGAGTTTTGCAACATCTATTTTTGTTCCGCCGCCCACTCCGAAAACGACTTGAGGGTTTAGATTTTTTATTTTTTCTTCGACAGCTTCAACATCTTTGATTGTTGCTGTTTCAACGAGAAAAGTGCTGATTTCCATTCCTTCTTTTTCAAGAAGTTCTGCGACCGTTTTTCCAGCAATGTCGTATGTTTTCGAGCCTGCAATTATCAGGGCGGATTTCGTGAACCCTAGTCTCCGAGAGATTTTCGCAACGTGACTTATGCTTCCGTTTCCAACGATTACCTCTCTAGGAAGCTGCATGCGATGATATCTCATGAGCAAATCAATCACTATTTTCTAACTGTTTACATTTTCATATAATTCGCGTTTAAGTCTTATTAAATTCTATGGTTATCAGCCAGAAATCCGGTGTTTTCTGTTTTGTCGCTTTGAACCGTAATATTAATAAATCCCATGGCATGATTACATCATGCTACTTCCCAGCGAAGTAATTTCGTGACGCATTTAGGTTTTGGGTGAAAACTAAAATGGAATACAATAATGATTCAGTAAACCGATTAGTGCTAAAAGGAACAACAACCATCGGAGTGGTATGTAGAAACGGCGTTATACTGGCTTCAGATAGTCGCGTAACCATGGGTTTCTATGTGGCTCACAAATATGGAAAGAAAGTGTACAAGATAGATGATCACATTGCTATGACGATTGCTGGAACCGTTGCTGACGCTCAGAGAACTGTAGACATACTAACGGCGAACGCACAGCTTTACAAACTGGAAATGGGCAGACCATTACCGATAAGCTCAGCCGCTAGACTCATCGCGAACCTTCTGTTTTCTGCACGATATATGCCATTGATGACGCAGGTTCTGATAGGCGGCGTGGACGATACTGGACCACACATTTACAACTTGGACCCATTCGGCAGCCTTACAGAAGAAAAATGCGTTTCCACAGGTTCTGGCTCGCCAATAGTGTATGGTATTCTAGAAGACAGATTCAAGGAAAACGCAGAGGTCGAGGAGAACCTGCCTATAATCGTCAAAGCCGTTACCGCTGCAATGAAACGTGATTCTGCCAGTGGCGACAGCTTCAACATTGCAGTAATTGACGACAAAGGTTACAGAGAGTTGACTGAAAAGGAGAAGAAACAGCTTCTGGCAAGTTGAGGAAGTCAAGATCGTGGCGCCTAGCTCTGAGAAGGAAAAAGTTGAGATAAGCCAATACATTTTGGAGCATGTTCCCAAATCAGCCGAAATAACAAGAATAGAATATGAAGGTCCCACACTTGCTGTTTACACCAAGAACCCCGAAGTCTTGGTTGAGCAGAGCAACGTGATCGCTGAGATCGTTAACGTCATAAGAAAACGAATAGTAATACGCTCCGATCCTTCAGTTAGGCTCCCAGAAAACGACGCTGAACGAATCGCACGCGACATAGTCACAGCTGAAGCCGAAGTTACAGATGTAAACTTCGATCCAAGCCTCGGAGAAATAATAATGGAAGCCAAAAAACCTGGGCTTGTTATTGGCAAAAACGGAGCGGTTTTGCAGGAGATCATAAAGCAGACGAAGTGGCGTCCCCAGGTTTTGAGAAGTCCACCATTGAAATCCAAGATAGTCACTAATATGCGTCATTATCTTCATTCGGAAAGTAGAGAAAGAGACAGAATTCTCCGTACGATAGGAGAAAGAATTTTTCGACCAAAAATGTACGAAGTTGGAGATGTTCGAATTACGGCTCTTGGAGCCGCCCAAGAAGTTGGGCGTTCGGCCTTTCTTGTTCAAACGAGGGAAAGCAGCGTTCTAGTTGATTGCGGCATTAATCCAGGTTCGCAAAAACCTTTTGAAGCTTTCCCAAGGCTTGACAATCCCAGTTTTGAGCTTGATTCTCTTGATGCTGTCATAATAAGCCATGCTCACCTTGACCATTGTGGTTTGGTGCCTTTCCTTTACAAATACGGGTATGATGGTCCGATTTACTGTTCAGCTCCAACTTCTAATTTGATGACACTGCTTCAGCTTGACTATCTGGACGTAGCAAACAAACAAGGCACAAGTGCATATTATGATCAGAAAGATGTTCGCGAATGCGTTTTGCACACGATTCCTTTACGATATGGTGTAGTTACAGACATTGCTCCAGACATTCGCTTAACACTGCACAACGCTGGTCACATTCTAGGTTCTTCAATGGCGCATTTGCACGTGGGAGAAGGACTGCACAATATCGTTTACACAGGCGACTACAAATATTCTAGAACTATGCTGTTGGAAGCTGCCACAGCAGAATTTCCAAGAGTGGAAACAGTGATAAGTGAAAGCACTTACGGCGGCGTGGATGACATTATGCCCTCACGACTCGAAGCTGAAGAACGCTTAACCACAATCGTCAATGAAACTTTGGAACGCAGAGGCAAGGTTTTGATACCTGTTCCGGCAGTTGGCAGAGCTCAAGAGATCATGCTCATCATCGATGGTTATATGAAGCGAGGTTTGATGAAAGAAGCACCAGTTTTCATTGAAGGCATGATCTCCGAGGCAACCGCAATCCACACGGCTTTTCCAGAGTATTTGGGGAGAGAAGTCCGCAACAGCATACTTCACGATGGCGTAAACCCATTCCAATCAGACTACTTTACAATTGTGGAGCATCCAAATGTGAGACAAGAGGTAATAGACGGCGAACCATGCATCGTAATGGCAACTTCCGGAATGCTTGAAGGCGGACCAGTGATAGAGTACTTCAAAAGCCTGGCAAACGATGAAAAATGCACAGTGATTTTTGTAAGTTATCAAATTGAGGGCACGATGGGCAGAAGAGTGCAGAAAGGTTTGAACGAGGTCACTGTGGTAACTCCTGAAGGCAAGTTGGACGTTGTAAAAGTCAACTTGCGGGTGGAATCAATTGAAGGATTTTCTGGGCACTCTGATAGGCGACAAATAATCAACTACCTCACTCATTTGAAGCCAAATCCCGAAAGGGTTGTTGTATGCCATGGTGAAAGGGCAAAGTGCTTGAGCATAGCAAACTTTGTCGATAAGCGGTGCGGAATCCACGCATTTGCCCCCGCGTTGTTGGAAACTTTCAGGCTGCTGTAGGTAAAGGCTCGCTTGACACAGGTGTTTTCTCCCGCCAGATTTTCACATTAGGCGGACAGACCACAACTCGCTCTTCCCCTAGTCTTGCGATGTCTCCACCGACAGATTCTGCAAATTCAGTCAACTCGCTCACCGCATGCTTAACATCATCAATGTTCTTGCTTGCGAGAGGAGTTATCTTGAGAATTAGGACATTTCCCGATTTAACTTCGTTTTTTATGGATTCGAGATCAGTCAAATCCTTGAGAGGCATTGCTTTCAAGTAGGTCTTGCCAGAGCCATTTTTAGCTTCAGCTTCCTTTTCTGCCTTTTTGGATTTTCGAAACACATTACCTAGACTTGGCAATATGACCCCCTCTCTTAAGTTCTTTTACTGTTCGATAGTTTAAGCGTTTCTTAATTCAGCGTTTGAAATCTTAGTACGGTTTGACTATTAAAGTATTCTAGTTTCTCTTGTGTGCAGGCTTGATTAGGCCTCTGCTAATCCTTAGCTCCAAGCTTCTTTGCAAAGTCCCATATTCTATCGCCGACAAAGTGAATGTTTCTGACCACTACACCCTGCTTAATGTCCTTTGCTGTTTCTGAGTCGTAGATTATTTCGCCAAGCGCAATCGGTTTGCCATGTTTCTCATCTACGACAAAAACAATGGTGCCTTTTCTGAACTCTCCTTCAAAACGTCTAATTCCAGGTGCCATCACATTTGCACCCTTACAAACATATGGGACGGCACCCATATCCACGACAACTTTAGGTGCCAAGACGAAAAACTCCTTGAAAACCAACGTCGGATAAACGTTCTCACCGGACTTGAAAAACAGTGGCCTGCCGTCTAGGAAGAAAAATTCCGCAGATTCTGTCTCAACAATTTCAACGTTAGCTTTCTTGAAGATTTGGTTTAGATCAACCCCAAGTCTTCCTGAAACCTCGTTTAGGAGGTTTTTTGTTTCTTTGTCCTTCAGGAAGTGTCTCCTATGTTTTTCAGACATATTGGTTCTTCTCTTAGATAGGTTTAAATGGTATAAGTATAAAAGACATAAGCGTGTAGTTCGAGGCTTCAAAATGAGTGAAATGACGACTGACATACTTGAGCAAAACTTGGGAAAGATAGTGCTAGTCAGGCTGAAGGGTGGAAAAAGCTTACGTGGCAGACTGAAGGGATTCGATCAACACCTAAACTTGGTCTTGGAAGAGACAGAAGACACCACAACGACTGAGAACATCAAGAAACTAGGGCTAATAATCGTACGTGGAGACAACGTAGTTCTTATTTCACCACCGCCAAGGTGACAGCTTTGGGAGGACAAGGAACCCCGTCTTTTGGCAAACGTGCTGGCAAAACCGTTCACATAAAGTGTAGACGATGTGGAAGAAGGGCCTATCATGTGAGAAAGAAGCGATGCGCAGCTTGCGGTTATGGGGAAACAGCAACACTTAGGAAATACTCATGGCAAACAAAGACACTGAGCAGGGAAAGGCTAAGCTAGGATCTTTTTTGTAACTCTAGTCGTTTTCGATTTCTATGGACAAAATCAGGAGTTTCTACTGTATATGCCATTCTTCTGAAGGGCACATGAGTCCTAGATCCGAATTTGTAATGAAACAATAAATGGCTGATTGGTGAAGCTTTCGTGATTCACACTGAACTGCTTTGGTAGTAACCTTTGTCAACTTTGACAAAGATCAATGGTCCTTTGCTTTGAGCCAATTCTCTTGCTTTGCTCAGGGTAGCGTTGAGAACGTTTAATGTTCGTTCTTCCTCGTTGCGGCAGTTTGTCTTTTCTTCTCCTAATTCCATTTTCAGAAGATTTTCTGCAAGGATCGATGTGCCGCAGATTTCTGCGTTCTTGATCAAGGTATTCGTTATCATTTCTTGCATTTCTTGGCGATTAGAAAGTTTTCTCCACGCAGTCTCTGCATTTTCAAGAATTCTTGTAACTCTGTTCCATCTTTTTGAGTTCTCGTCGCCTATAAGCAACTTTACTCGTTCTTTCCACTTTCCAAGCCATATTCCGGTCCAGACGCCCAGAAATTCTCCCAACTCGCTTGGGTTCTCGTTAAAGATTTTTTCCAATCTTTCTACAATTTCACATTCATTAGCTTCTTTTCCAATAAGATCCCAATGAACTTTAAGATAGTTTGTGAAGTCTTGGCATGCTATCTGCAGTACTTTGCGGTCTGAACCGAAAACATCCAGCATAGGATTTCTTTCTTTTAGCTTATCAGATAGCAGCATTTCCATGAAGTTCATTGAGGATTCCCGCTTTGAAGCCTTCTCCATCTTAAGTTAGACCCTTGAGCTTTTAATAAGCTTTATTTATAGTAGCTTCTATAACTTTTTTCAGTAAGATTCAGCTATATTCTGGTTTCTGGAATATTCTGAAGCCATTTTTGCCAGTTATTCGATAAAATCGGGGAGCTGATTGACACTTTCCAGAATTAAGTCTGGTTTTTCCCTCTCCAGCTCTTCACGGGAGTAGATTCCGGACAGAACCGCGACTGTTCTGATTCCTGCATTTTTCCCAGCCCGTACGTCAACGACGGAATCACCCACCACTATACATTCACAGCTTTGAATGCCCAGTAATTCTGAACATTTCATCAGGCCTTCAGGAGAAGGTTTCGAATTCTTAGTGTCCATTGCAGTCACCACATAATCAAAGTATTTGATCAGACCGAATTTCTCTAACTCTGCGATGACTTCTTTCCTAGGAACTTTCCGCTTTGTGCTTAAAGCCAACTTTGCTTTCTCTGACAGTTTCCTAAGCGTATCTGACACGTTAGAAATTGGTTTTGCTTTCTCAATCGTTGCTCGATGGTATGCATCAAGATACGCGTCCAAGAATGTCTTTGCATCAATCCCTCTTACTAGGTCATCTATTGGCAGGTCCTGTTCAAGTCTCTTTGGAATTTCTAAGACTACTACTATGTCAAATGCTTCCTGTCCCACCTTTGCAAAAGCCGTTTTCGCTGCTTCTAGGTAGGCTTTTCTTACGTCAAGTATTGTGCCGTCCAAGTCTATGAGTATTCCATTAGCCTTTAGTTTTGTGTTTTGCATAGTTGTCTTCACCGATGTTGCACTGTTGTGGTTGTTTTGTTTCGATAAGTTTTTATTTGCGGTCAATTGTGTAAAGGTAAATACCCAATAAATCTGTCGGTGCTAACATGTCAGGAATGATGGGCGATGGTTAGAAAAGCGCGGATACGTTTAACGAGCACAGACTATGGAAAACTGGAAGAAGTGTGCACTGAGCTGAAAGTTATCGCCCAGAAGACAGGAGCCAAAATTAACGGCCCAGTTCCATTACCCACTAAGCGGCTGAAGATTCCTGTTTTGAAGTCACCTTGTGGTGAAGGAACTGCAACTTGGGACAAGTGGGAGATGCGCATTCATAAGCGTCTAATAGACATGGATGCTGAAGAACGTGTTATGCGTCGTATCATGAGGATTCGAGTGCCCGAAGAAGTGCATGTAACGATAGAGCTTTTGTAGACAAAGCGACAAGTTATCTTTTCTGCTTATCCCAATTAAAGAGCCCGCATTCTCCGCATTTTCCCACGAAGTCTTGTCCTTTCTTCGTTGTCTTGAACCTTTTCTTGTCATCGATTTCCAGTAACCCGTTTTCTAACATTTTTTCTAAGTATTGTTTTGATTGCGAATATGAAAGTCCTACATCGCTCATAAGTTCTGTCTTTTTCTTTCCAGAAACTGTCTCTTTCAATATTTCAATAGCAATATCATGTCTATCTCTATTGACCATGCGTATCGTTAAGCAACTAGTGTTAAAAGTATCTAAATCTTTTCATCTTCTCACTAGGATGTATTCTACCAGATAAGCATGTATAGGATTATTGTCAGAATCAAACTTGATGTGAAAATTAGCCCCCAAATTTTCTTGTTCCATTGGAAAATTTTGAATCCGTCAAATATGCCGAAAGGAACAAGATTAAACAATGCTATCCACGCGTTAAAGAAAGCAGCAATCAGAAGTACTGTCTCATATTGAAAAGGAAGGAAGGGAGAAAGAATGACTGAACCCGACAAGAACGTCACTGAAAATACGAGGTTCGTGATTGGACCTGCTATGGATATTTTCCCCATGTTTTCTTTGTCAGTAAACCCGGCTACCATAACTGCGCCTGGAGAAATTATTTTGAAGAAACTTGGGATAATTGAGACTAACGTCAAAATCGCCCCCAGACGGGTCAATCGAAATTCCGCCCACAAACCACGTCTCTGCGCTGCCACCTTATGAGCAATTTCATGCGTAAAGAATGATATGATCAAAATGACTGCAAATGCAGCTGGCACTATGTAATCAGCTGCATGAGTGTTGTAGAAAAAACTGGAGAACAACGTTACAGACAGCCCAACTCCAACAACAAGCAATGCAGCTGCCGTCAAATGCTTAATCTCTTTAGCGCTGAAGCGTATTCTTCCATTTGCTGGCGCAAGTGGTTCATACGTAATTGAGTATTTGTATGGCCTTTGCTTCTGAACGGTTGCTGGTTGAAACTCCATTTTCGACGTGCGTGCCAGATCTATTTGTGCGCAACTATGTTTTTCTGGAAGACGATGTTCAGAACAGAAGTAGCCTCCACAATATGGACACCTGAAAGGCAAGAATACTTCCCTTTGACATTTTTGGCAGTTCATGGTCTATGTTACACGTATTCCTATTTAGGATGCTGTAGATTGCCCGTTTATATATTTCCCCAAGGATAGACAGAAAACTATGCGATTTGAAGTACGAAGAAGGGAAGACGGCTCTCAATTGAGAGATAAATGCTACTGGAGACTAATCAAATTTCGTTCCGCAATCCATAAAACTGCAGTCAGCAGAGTACACTTGGCGATGTAACATGAATGGAAAGTTTGTTTTTGTTCTCTTTGTATTGCTGTCTTCCTTAATGTGCGTTAGGTTCAACACCGTTCGAACATCTGCCACGAGTAGTGGTTCAGTTCATAATATTAACACTGGCTTGAATTACACTTCGATTCAGAATGCAATAGAGGCAAATGAGACTCTTGATGGGCACACTGTAAAGGTGGATTCCGGAGTGTATCCAGAAAATCTTGTTGTTGACAAATCTATAGTTCTAATCGGAGAAGACAGAGAGACAACTACGGTTGATGGAAGTAATGTAGGAAATGTCGTCAATGTGATAGTAAGTAATGTCACAATAACGGGATTCACTATAAGCCACAGTGGCAGTTTCCAGAATAGCGGTATCTTTCTTAGCAATGTTAGTAACTGCAATGTCTCCGGCAACAATATTAGAGACAATAGTTCTGGCGTCCTGATTCTTGAATCATCTGGCGACACTGTCTCCCAAAACCACATCGCGAACAACACAGTAGATGGGATATCCTTGCAGTCATCTTCAACTTGCACTCTCTCAGACAATGATGTCCTGAACCATACCAATGGAATTTATCTTAAAGATTCTTCAAACAATTCGATATGTAGAAACGACCTGGAGGGCAACACTTTTGGCATTCATCTGACCTATTCTTCAAACAACAATCTCATATCTGGAAACAACATGACCCGAAACAGTTACGATGGACTAAGACTGGCTGGAGGTCCAAGCTATAACACTATTATTGGAAACAATGTGACAACGAATCAACGATTTGGAATTTGGCTCAGATTTTCCTCGAACAACAATAATATACTTGAAAACTATGTTGCCCTCAATAATGGGGTTGGAATTCGAATCGAGTCTTCCTACAACATTATTTTTCATAACAATTTTTTGGAGAATCGTCAACAAGCCTTCACTGACACGTTATACATCAATATGTGGGATGATGGTACTCCTTCAGGAGGAAACTACTGGAGCAATTACACGGGTGTTGACGCCAATCTCGATGGATTAGGAGACACAGTATTCACAATAGTCGCAAATAACACTGATAACTATCCGTTGATGGGTAGATTCTATGACTTTGTTGTAAATGACGGCAGAGAGTATCACGTTCAAGTCATAAGCAACTGCTCTGTTCGTGACCTTCAAGTATCATGGTGGCTTTCTACTCCGAATCAGTACTTAGAATACGGGCAGAAGTATCTCATTCTACACGTTCTCGGAGAGAGAGACACAACTGAATTCTGCAGATTGACCATCCCACGGGCAATAATTGACAGCCCATATACGGTGTTGGTAGATTGGAATCCAATTTCGGCAAATGAGCTCGTTTCTTCAAATGGCACACATGCATACCTCTACTTTATATACCAATACACTGCAGATGAAATAATAGTGATTCCAGAATTTTCATCATTAGTTCTTGTTTCTTCATTCATGATTTCAATGCTGTTCGTAATCTTGGTCTACATAAGGAAAAGTACACGCACCTGTAACTAATCTATCTCTACTGGAATTTGCAGGAAAAAGTGAAAACCACAAATATCGTACAATATCTAATGGAGTCAATCAGAAAAGAAAAGGGCATATGAATGCATGTAAGAACAAGGAGAATGGCTCTGTCAGAAGGAGTAATTGCTGGAGTCTTCTTCGGAACAGCATCAATTCTCATAAGGTTCCTACAAGCCCTTGATGCTTTTTCCATAGCTTTCTGGCGCTTAGTAGTTGCAAGTCTAACCTTGACGCTGATTCTGATTATTCTTCGAAGATCATTCTACTTCACTCTTGTTAGGAAGAATTTGAAAGAACTTGTGGTAATTAGTATGTTCTTAGGTCTTCACTTCATATTTTTCATATCAGCAGTCAAAGATACGTCAATTCTTGACGCGACAGTCTTCGTCAACACTACACCGATTTTCTCAATGCTTATTTCAACATTTCTTTTTAAGAGTAAACCGTCCCGTTTTGCAGTACTTGGTTTGGCAATTTCGCTCATAGGCATATGTGTGATTTCTTATGCAGAAGTCACAAAACCAAATACATCTGCCGATCCGGAAGTTCTTACCTCAACGATTAAAGGCGATTTCGAAGCTATTGCAGCGGCAATATTTCTAGCCTTTTATCTTAACTTTGGCAAAAGAACAAGGAAGCAGATGGATCTCCTTTCTATTATGGTTCCTGTATATGCTCTGACAGCCTTGGTCGTAGCACTCTTGGGCATCCCCTTCACAAATAAAGCTTTAACGTTGCCAACCGATGCATCGGTCATCCTGCCGCTTTTGGGCTTGGGCATAATTCCAACAGCGACAGCACACACGTTGCTATTCTCTTCTCTGTCCAACTTGAAATCATTTGAAACTGCAACTATGGCATTGCTTGAACCCATAGGTGCAACCATTTTAGGTATAGTTCTATTTCAGGAATTACCAGCATCTGTGTTCATTATTGGCGCTGCTTTCGTTTTGATGGGTATACTTCTTGTTGTCAAGAATGGAGACTGACAGTGCTTGATGTTGTCTAGACAAACAAAGAGGGCAGTGCGATTATTCTTCTTCCTCAGCGGTCTTCTTTTCTTTGACTTTCAGAGTGTTTTCCTTTTCGACTATTACTCGGAAGTTGTCTTTTAGTTCCTTTTTGTGTAGGAATTTTCGCAGTAGTACTCGCACGTAGCCTTTGGAAACTGTTTTTCCTTCTCCTTTTATGATTATGTCACTAGTTCTTGCGTCAACTTCGGCCTTGGTTTTTTCTTTTAGGAATTCGACTAATTCCTTTTTCACGTCGCTTCCTTCGCTCTTGAATTCTGATATGTTGATCTTTATTTCGTTCATTTTCTTCATCTCATTTTCGGACCATTATGACTCTTACTTGATCGCATGCGTCCTCACAGGAATCTGCAATCATCTCTATAGCTTCGAAAAGCTGACTTATTAAAACTGCTACTCCCGCTTTCGGCAGTTCTTCCTTGCCAAGCAGTTTTCTGGCCTCTTCATGTATGTCGTCAACCTTCTCTTCTTCTCGTTCTACTTCGTCTGCAGCTTGTAGTGCTTCTTCGGGTTTTGTCATCATTTTGTTGATGCATCTTTGAAGAGAAACCGTGCATTTTTTAACATATCTGACGATTTCAATAAACTTATCCTTAATTGAATTTGGTACGTGCTCCATAGGGATGGCGCCCAATATGCGTGTCGATTCTCTGTTCCAGTCAGCAACCCTGTCGACCCTTTTTACGAGATCCATCAGGTCAGATCTGTCTGCTGGTGAAAGTTCTCCCCTTGACACTTCATCCATGACCCTTCTTCGAAGCTGGTCTGCCTCTCTTTCGCTGCTTGCCACTCTTTCGGTGTATTTCTGCATCTCTCTTTCGTTCTTGTCAACAGCTGCTTTTATCGCCTTTTCGAAGTCTTCAACTATCTCGATTGTCAGAGCGAGGTGACGCTGTATCGTTGCTAGTGCCTTGGTTTCTCTTCTTTTTTCAAACCATTTTATCAGGTCACTCAACTGATATTTCCTCCTTTAATCCTTCTTCTGGGTATGCGAAAATGTGCACTTTCTCATGGGGGAAGTTAATTGTAACCTGTCCGCCCATATTAAACCATTCTCCAATCATTGATGGTTTGACAATTACGATTAAGTCCTGATTTTCGAGTCTAATTTCATAACGTATGTTTGTTCCTTCAAATGTCACTCTTTCTATCGTGCCAGAAATCGAATTTTCCTTTTTTCTAATTCCTTTTTCGACGATGAAGGTTTCTGGCCTTATGGCTACGATTACTCTTTCTCCGATTTTTGCGTTTCCATCGTCTATTTGGGCTTCTTTTCCACCGCGAAGTTCTATTGTGAGCTGTTTGCCATTCATACTTGAGACGTAGCCTTCCAAGAAGTTTGATTCTCCTATGAAGTGTGCTACGAATATGCTTTGTGGGCTCATGTAGAGCTCCACTGGAGTGCCAACTTGGATGATTTTTCCTTTTCTCATAACGGCAATTCTGTCCGAAATTGCCATGGCTTCAGACTGGTCATGAGTTACATGTATCGCGGTTAGCCCTAGATCCTTTGTCATTCTTCTTATTTCATATCTCAGTTCGTTTCTCACTTTCGCGTCTAGCTGTCCCAGCGGCTCGTCCAAGAGTAGTAGTTTGGCACCTGCTGCTAGTGCTCTTGCCACTGCTATTCTCTGCATCATGCCTCCGCTCAGTTCGTTTGGAAATGCGTCTAGACGTTCGTGAAGCTTGACCATTTCAAGCACTTCGTGGCCTACTGTCTCTGCTTTTTTCATGTCAAAGCCTTTGACTCTGGGACCGTAAATGACGTTGTTCCAAGCGTTCATGTGTGGAAATAATGCGAAAGTTTGAAAAACGAATCCGATGTCTCTGTCTTCTGGCGGGACATCATTAACAAGTTTATCTCCTATGTAGATTTTGCCTGAGTCGGGCTGGATTAATCCTGCAATGAGCCTCAACAAGGTTGTTTTGCCGCAGCCGCTTGGTCCAAGCAAGGAGAAATATTCTTTGTCTTTTGTCTCGAGGCTCACGTTGTCTACTGCGACAAGCTTTCCGAACTTTTTGGTGACGTTGACTATGCGGACGTCAGGCATCAGTCTGGTACTCTCCACGTTTTGCCTATGATCTTGTGAAGTTGTTCATAAATGGTGTGCTGGGTATTAAGCATACTAGTATCTTCCTTTTCCTCGGGCGATAAACCGCAAGGCAAGCAGGATTATGAATGAGAACAGTATCAGGAAGCCGCAGCCTAGTCCGATATCCAGTCGTGTTGCTAACCCTGCTGTTTTGACCCAGTTAACGATTACTACTGGTGCCGTTTGGAGAGTCGAGGCTACGGCGACAGTTGCGCCAGTCTCGCTTACGCTTCTAGTGAAGACCATTATTGCACCAGAGAGTATGGAGTATTTGGTTAATGGAAGGACTATTGTTCTGAAGACGCCTAGAGGTTTGGCGCCAAGGGTTCTAGCGGCTTCTTCCATGTCCATACTTATTCTTTCGACGGCTGCCGACATTGACCTTACAAAATAGGGATATGTGATAGAGAGGTGAGCGAATATTAGTAGCCATATTTCAGGCAATGAAGTGAAGCTTTGTTTCCAGAAGATGGCGAGAGAGACTCCTAGCGCTATTGACGGGACGACCAGCGGAATATTTACAAGCAAATCCAGGATTGCTGAAGGAAGCTTTCCAAGCTTTCTTCGAGCTATTATGATTGCCATCGGCAAGCCGATTATGATGTTCAAGACCGTGACAATTGCTCCAAGAGAATATGAAAGCAGGATGCCTTGCCAGAATCCTCCCCATATGCCTACGCCTGTTAGTGCCTTCTGTGCGGTGTCCGTGGAAAGGGCTTGGAATGCGGGAAAAGCAACGAAAATAGATGGAATAAGCACGATGCTGAAGAAGACTAAGAGAGTTATGGTGTTTCTTGAGAGTGTCGCTTTTGAGTAGCTCAGTTTTCTTTCGAAAGATGGCCAAATCCTTTCTACTGGTATCTTTAGCTTTGTTCCAAAGGCACGAATTAGTATGAAAATCAAGCAAGCCACGGTAATTAATATGAAACTTGCGAATACTATCGTGCCTTCGTACATCGCTGGATTTTGTGCAGCAAAAGTGTTCTTCATGTTCTGGATAAAAACGGGTCCGTTTTCGAAAGCACCAGCAACGATGAATGTTGCACCGGTTTCTGAAATTGATCTCGAAAACGCAAGTATGAACGCTGCAATCAGTGAAGGTCTTAGAATGGGAAATGTTACAGTTCTTGCAGCTGTTAACGGCGGTGCACCTAGAGTTCTGGATGCATTCTCATACTCTTTTTTGTAGTCTAGCAATGCGCCTACTATAACTCTGACCACTACAGGGTAGGAGAATGTGAAGTGAAGCAGTACGACTAGTAGCCAGCCAGGCGAGATCAATGTGCCGCCGAAAAGTGATGAAACTCCTCCAGAATCGCTCCAAAAGAGAAGCAGTGAAAAACCAAGCGCAGCGGTTGGAACGATGAATGGAATGTCTGCGAGAGTGTCTAACGCGTTTAGCCATTTCGATTTTCCCCGCGAAATGAACCATGCCATCGGAACTGCAGCTACAATGTCTACGGCGGAGACCAGTAGAGCTATCGCAAAAGAGTTTTCAATCGACGTCAGTGCTCGCGCCATCAGGTCTGGTTGACTTATGACCTGTTGCATTGTGTTCCATTTGATTGCTATTCCAAGCACAGGCGGCAGCAAAATCAGTGTAAAGAATATTATCACCGCAGTCAAGTACACTCCATATTTGACTGCCTTCTTTGAGGAAACAGTGTCGAAGATTTCTGCTATTTTGGGTTTAGGCAAATGTTTTCCGCCGAAATTCTGTTCTCATATCCTTCGATTTTGTTCCTTTTCTCATTTGTGCTTTGACTAATAGGTTCTGAATGTAGGTTGTCAGTTTGCCCGTCGAGTCACATCACTGCCTAAGCTCTATTGACTCTCTGTTTCATCATCCTAGCACACATCAAGCGTGACAAGGTTTAAGACTTTTGTGTGAGACTGCACGCGCCAAGCTTAGGTGAAAGTCTGGTTCAGAATGAAATTTTAATATCTGTATGGTTGCATCTGTTTGTGAGGATTAATCATTGAGATACAGCGTCATCGCTGAAGCTTACGAGAAAATTGAAGCCACGACAAAACGGTTAGAAATGACTGATTTACTTGTTGGCCTTCTGAAGAATCCTGAAGCACGCGAGATCATAGACAAAGTTGCATACTTGACTCAAGGCAGGATATATCCAGATTTTGTCGGTGTCGAAATTGGTGTAGCTGAAAAACTAGCCGTGAAAGCTCTCGCCAGAGCCTCTGGAAGGAGAGAAAGCGAGATCGAAGAAGACTTGAAGGAAACTGGAGACATCGGTGAGACCGCTCAGAAGTTCATAATTAATAAGAAGCAAGTGACGTTTTTTCAGCAACCGTTAACAGTTGAAAAAGTCTATGAAACACTTGACAAAATGGCCAGAGTTTCAGGTTCCGGAGCTGTTGATCTGAAACTTTCTTTTTTGGCTGGTCTTTTGGCGGCTGCTTCTCCGAAAGAAGCCAAATACGTAATGAGAACGGCTGCTGGAAATCTCCGGTTAGGCATAGCTGACATGACCGTTCTGGATGCTTTGGCCATAGCTTATGGAGGCGGTAAAGAAGCTCGAGAACACATTGAACGTGCATACAATATTTGTTCAGATCTTGGAAGAGTGGCCAGTACGGTCGCTGAAAAAGGACTTGAGGGAGTGAAGAAGTTTCGGGTTTCCATAAATGAACCTATTAGACCCATGTTGGCTGAGAGACTTTCGTCTCCTGAAGAGATCCTTGAAAAACTCGGCGGAAAATGCGTAGCTGAATACAAGTATGACGGCGAACGCCTTCAAGCGCATAAGAAAGGCGACAGTGTGACACTTTATTCCAGACGTTTGGAGAACATTTCGAGCCAATATCCAGATGCTGTCGGGCTTTTTAGGAAGTATGTCACGGCCAAGGACGCGATTCTTGAGTGTGAATGTGTAGCGGTGGATTCTGACACGGGCGAAATGCGGCCATTCCAGGAACTTATGCATCGTAGGCGCAAGTATGAAATTAGTCAAGCTATTGAGGATTATCCAGTTTCTCTTTTTCTGTTTGAAGCGTTGTATGTTGATGGAAAGGATCTGACGTTAGATCCGTACCTGGCAAGGAGAAGAATCCTTGAAGGAGCGGTCAAGGAAGGCGACCATGTGAAAATAGCCAAACACATGATTACTAGCAGTGCGACTGAGCTTGAGAAGTTTTTTTTGGAAGCTATTGAAGACGGTTGTGAAGGTCTAGTGTGTAAGTCAGTTGCTGATGATTCTGTTTATCAAGCTGGGGCACGTGGTTGGCTTTGGATAAAATACAAACGTGATTACAAGAGTGAAATGACGGACACAGTTGACTTGGTAGTCGTTGGAGCTTTTTATGGAAGGGGAAAAAGAGCAGGCACCTACGGTGCTCTGCTTCTTGCTTCGTACAGTCCTGAGGATGACACTTTTGAAACAGTTACGAAATGTGGAACAGGCTTCACAGACGAGGATTTGGCTAAGCTTCCGAAGATGTTGCAGAAACATGTTATCCAACACAAGCATCCGAGAGTTAACTCGATGCTTGAGGCTGATGTCTGGTTTGAGCCGATGACCGCGATTGAAATCTTGGGTGCGGAGATTACTTTGAGTCCGATTCACACGTGCGCTATGGATTCTGTTCGTAAGGGAAGCGGTCTTGCTATTCGTTTTCCGAGGTTTACAGGCAAATACAGGGCTGATAAAGCTGCAGAAGATGCAACAACCTCGGTTGAGATATTGGAGATGTACAATGGGCAACTCAAGAAAATTGGCGAGGCTTGAAAAGTACGCTTTGGTGCAGCCATGATATTTGATGTAGATTATGCATGATACGGGCATGGTTTGTGTCAGCTATGGCAAAGGATGCTCCTGATTCCCCTTTTTTCATGTTTTCGTGAGTCTTGTAATGCTTGTGAACGATGACGGGTTTCTGGTTAAAAGTCAGCGTTATAGCAGACTGATGGCTGATGTTAGATTTATAGTTATTTTCTAGGATTGTTTGCTGATCCAGTCAAGAAAACGACGGCTTTGTCTGCTTCTTGCCAAAAGTCCTTTTTCAGGTCGATCCACGCTTCGTCGGCTTTGAATTCTTGCAGAACCATGTATCCTCCTCCGAAAAGGGTCATTAGCTGATATTGGAATGAAAGAATTTTGGACTTGCTTTTTCTTTGCAGTTCAAATGCTATTGAGAATTCTTGTGGCGTTCCATTGACAGTCATTTCGACGTGCCCGTTTACTATGTAGTAAGGAGAGGCGAATGCTGATAGTTGATAGCCGTTTTCGGTTTGGTTTGTGACGATTTCGAACTCGTTTTCTTTGAAGAATTCTTCTATTTTTTTGATGAGTAGAATCAAGTCCACATTTGTGTTTGAGTAGTATTTCTGCAATTTTGACGCCTATTCAAATGCGTTGTCTACTGTTTCTTGAATGTTCCAGGAATATTATTCTCTTTCGCTTGTGTTTGGGCTACGGCGCTGAATTTGTGCCCTTGTTGTTTGATGTTCTCTAGTGGAATATCTCGACGAATGCAGCTGGTCTTGCTGTGGGAGACAGTGCTATTATGATGGATTATGTTTTGTTCTGTTTGAGTTTGAAGAGAAACTGTTGGTTCGCATTTGGTTTCTCGTCAACAATAAATAATTGGTTCTGCATATACTGTTCAATGGTGTAAGAAGCAGTGTCTGGGATTGATTCAGTTCACGCGTATGTTTCTGACAATTATGGCAAGATTTTTTTCATAGTTGGAACCTTGCTTCTGTTCATTGGTGTGATTACGCTCAGCTTGTACGGTTCAATACTGTCTGCAGGAAGCTTCTTCTTTGGAATATTGTTTGTCGTTTACGGACTATTCGTTCAAGCTGGTCTACTCTCGGAAAACTTGCTTTCATTAACCGGTATAGGGACAATTCTGATATGCGTTTCCATTGCTCTTTTGGCGTTTTCTCTTGCTGTTGTTCAATTTGTAGACCTGACTCCAACTGGGCTGATACGGCAGATTCTTCCACATGGCGGTGGATTTACAGGTGAATACAAATTGAGCTTTCTTTCTACACATCCGTTTGGATGGCTTAGTGACATTTCCATGAAAGTCGGCATCGTGCTATTCATCATTGGCGGCGCATCTAAGGCTATATACGCTTTGAGGAGTTCGCGTGATTAGTAATTGGATTTTCTTTTCTTGAATGTGGCATTACGTGGGTTTGTGATGCGCGATTACATAAATCGAAATGGCATAATAACCTGTTGCAGCACAATTCTGAGAAATCGAAAATTTCAAATCTGATGACGGTGCAATTGCACACAGACTTGGTTCTTTACACTTGCATTCTCATGCTCAATACTTTGTCCATTAGCCCTGTTTCCCTAAAGTACTGCATCAGGTAATCTTGTATGTCTCTTTCGTTGACGTTTCTTCCGACGACTACGCTGCTCAGTTCATATTTTGGTCTTGTTCTGAATTTAGGTGCGATAAGTTCTGGAGTGACATTGTATTTCTTTATTACTTTTATTTTGAATCGTTCCAAGCCGTGTTCGGGGCACTTGAATTCGACCCATAGGCTTGCTGTGCCAGTCATTGCCTTCTCCCCTAATGTTTAATGACTCTCGTAATATAAAATGCTGCCGCTTATATTTTTCGGCGTTGCTTTTTGCCTTTTTCGTAGAGTTATCGACTGAAACATTTTTCTATAAAAACTTATATAGCCGACAATGGATAGTTTCCTCTGTAGAAAATATGAATTAGGGAGAAAAGGAGAGAAAAATATGAAAAAACTTAGTATATTTGCTATAGCAATACTGTTGATTTCAACATTCGCACCTTTAGCACTAGCTGCAGGTCCAACACAACCACCGGTTGCTACAGACACACTCTATCAAGCTACTATCGGTTGGGGTCCAAGAAGAGCTGACCCTCAACGTGCATACGACACTGGAAGCGGCGAGTTGACGTTCAACGTTTATGACAACTTGATCGACTTCGGTGAACCAGTAACCAACGCTTACAAGAGTAACTGGGAAGTTGAAGAGCAGTACTGGGCATTCCAGCCAGACTTAGCTATCAACGTACCAGACAGACAAGAATTGGTACAAGACTTCCACGGACTGGTACCAATAGTTCCACCATACCTTGATGTTCACTTGGAAGCAGTTCCTCCGGACGGAAAAGACTACATAATTTGCGGATATATTGACAACAACCCAGATGGCGTACTTGGCCCGTGCGACGTTCTTTACATCTCTGAATGGATGGGTCCAGTCGAGCTTACATGCCGCACATGGCACGTACTTGGCTTCGATCTAGTGACAAACACGTTGCACCTACACCGCTTCTACTACGACTTCATTGTAAGAACAGATCCAGTCTATGTCAATGAGTTAGGCGTAGTAGTTGACAATTTCGACGAATTCGACGTCCAGTACTCTATATGGAGAGGACTGATACAAGATCAATATGGCAGCCCAATGTGGATGTACTACAAGCCACTCTTCGATCAAATGAACAGCGATGCCTTCGACGACGCATGGTGCTTAGCTTACTTGATCAAAGACGCAGTTGAAATCCTTCCAGGCCATGGCATCAGAATAAACGTGGGAATTGCTTTTCCAGACGCAGCATTCAAGCAGATCCTCGCTCAGCAATGGGGCGCAATCCTCAGCAAAGAGTTCTCAATCAGCATAGGCTGCTGGAACGGAGATCTCTTTGAGGACGTTGCTCCAGCTGACGGTGTTCCAGACTGGTACGTAACATGGAGACACATCAGCCGCTCACCATACGACACTGTAGGCGCAAACAGATACGTTGGCACAGGCCCATACCGAGTAATAGTGTTGGACCCAGTCGCCAAAATCGTCATCTTTGAAAGAAACCCACTATACTGGAAAGGCTGGCCATGCATTGACAGGAAAACCTACCTAGAACACATTGAAGAATGGTACATAGCTGACTGGGCTCCGAGAAGAGATGACTTCATCGCGAGCAACTACGACGTAGCCGCAGTGCCAAGAGCCTACATGAACGAACTCTTGGACCTTTACGGCGAACCAAAATACCCAGAAATCAAAACAATCAAAAAGATCTCGCCAGTCTTAGCAATGGACGCTCTGCACTACACGTTCACAGTTGATCCGACAAGCGGATACATTGGATCAGGCCACCTGGATGGAGACGGTGTTCCACCCGACTTCTTCAACAACACCAACGTCAGGAAAGCCTTCAGCTATGGCTTCGACCGCGCCAAATACCTAGCAGAGGCATGGTTCAGCGAAGCAATATGCAGAGAAACACCACTCATCTTCGGTCTAGTACCAGACTACTACACGCTGAGCCCAGATCCACCATGGACATACAACTATAACCAAGCTGCAGCGGAAGCAATGCTGATGGCAGCCAACTTCCCAGAGGGCAACGTTTGGGAAAAAGGATTCAGTATGACTATGAGCTACAACACTGGCAACGACCAGAGACGCATCGCATGCTATTACATACGCGACTTCTTCGGCAACTTGAGCACATATGACGGAAGAGTAGGCGACCCATTCACAGTTCTCGTTACTGAAATTGACTGGCCAACCTACTTGACTCTATTTGAGGAATACAAGTTACCCATATGGAGCATCGGCTGGGCTGCAGACTTTGCAGACGCAGACAACTGGGACAGACCATACATGCACAGCTGGGGAGACTTCAGCTACTTCCAGAACTACACACTTGACAACGGATGGGGAGCAACCCACGGAACAAACAACCCAGGCATGAACAAAGACGAACTGATTGACTTAGCAGTTAAGACACCAGACGGTCCAGGAAGAGCAGGAATGTACGCAGACCTAGACTTGATATACATCGCAGACTGCCCAAGCCTTCCAATCGACCAAGCATTAGGCCGCAGATGGGCCAAGTACTGGGTCAAAGGATGGCAATTCCAGACAATGTGGCCAGCATCGTACTACTACAAGATGTACAAGGAAGATGCATGCTGGGGTGACGTAACAGGCCCAACAGTTGGTATACCCGACGGCGTTGAGAACATGAGGGACGTCGGCTACATAGCTGGACACTTTGGTGCTGTAGCACCGAACCCAGCAGCCGCCGTTGAGTACGACGCTAGATGGGCTCCAGGAACATACGGCTACGCTGGATGCGACGTCTACGGTGACCGCAAAGTTGACATGAGGGACATCGGCTTCGCATGCGCACACTTCGGACACTTAGCACAACCATAACCATTCGGACCATAAAAAACAAGCTTCCTTTTTTTTTGTTTCTGAAGTATTTTGCTTCAGAGTTAGCCTTATAGTCTATTACTGAATGTGCGTCTTAGGTTTTTGCCCTTATTATTACGGTTGGCTTCATGTATGCGGCAAAGTTATAAATTCGTAGTAACCTCTCATAAGATCGAGGAAGGAATGAAATGGGCTTAAAGGAATACATAATTAGGCGCCTACTGCTTCTGATTCCCATCATGCTTGGTGTAGTCATACTTATTTTCGCAGTATTACAGTTGATTCCGCCTGAAGCTCGTGCGTCACTCTATATTACTGATCCAAAACAGTTCCAACAAATAGATCAGGTAATAGCAATGTACGGATTAAAAGACCCTGTTTACATACAGTTTGGGAGATGGCTATCTGAGATTTTTAGGGGCAACTTTGGTTACTCAGAATACTTCGGCGAACCTGTCACAGAAGGATTGCTTCGCAGATTACCTGCGACACTTGAGATAGCAGTGTTCTCTGCACCATTAATAATACTCTTCGGAATATGGTTTGGAACAACAGCAGCAGTTCACCGCGATAAACTGCCTGACCACGTCTCAAGGATAACGTCAATATTGGGCACATCACTTCCAACATTCTTTTTCGGGCTGCTCATGATCGCATTGTTCGTAGCACAGCTTCGAGTGACAACAACTGGCAGAGCCACCAACTATGGTAGTGTCTTACTGGCGATCAGACGTGGAAACTTCCATGCCTACACGGGACTGTTGACGATAGACTCACTGTTGAACGGAGACGTGATGCTTTTCCTGGACGCTATAAAGCACCTTATCCTCCCAGTGATTGTACTAGTGTTCGTTAACTCCGCTGTAATGGTCAGAGTAACAAGGTCGAGTATGCTTGAAGCACTTGGCAAAACCTACATAGTGGCTGCCAGAGCCAAAGGCCTATCCAGGAAAGAAACCATTTACAAACATGCAAGGAGAAACGCCCTAATCCCAGTCGTAACGATGTCGGGAATGATGGTAGGCGGAATGTTAACTGGCCTTGTGATCACAGAGACAGTGTTCAACTTTCCAGGTGTAGGAAGTTACGCGGCTATAGGGGCTTCACACTTCGATGTGTCCATCGTAGCAGCTTATGCCATGTTTTCCGCCTTAGTGTTCGTCATAGCAAACCTTCTCGTGGACATTCTTTATGGATATATTGATCCGAGAATAAGGTTAGGGTGATAGAACAATGAGCAACATGCAAGATTCAGAGCCTAAGAAAGTTGAAAATCCAAGGGTAAAAGAAATAAAGTTCACCTTGAAGAAGATAAAGGGAAGTCCGCTGTCTCTATTCGGTTTGTCACTTGTAATCTTCTTCTTAGCAATCTCAATACTGGCACCAGTATTAGCACCCCCAAAAAGCTATGACCCATTTCTTATTCCAACAAGCGGTAGTTATGGACGAGAACCAAAGCCGCCAAGTCCGGAGCATCTTTTTGGAACAACATCATGGCAAACAGACCTTTACTATGGCTGCATATGGGGAACCATACATGCTTTCAGGCTAGGCGTGTTTGTTGAAGTGGTTACAGTCATCGTAGGAGTAGTGTTGGGGTTAGTTTCAGCTTACTATGGTGGAATAATCGATGAAATAGTGATGCGTTTCACAGACGTAATTCTCGCCTTCCCGGGACTAATTCTCATAATGGCATTAGTAGTCGCGCTGAGCAGAACTGCCCTTCCAATCTCAATGACAGGAAACAACAGACTTGACGCCGCAATCTTGGGAATCATACTGGTTGGATGGCCAGGATACACTAGACTAGTCAGAGGCGAAGTCCTAAGAGTGAAAACAGAAGACTACGTTGAGGCTGCCAGAGCCTCAGGCTCTTCAGACTTCAGAATCATACTCAAACACATCGTTCCAAACGCTATCTACCCCGTGATAATTGTGGCGTCGCTTGGCTTCGGTTCAATAGTACTAACAGCCGCGGCTTTGAGCTTCCTCGGACTGGGAGCACCAGTAGGCTACGCAGACTGGGGACAACTGATCTACGCATCTATAGACTGGATTAGCTCGGGTTTCAGATACTGGTGGACATTCACTATACCGGGACTCTTCATTATAATGTTCGTCCTAGGATGGAACCTTCTGGGCGATGCTATGCGAGACATACTTGACCCTCTATACAGGAGAAAGTAAAAACATGGAACAAGAAGACCTTGCAGAGATAAAGAACCTATACCTGAACTTCTACACCTACGATGGAATAGTGAGAGCCCTAGACGGCGTAGACCTGAAGATAAAGAAGGGAGAAATCCTCGGTCTAGTCGGCGAAACTGGCTGCGGAAAAAGCGTAACAAGCCTTTCAATGATGGCGATGGTAATAACGCCTGGGGCCATTGAAAGCGGCGAAATACTCTTCAACACTAACCAAGGGAAGATGGACATACTAAACCTAAACGAAACCGAGCTCATGAACGTCAGAGGCGGAAACATCGCAATGATTTTCCAAGAACCAAGAGCCGCGCTAAACCCTGTCTACTCAGTAGGAGACCAAATTGCCGAAACCTACATGCATCACAGAAAAGAAGAAATGATAAAGACCGCACTTTCAGAACTTCAAAAAGAAGTCAAAAAGGCAACTGGACTTAAACGTGCAAGAATCAACTTCGCAATTTCAATGTATGAAAGAATGTTGAAGAATCCCAAATCTCTGCGTCCGAGACTAGTACTAAAAATACCTATCTTGAGAGGATTCCAGAACCGAATGAAGCAGATAATCAGAAGGGAAACAGTGGAGCTTCTTAAAGTCCTTAGGATTCCCGACCCTGACAGAGTTGTGGACATGTATCCACATGAACTGAGCGGCGGCATGGCTCAGAGAGTTGTGATCGCAATGGCCCTGACATGCAGTCCAACTATGCTTATCGCTGACGAACCGACGACTAGCTTAGATGTCACTGTTCAGTCACAAATACTGTTTCTTATCAAAGAGCTTAAGCAACAACTTGGATCTGCAATTCTCTACGTTACACACGACCTAGGCGTAGTTGCTGAAGTATGTGAAAGAGTTGCAGTCATGTATGCAGGAAACGTCGTTGAGATCGGGGATGTGATGACCTTCTTCAAGAAAACTTACCATCCCTACGCCCAGGCCTTACTTGAATCAATTCCGAGACCAGGCAGAAAATTCACGACGATACCTGGAACCGTGCCAAGCTTGATAAGTCCACCGCAGGGATGCCGATTTTACGATAGATGCAGATACGCTTTTGAAAAGTGCCCCAAAGTTAAGCCAGAACTTGTTGAGGCTGAGAAAGGTCACTTTGTCGCATGCCATCTATATAACGAGGGTTAACAATGGAAAGTTTGTTTGAAATTGAGAATCTAAAAAAGTATTTTCCAGTCATGGGTGGAGTGCTTCGCAAGAAGATTGCTGACGTAAAAGCAGTTGACGGAGTATCCTTCAAGATTTACAAGGGTGAAACTTTCGGCGTGGTCGGAGAATCCGGCTGTGGAAAAACAACCCTTGGAAAAACAATGCTCAGACTGATCAAGCCAAACCAAGGAAAAATTATCCTTCACGCTCCAAACGACGACCTTCTGGAAGTCGAAAGAATGGAGCATGCAGCGAACGCATTGAAGAACGCAGATCCAGACGCTGAAATTTATCCTCCGCACATCATGGAAGCCCATATGCTTAAAATCCTCAGAAAAGTCGGAACAAAATATCTTCCAAAAGAAAAAGTAAAGCAAGCCAGAGAACTGGAAATCGCAGTAGACTACTTCAAAAGAATAGACTCAAAGAGCCTTATCTACTCGCCCGAGTTGATGAAGCTCTTGCGAGACAGCATTCCGCCTTACAAAACGTATGATTTGGCCAAGATATCAGCTGGAAAGATGCGGCGACTAAGACGACATATGCAAATAGTCTACCAAGATCCGACAACTTCGTTGAATCCAAGGATGCTCGTCAAAGACGTAGTTGCAGAGCCACTTTATGCTCAAGGCATTGCCAGAGGAAAAGCAGCTACTGACATGGTTTTGAGAGCTTTAGAAAGCGTTGGAATGTCCGAGAAACATCTGTTCAGATACCCACATGAGTTCAGCGGCGGTCAAAGACAAAGAATAGCTGTTGCCAGAGCCATAATCACGCGTCCAAGATTCATCGTCCTAGATGAACCCACTTCAGCTGTCGACGTTTCAGTAAGAGCGCAACTTCTTGACCTTTTCCAAACGCTTCAAAAAGATCTAGATTTGACATACATGTTTGTCAGCCACGACTTGAGCGTCGTCGAATGCGTAAGCAAACGTGTCGCCGTCATGTACCTCGGAAAAATTGTTGAACTGGCTCGAACAGAAGCAATTTACAAGGAGCCGCTGCATCCTTATGCACAAGCATTGTTCGCATCGATTCCGATTCCAGACCCGACTAAGAGGAAGGAGCGGCCGCCAATTACAGGAGAAGTACCAAGCCCCGTCAATCCGCCTTCAGGTTGCCGATTCCATCCTAGATGTCCAAACGCCACGGAAGTCTGTAAACGTGAAGAACCAAAATTGGTTGACATTGGCGACGAACATTTCATTGCTTGCTACGCTGTTGAGAAGTAATCTTTTCTACAACTTCTGCTTCCCTTTTTTGTCATATTCTCGCCATAGCTAGTTTTCGCTTGCAGATAGAAGATAATTCCGGAATACTTAAATTCGCAAACAACAATTCTCATATTGTTCAAAATAAGGAGAAGGGAGAAAAGAAAATGAATAAAATCAGTAAACTATCTAGTCTAACTTTGATTGCCATGATGATACTAGGATCAATAGCTGTCTTTGTTCCGAAAGGAAACGCTGTAACAGCGTCTGTGTCCGTAATTAACCCAGACACAGGTGACACAAACTTCCATTACACCACAGACACTAAAAGCGTTGGCAACTTCATCTTTCTCAACATCACAGCATCTGACGTTACTGAATTAGCAAACTGGCAGATGAAAATAACATGGGACTCAACACTTCTGGCATACGTGAGCATTACACGACCCTCTGACCACGTGTTCAAAGGAGCTGAAGACCAAGGCAAGTCAATAGTCGCACCATCGCCAATCGTTAATCCAGGCGATGTGACTTGGGGTGCCACATACATTAACGGAGTAGGCGTAGACTACTTTAGCTTCAACGGCACTGGCAGACTGTGTGTTCTGAAACTGAAGATCACACAGGGAGTCGGTGAAATGCCGCCAACATCAGTACACTGCACCTTAGACATAGCCAACATAGGCGCAGACTCATTCATGATCGATGCTTTATCCCACGACATATCATTCACAGCAAACAACGGTGACTATCTATACAGTTACCTGCCACCAAGCTACAAGCCAGTATTCAGGATCGTTCCGGCAACTATGAAACCGGCAAAGATCGGTGACACATTCGCTCTCGACATCGAAGTTACAAACGTCTCTGCTGGCTGGTCCATAATCGGGTTCCAGTTCAGTCTCATGTGGAACACCACATTCATGGAGCCAGTAGCACCATACTATGACCACGGAACATTCCTTGAAGGCTTCCAATACATGCCAGACGGTGTGTTGTACGTTTCAGACATCAACGTGCACGATAGACCAATGCCATTGACACCAATTGACCCACAATACAACTTCTCGATGTTCGGAGCCATATTGCTGCCGGACAGCCCAACTGCATATCATGCACCGTTCCCATCGTGCCCTATTAACGTTTGGAATAAACTGATGACAGTCTACTTCAAAGCCACATATGAAACAATCTCGCCAATTGAAGACTGGACATACATAGAATTCATACACTTCGCAGATGACGAAGACACATACGCACTTAACCAGTACCTGCACGTTATAGCATGCACTTCTGAACAAGAATGTCACTACCGTGCACCAATGAAGATCCTCGGCTTGGCAATTGACTTGTACACACAGTACCCGTTCCCATACGGTGGACAAGGAGGTAACATGACAAGCGACATGTTCGGTCCACAAGCATTAGTGGATCTGTTCGCACTTGTCACCTACAACGAGTATCCAGTACAACAGAAACTTGTAGGCTTCCAAGTGTTCCACCACGGAGCAACACAGTACTACAACATCTATAGAGAAGGCACAACAGACTCAGACGGCGTAGCACACGTAAGCTTCAGACTTCCATGGCCATGCGCTGACCCAGTCGGCGAAATCTTCGGATGGTGGTACGTCAACGCCACTGTTGAGGTAGCAGGACAAGTAGTTGTCGACAACCTGAAGTTCTGGGTCTGGTGGCCAGTTGCAGTCTTAAGCATTGAGCCCAAACAGACAGAGTTCGTACAGCGCAAGACAGGCGGAGACGACCTCCAGTTCACAGAGACATTCGGAACATACAGCATGCAGATATTGCCAGTAACAATCACCGCAACGATCTACGACGAACTGAGCTTCTTCATAGGCTCAGCCACATACAACACCACAGTTGGCTTAGGAAGTTACGACATGGCATGGGCAGACGCCTTCAACATGACAACTCCACCGCTAGTCTACTCAGTAGACTTCACAATGCCACTGCCAACTAACGCAGTAGTGGGCAAAGGTATTGCATTCGGCAACGCATTCAGCGCACTACCATGGCTCGGCGGCTATCCATACTGTCCAGAAGTAACCAACACTATCGACTTCTACATAAAGAAGCCATAAACACCAAACCAAAAAAAACTCAATCCCCTTTTTTTACTTTCTTAAAAACCTCGAATTTCTGCAAAATAGAATCTTGTTCCAGAACATTTAAATAAAATTGAAACCCGAGTTACATTCGGGGAGAAAATTTGCACAGGAAATTTCTTGTAATCATCCCAACGGCCATCATGTTATTTGCCGCAATTTTGTATGCAAGCGCAACGTCCGTAGTAGACATACAAATGCAGATTGACAAACAGATATACAACGTCAATGAACCTGTTTACATAAACGGCAACGTAACAGAAAATGGAACAGCTGTGACGGATGCCCTAGTCGCTATCGAGATACTTGACCCCGTCAATGATCCGTTCGTTTTGAGAACAGTCAAGACGGGAGCGAACGTAAGCGACTACTGGAAGGTTCATATACCAGACGTTTCCACATGCGACGAAATGGGAAACGCCAAAACTCTCTTCGGAATAGGAGAAACAGCCTATCTGTCCATAACAATTGAAAACAATGACACGTTGGATCACTTCGTGAAGGCAGCTTTCTGCTTACAATACTCCGACAACTCCGTACTCAACGCATACTACCCATTCCAAACAAACGTCGAAGCAGGACGAGAAATACAAATCAACTCTTCATTCCCAATTCCCACTAACGCCATACCAGGAGAAGTGCTGATTTTTGCGAGTTTATTCTCAGATGCACCTTCAACAGGTGGCACGGCGTATTGTCCAGAAAGAATCAGCTCATTCTACATATCGTCAACTGTACCTCATGCCTTGCCTCAGCCGTCGTATTTCAACTTGACCTTCAAGATACCCAAAAACGATGCGAAACTTGGGGACTACACTGTCTGCGCTCGCTCAGAATATCATCTTGCACTGGCCACCGAAATTGAGCAGTTCAAAGTAGTTCTCTTAGGCGACTTGGTTAAGGATGGAAAAATCGACATGCGCGACATAGGCTTACTCTGCAGCTTGTACGGCACCCAAGTGGGAGACCCAAGATGGAACCCCGACGCGGACATATACCCAGACGGCAAAATCAACATGCGTGACGTGGGCATAGAATGCAGCAACTACGGCGCAACAGCAATATACTGAGCAGTTGAAACCTACATAGAGACTTGTTCCAGAAACTTTATATCAGCTTTAGCTAAACAATTAAGTGTAAAGGAGAAGGGAAAATGGAAAAATTGTACAATCGTAAGACACTACTTTCACTGTTCATCTTAGTAGCACTAGTCATTTCGAGTTTTGGCATCACAATCCCCAAAGTCTTGGCAGCTAGTACAATCTACATTAACCCGTCATCGATAGATGACACTGGAATTGCTCCCGGAGCAACTGTCAAGTTTAATGCTTCTGGCGCAGATCTTGTAGACGTGTTCACGTGGCAGGTTCAAGTAGAATACAACACTACAGTGCTGAATTGCACAAAAGTCACAATCCCCGTGGGCAGCATCTTCAAGCTTGACGTTGACGTAGCCCCAATAATCAATAACGTTGCTGGCAAAGCAGTCATAGGCTCCAGCAAAATCGTTGGAGCAGGAGTAACTGGCAACGGCGTCTTCGCGATTTTCGAGTTCAAAGTCATTGGACGAGGACGTTCACAAGTGAATTACTCAAGACCCTTAGGCATAGATACTTTCATACTTGATTCCTTACAACACGACATCCCGGTCACAATTCAGGACGGATACTTCAACAACTACATCCCGCCACCCCCACCACCAACAGCAAAACTCTACATAAACCCACCGAAGATAATTGATCCAACCCTCACAGCTGGACATTCATTCAATGTCAGCTACAGCATAATAAACGGAACAAACGTGAACTCATGGACTGCAAACATACTGTACTCAAATGCAGTCTTGAACGCCACAGACGTAATGGAAGGCGACTTCCTGAAATCCGCAGGTACAACAACATTTACCTCCACAATCGAAAACGACTTCAACCTAACACACGGACGAATTCACCTAGCATGCGCGTTGACAAGTGGAGCAGTAAATGGCAGCGGAGAACTGGCAAAATTAACCTTTGAAGTCCTAGCCTTAGGCGAAACCAACATAACTGTCACCGACGCTGACCTTCGCGACCCCACAAACGCAGCACTTCCATTCACAACTGCAAACGGATACTTCAACAACATGCTGATCGGCAAACTAGCCATAGACCCGCCTGAAGTAAGCGGACCGGGATATTTGCCTGGAACAACCTTCACAATCAACGTAACGTTGGACGACGTTGAAAACCTCAAGGTATGCATCTTCAACCTTACATACGTCCCGTCGGTAATACAAGAGATAAACATAAACGTGCCATCAGTCCTAGGTCAAACACCCGTCAAGAAGCTCCAAGTCGATGACGACGCAGGCTACATATGGGCAAACCTAACCTACCGCAACGGAGTAACCACATTCGACCCAGTAACAATAATGACAGTCGAATTCCAAGTCATAGCCATGGGCATAAGCCCCATAAACCTCACAGACACACACCTGTACGATACCACTGATCAGCCAATAGTGCACGAAGTCCATCATGGAATCTTCATTGGACTAATACGCGACGTAGCAGTATTAGCCGTGGCTCCAGACCTGAACATTGTATACCAGAACTGGACAGTCAACATCAACGTGACAGTCAAGAACAAAGGAAACGTGACAGAAACCTTCGACGTCAAAGTCTACTATGACGGCAACCTTGGAGGAACAAAAACCGTTATTGACCTGGCACCAGACGCAGAAACCACAATCACAGTCGTCTGGAACACAACTGGTGTGCCATACTGTCATAACTACACAATATCGGCGACAGCTGGTCCAGTGCCCTACGAGTTTAACCTCGGTGACAACACACTCACAGACGGAAACGTCAAAGTAAGAATAATGGGCGACGTCAACGGCGACGGAACAGTAGACATGAGAGACATTAACGAAGTGTGCAACGCTTACGGATCATACCCGGGATACCCAAGATGGAACTTCTACGCGGACTTTGATCGCAACGGCAGAGTAGACATGCGTGACATAGGAATAGTCTGCAGCTTCTTTGGCAAGCACTGCTAAACCTTCACCCCTTTTTTATTTGATTAGAACGCTTCGCTGAACCGCATTCTGGACAAAGATCCCTCAGCAACAAACATATATATTCATCTTATCTTAGTGATTCGTGTCGTCAGATATGGAGTCTAAGGGGAATACGATGGATTCACTCTCTAGAAAACACTTCATACTTCTCCTAGTTCCGCTAATTTTCATTTCAGTCCTCTCTCCCTCCTTGATATTTGTGACTGCGAAGGAAGGAAGCGGAGGAACAGGACGTCTAATCAAGGTTGTTGAGGCGCAATCCGGCTCAGACTCTTTAACTTTTGGAGGCGCGACTGAGCCTATGCCTTCTGGAGGATACAATTTTTCGGTGAAAATACTGTTGGAAGGTGACACTCGTTTCCTTGCGACCTATCAGGTTACATTGAGTTTCAACCGATCCATGGTCAACTGCACTGCGGCATCAATTAACAAGACCGATCCATCCTTTGTGTTCTACAAGTACCGAAGTGAAGCTATTGTAGTTTCACCAGAAATATCCAATGGCGAGGGATGGGTCTCTATAGGTGCATCGCTCGTCTGGAACAGCGTCAACGTTTCCAGTGGACTGCTTTGCCAACTAAACTTTAAAGCCATCAAGACAGGCACGTTTACGATTGCTGTGCGACCCTCGAACAGTTGGGGTTATGACTACATGTGGGATTCCTACCTTCTAGACATTAACCAACATGAATACAGTGTATCTCCTTCGCTAGGTCAGCCGGCTCCGCCATACTTTGACCTCGGAAGCCTTTCAGGCAGTGTTTCAGCGTTTAGTTCTCCTCCAATAGTCTCGTTCACTGTAAAACCTGAATATCCAGAGATTAAGCAAAATGTTACTTTTGATGCTTCAGGAAGTTTTGACCCTGACGGCGAAATAGTCAGCTACGCCTGGAACTTCGGAGACAACAAAAACCAAACGTCAGCTCTGAATTCTGCTATACACGCTTTTGCTTCAGCAGGCACATACAACGTTACCCTGACAGTGTTCGATAATGACAACTACAACAGCTCATTATCTAGCCCAATTCGAGTTGGACGCATCCCACGCGTCAACTTCACATTTTCACCACCTGAACCGCAAAGGTTTGAATCAATAACGTTCAATGCTTCAGGAAGCTTTGACACAGACGGAAATATCACTCAATACATCTGGGATTTCGGCGACAACAGAACCAGCGGAATCCTAAACACAACCGACCCAACCGTTACTGTTCCGGGCTACGTTTACCCAGGCGTCTACATGGTCAACCTCACAATCTACGACAACGATGGCTTGTATAACTTCACAACAACAGAAATCTTTGCTGGAAAACGCCCTATTATATCATTTGAATTCGATCCACTAGATCCAGCTCCTGACCAGAATATCACTTTCACTGCAAGCGTTCAGCTTAACGAAGCCGGTGATGATATTTTATTGATTAGGGTGCTTTGGGACTTCGGCGACTTTTTGGCAGAGTCCGTGTCAGACGTGAATGCTACGGACACAACGATCGATCCGTTTACTATTGTCCACACCTACAGGGAACAGGGCGGCGTCTACAGCGTCAACCTCACCGTCATTGATATGTATGGACTTTACGCTTCATACTATCAAGACGTCAACGTAACCATAGTTAAACAACACATGGCCGAGGCCGACAACACACTATATTACATCGCAGCAGCTGCAATCATCGCAGTCATTGTTGTTGCGGGCGTTTTCGTGAGCAGAAGACAGAAACCGGAACTTGCGCGAAAAGAACGCTACCGGGTAATCTAACTCTCCTTTTCCTTCGTTTTTTCACCGTAAAACTCAAATATTGGATACCATGAAAGAGCACTAGGTGAAAAAAATAATGCTCTTTGCATTAAACAAAGGAAAGAAAGCGTTTATTACACTGATTCTGGCAATTCTAATAGTTGCTTCGATTCCGATTATGATGCCTCCAAAAGCAAACGCCGCAGCCAACACCAGAATAAAAATCCTGCCAGCACAGAACACATTCTACGCAAACACAACTGCCCCAGGAACCACGTTCAAGGTCAACGCGACAGTTGACAACGTCACAGACCTGCAAAACTGGCAAATCAAACTCACATGGGATCCGACGGTTCTGAACTTCACAAACATAACGATTCCTGCAGACCACGTGTTTTCCGGCTCAACCTATTCGATGATTACGCCGCCACCAATCGTTAATCCGGGAGACGTGACGTGGGGCGTCACATATATCAACATTCCCTACTGGACATTCAATGGAACAGGAACGCTGTGCCAAATAGCATTCAAAATACTGACTCCAGCAGCTATGCCTTCAACATGCAACCTAACCCTGGTCAATCCCATAAGTGATACATTCCTCCTAGATGGAGCAGCACACGACATAACATTCGACATGGAGCAGGGATATTTCACGTACGCGGACAATTTGGCAGTCACCTTGCACACACCATCTCTAAACGTCAGAGCTTATGAGAACGTTACATTCACAGCCAATGCTACCGATGGTCTGTTACCCTACTTGTACAAATGGTATCTTGATACTGTTGAAGTTCCAGCAGCTGAAAACCACACAACTTGGACATTCAACTTCACCATATCCGCACGATCGTACGCAGTGAAGGTAAATGTAACAGACAGCTTAGGCGTGTCCGACGCTGACCAACTCACTGTTATGACCTCATCGATGCAAGTAACACTGTCACCCGTCAGTGCAGTTGTCGACACTGGAGACATAGTGACATTCAACGTTAATGCTTCATCCGGAGTACCTCCTCTCAAATATGTGTGGTACCGTAACAACGTATCCATTCCGGCAGCAGAAAACTTGACGACGTATGCTATCACTTTTAGCACATATGGCGACTACTACGTGAACGTGACTGTAACGGGTTCCGATGGAAAGACAGCAACATCCCTCAAAAGCACCATCATAGTTCTGCCACCAGCCACAACAACAATAAGAGTCGTCCCAGCTACAGGCCTACAGTTCTACAACAACGTGACTGGAATCGGAGCCAAAATACTCTACAACGTAACAGTCGAAAACGTTCAAGACCTAGAGAACTGGCAAATAAAGTTGACATGGAACGCAACACTACTGAGCTTCTCAAGCGCAACACTGCCGACAGACAACGTGTTCGCAGAGGCTGAAGCATTAGGCAAAACTATGATCTCAGTCCCGGTGCTCTCCGGTCCCGGATACGTCACATGGGGCTACACCTACATCAACGGAGCCGCCAACACTACCGACTACTGGGCATTCAACGGAACAGGAGTTCTCTGCCAGATAGAACTTGAAGTCGCAATAGCGGATCCTGACAAACCATCTTCTTCATGCACCATAGGTCTAGCTGGCAAATACAGTGACACCTTCCTCGTGAGATTTCTAAGTGAAAACATTCCATTTAGCGTCACGAACACTACGTTCACGTACTACTGGGTTATACCTGAACAACTACACCTACTCTTGCTGGCGCTAATGATCGCATCATTGATGGCAGTGATTCTCATAAAAAGCCCATTGAAAAAGAAATGGATAAAGTAGATAGACGCAATCAATCCCCACTTTTTATTTTGCATGTTATTCCCTTCGAAACAAAAAGCAGAAATATTCCACACACTTTAGATTATTCACCTTGCCAAACGTAATAATACAACTACTAGGCGCAGTTTCAGCCATCTGCGGACTAGTAGTCTTGAACTTCTTAATTCTAATGTACGTAGGCGTAAAAAGACTCGGAGGCAATCTCGAAAGGAGACACGTATACGTCATAAGCGCAGTTGCTCTGATGTTTTTCTTAGTAAGCACCATACTTTCCTTTCTAGGAAACATAACCGCTTAGTTTTTATTAGTGAATCTAATAATTCTTTTACTGCAAAAGGAGAGGCCTAATGCAAAAACCCAAAAAGAGACAGGGAAGCAGAACCAAATACGTAGCACTTGCCTTGATTATAGCAGTGACCATAATAGTCGCCGCTGTTATTGTAGTGTACTTGCCTAAAACACCAATGAAGGTGAGCGAATATCTCAAGGTAGAACCAGCAGGGATTTTTGGCAATTACGTCAATAACGGCACACAGATTCATGCCGTAAACCTCGGATTAAAGATCACTGCAGTGGGTGGCAACGCTAAAAGCGTCGTCGTCTATTGCGAAACAGTCAGTTTCGACATTCCAGATGACAAAGACTATCTTGTTATTTATAACATAACAAAAGGTGCCTCGTGGTCTGAAGGCATTGTGTTGAAACCGAATTCCAACCTTCCAATAGTAAATGACAAGGTAACGATCGAATTTACAGTGAGTTGTCATGAAATAAGCAATGCAGCCCCAGAAACGATTATACTTGAATATACTAGAGAAGACATAGTTGCTCCACCTGAGTAATCTGGAATTTTTCTTTCATTTACGCATCCATTGTATCGCTTCTTAAAGGCCATTAATACTGTCAGCACTGATGTACTCAACAAGAGTGCTGTGAGGACAGAAGGGAATTCCGGTATTAGTATCGCGCCTTCCACCTCTATTCTAATCGTCATTGCAGTCTGGTCGTATACGAAATACAGATACGTGTTTTCGACATCTTCCAATGCCAAGTAAGCAGGGGTTTGAGTACTGTCATCATCAGAAACTGTGACGTTCCAGTCGGTCAAGTTTTCACACGACAGCAGCGCCTTAGGAACATGAACTCTGCACACTATGCAATCATTAAGCGAACTGTTAGCAAAAAGGTTTAGGCTTTTTCTTGAAGTATTCAAAATGCATTCGGTCATAGTCACGTTTGCGGAAACATCAACCAGAAACGTTTGACTATTCTCGGCAAAGACGTAGAAGTGAGTCAACGGATTCACCAGAGGATAGCGGTCTTCACCGTAACCCTCGTCCAAGATTCCGTCGCTTCCAGTCACATCTTGACTAGCGGTGTAATTCAAGTCAGACGCAACATGATCGCTCCAATAGTTTCCTCCAGAAGGATATCCATTATCAAAATAGTTTGGATATCCCAACGTCTGAATCTGACGTGTGTTATTGATAAAGTTGTTTCGATATACCTTGTTGAATTGCTCTGTAAACTGCATGTAAATTCCATAGGAGTTATTCTTTATAGTGTTGCCGACAAAAGTATTGTTGCAGCTTACGGCATAGAGGTAAATTCCAGAAAAGAAACTACCAGATATATCACAATCTACTGTTTCTGAGAAGTTTGAAGAACGAAATTCCAACCCGTAATATGTATTTTGAGTTACAACATTCCTCACTGATACATTTGTCACGTTGTAGAGGCGAATTGCAGGACCAGATTGCGACAGACTGGTGTCTCTCAAAGTGAAGTTTTCTATGACCACATTGCTTGCCAAAACTTGAAATACAAAATCTGCTGTCCCACCGCCATCTATCGTTGTGTTTTGGGCATTCTCGCCAACTATCGTTAGACTCTTGTTAACAACTATGTTCAAGTCAGGATAAGTTCCATTTCTCACAAATATGATGTCTCCTTGGTTGGCAGCGTTTATCGCCGCTTGTATGGTTGTGTAATCGTCCGGAACAGTTACTTCGGTATTACCAACTGAAGCAGCAGAACCGAACCCCAAAGGTGTCTGTCTATCCAAAATCAAGACCATGAAAACCTGGAAAAAAACCGCGGCGAACAATAACCCAACAAGCAGAGTTTTCATTTTCATTCCCGATTACCACCTTTTCAGGCTCTCACTAATTCTAATGCATTTTGTCTTAGATAAACTTGCACTTAAGAACACGCGACAATCTTCGCACTATGATGACAGCAATATTCATGCTTCAAATGCAACGCTTTATGCTTGATTTATATCACTTCCCTTTCTGTATCATTTGAAATAACACGAAACCCGATATAGAACTTAGTTCCAAAATACTTAAAAAGCCTTACGCAGCTAAGATATACTGCAGAGGGAGAAGGGAGTATAGTGAAAACGCGCGTATTCATAATAGTAATAGCTATGCTAATTATTTTATCAGTTCTCGCAACACAAGTAAAACCGGGATACTCCAACCAACCCCCATCAGCTTCTTTTACATACTCACCAACAATTCCTGCACCGGAAGAAACCATAACATTCAACGCCTCAGCCAGCTACGACCCTGACGGATGGATAACACAATACACATGGAACTTCGGCGACGGAAACGTCATCACAGCAACGAGCCCAACCATAACCCACGCGTACCCAGTCGACGGCAACTACACCGTCGAACTAACGGTAACCGACAACAGCGGATCCACAGGCGTCGCTTCCGCCGTAGTGCCAGTTAACTGTGTCGCCTTCTTCCGAGTAGTCATCTTGGGCACGCTCACGCCTGTTTCAAACGTCAAAGTAACCGCATATTACAATAATGGATCTGCATGGGTAAAAGCTCCTGTAGGACCAAACGGCATCGAAATCAAGTACGACAACATGACTCAACCAAATCTAGCTAATACCAACGAACAAAAATACCGAAATCCGGGATACACCGCCTCTATTCTTCGCAAAGATGCAAGCAACATAGGTTTTGACATTCACCCAGCCACATGGAACGTATTCTTCAAATTCGAATGGGGCTCATACGTAGCATATTGGCCAAACGAAACGACTAGAGTGTACTCATACAAGAAAGGCACAATTGAACAACACAATTATGATTCAGGTCACAGGGCATACTGGGACCCAGCGGCATCATCATACGTGATAAGAGCAGGAGACATAGCAGGAAACGGAGTAAGCCCGTCTGAATCCCACCCAATAATAGTGGGAATAATGTGTCCACCCCCCACACAGAACTACTACTTAACTGTCAGAACTGACCCATCTGGCATCACAACAATCCCCGGTCAAGGCTGGTACGTAAATGGCACAGACGCCACGTTGACGGCACCACAATATGTTGACGTTTCAGCAAACACCCGCTACCGCTTCAACTACTGGGACGTTGACGGAACTTCAAAGGGCATAGGAGTAAACCCCGTCACCGTGCGCATGAATGCTAACCACACAGCAACAGCACACTACGTCCTGCAATACGCTGTAATCTTCAATCAAACAGGACTAACATCTGATGCCACGGGAACGGTTCTAACCGTAAATGGTTCTTCCAAAGCCTATGGTGATTTACCCTATACTTTCTGGGTAGATACCGGCTCAACTGCCACTTATTCTTACAATTCTCCAGTTTCCAGCTCAATTTCTGGTAAACAGTTCAGACGTAACAGCATTTCTGGCCCTACATCACCAGTTACCGTAACTGGGTCCATAAACATAACTGGTAATTACGTGGTTCAGTATTTGGTCACGTTTGCTCAGACTGGTTTGGATTCGACTGCCACGGGAACTGTTGTAACCGTTAACGGCACGGCAAAAGCCTATAACGATCTCTCATACGGCTGGTGGGTTGACACCGGCTCCACAGTCACCTACTCCTACAGTTCCACAGTCTCAAGCACCGTGTCAGGTAAGCAGTTTAGACTCACCGGCGTCAACTGTCCTCCATCCCAATTCGTCGTCACTGCCCCAGTAACTATCACGGGCAGCTATTGTGTACAGTACAAAATCACCTTTACTCACACAGGCCTAGATTCAACCGCCGCCGGAACAATCGTAACGATTAACGGAACATCGAAAACCTACGCTGAGCTTCCTTTTAACACGTGGATTGACAGCGGCAGTTCCATCACTTATTCTTACACTTCCCCAGTGCCAAGCAGCTATGCCGACAAACGATTCAGACTCAACAGCGTTACCGGCCTAACTTCACCATTCACAGTCACTAACGCAATAACCATCACCGGAAACTACGTCGTCCAATACAAACTAATATTCACCCACACAGGATTGGATTACACATCCACGGGAACCGTCGTAACAGTAGGCGGCAGTGCCAAAGTTTACGGCGACCTTCCATTCACTGTCTGGACAGACAGCGGTTCATCTGTAACCTACTCGTACACAACACCAGTATCCAGCAACGTAACAGGCAAGCGTTTCAGATTGAACAGCGTCACCGGACCTTCTTCACCAATCACAGTAAGCGGCTCCTCAACCGTCACCGGCAACTACGTGACTCAATACTTAGTCACATTAACCCGTACCGGATTAGACTCCAGCGCCACAGGAACGGTTGTAACAGTAAACAGTAGCGCCAAGACATACGGCGACTTGCCATATTCCCTATGGACTGATTCCGGCTCCATCGTTTCCTATTCCTATAATTCACCAGTTTCCAGCAACACTTCAGGCAAGCAATTCAGACTTAACACAATCAGCGGACCTGCATCGCCAATCACCGTCACAGGTTCTACAACTGTAACTGGTAATTACGTGGTTCAGTATTTGGTCACGTTTGCTCAGACTGGTTTGGATTCGACTGCCACGGGAACTGTTGTAACCGTTAACGGCACGGCAAAAGCCTATAACGATCTCTCATACGGCTGGTGGGTTGACACCGGCTCCACAGTCACCTACTCCTACAATGACATCGTCCTGAGCACGGTTGCAGGTAAAAGATTCAACAAGACGGGCGTCACTGGTTTAACTTCACCAATCACGACAACCAGTGCCGTGACCGTAACTGGCAACTACAAGATTCAATATCAAGTAACATTCAGCCAAACTGGTGTTAGCCCAGATTTCAACGGCACAATCGTAGCCATCGATGGCAACAACTACAATTATGGCAGTCTAGCAGTCCAGTTCTGGTTGGACAAAGATTCCAGTCACAACTTTTCATTCGCCTCACCATTGACTGTGAACTCTAGCAAGCAATATGTCTGGAGCAGCACCTCAGGCCTGTCGAGCCTTCAAAGTGGAACACTGACAGTCACAACATCAGGGAACGTTGTCGGAAACTACATGATGTTGAACTGTGTAACATTTGCTCAACTGGGTGTCGGCGGCGACTTCAATGGAACCACATTAATCGTTGACGGCACACCCTACAATGTTCTACCTCAATCATTCATGTGGCAGCTAGGCACAAACCACACTTTCGCTTATCAATCCCCATTGGAAGTTACTCCAAACACCAAACGTTATGTTTGGACAAGCACAACTGGATTATCAAACCTGCAGAGTGGCTCAATAACAGTCACCACATTTGGAAGCATCATCGGAAACTACAAGACCCAATATTACCTGAACCTGCCAACAAATCCACCTGGCGTAACTACACCTTCAGGCTCAGGATGGTATGACGCAGGAACATTCGCGAACATATCCACTGACCAATACGTTTACGGTGGATCACGATGGCGTTTCGCAGGATGGACAACCGATGACATGTCCGAAATAACCGATCCTTCATCGCCTTCCACCACTGTTCTCATAGACAAATCCAAGATCGTGCTCGCTGGTTACATACATCAACACCTAGTCACATTCTTCCAGACAGGACTCGGAGGAGACGCAACTGGAAACGTCACAATTGTTGACGGCTGGCCCGTAACCTATGGCGGCTTCCCCTATGCTGTTTGGGTTGACCAAGGTGACACGATCTCCTATTCATACGAACCTATAGTTTCTGCGGGATCTGGCAAGCGATACGCACTTGCTAATGTAACTGGACCATTATCACCAATCACACCGTCCTCAAACGTAAACGTGACAGGCAACTACAAGACGCAATACTACCTGACAGTATCTTCTCCCTACGGCACAACGAGCGGTCAAGGATGGTACGACAGCGGCACCACAGCATATGCCAGCGTCAACGCAAGCATATTCGACCAAGGAAATGGAACCCGCCGAGTATTCACGTACTGGAACGGCGATTCTTCCGGAACAAACTATGCCCAAAGCGACCCGATAACGATGAACGGACCGAGAACTGCAGTGGCAAACTGGAAGACCCAATACCGAGTCATTTTCGATCAACTGGAACTCGATTCTTCTGCCTCGAGCACGGTAATGACGGTTAACAGCATTCCTAAAGTCTTCGGCGATTTGCCTTGTACTATCTGGGTTGACAGCGGCGGCATGACAACTTATTCTTACACTTCACCAGTCTCAAGTATCACTTCGGGCAAAAGATTCATGCTTACAGGAATAACTGGCCCAACCTCACCCATCACTGTAACAAGCCCTGTAACGGTCACGGGCGACTACAAAATCCAATATCAAATAACCTTCGCTCAGACAGGTGTTCTTTCAGACTTCACCGGAACAATCGTAACAATTGACGGAACAACATACACCCAAAACATGCTTCCAAACTCGTCATGGTGGGACAACGGATCTCCTCATCAATTCGCATTCTCTTCACCACTCGTTGTAAACATCAGCAGACAATACGTTTGGACTTCCACAACAGGATTATCCACACTTCAAAATGGAACAATAACAGTCACAGGCTCCGGAAGCGTAACAGGCAACTATGATGCCCGAATAAAATATCAGATCACGTTCAGCCAGACAGGAGTGGGCCCAGAATTCTTAGGCACAATCATGTTTGTTGACGAAATCAACGTTTCCGTCCTTCCTGCTACGTTCTGGTGGGACGCTGCCTCAGTTCACACTTTCGCGTATCAATCACCATTGCCAGCTACAAGCGGCAAAAGGTATGTTTGGACAAGCACCAGCGGTCCGTGGCCATCGCAGAATGGTTCCATAACGATTACGACAGACGCAAATGTGACGGGAAACTACAAGACCCAATACTACCTCACGTTGGCGACCAATCCTTCCAGCATCACTTCTCCCTCAGGCGAAGGATGGTACGATGCTGGCTCCAACGCCACAATATCAACAGCGGCATTCGTAACCATTGTACCAGGTTCTTCGCGATACAGGTTCGACGGATGGTCAACAGCCAACATGACCGAAATTTCGGATCCTGCAAGATCACCTACAACGGTAATAATGGATGAAGCCAAAGCCGTCACAGCTAACTACGCCATCCAATACTATGTGGCCTTCTACCAGGCTGGCATAAATGGAGACTTTGGAGGCACAATCGTGACAATAGATAGCAGAGACTACAACAATACCAACATGTTAAATGCCACGTTCTGGTGGGATAACGGTTCGATACACACGTTCTCCTTCGCTTCGCCACTCGTTGTCAACGCCAGTAAACAATACGTTTGGTCTTCCACAACAGGACTGACAACACTGCAAAGTGGCTCTTTAACAGTTTCAATATCTGGCAACGTTACAGGTCACTACAATTCAGTCGTAACATATGCTCTCACAATCATAACCACAACAGGCGGAACAACCAACCCAGCTCCAGGGACACATACGCACACAGCTGGCACAACAGCACAAGTCACAGGACTTCCAGACATGAACTACTTGTTTGACCACTGGGAACTTGACGGAAACCCGAGCACAGCGAACCCGATATCGATCTATATGGGCGGAGATCACACGTTGAAAGCCTTCTTCAAACCCATTCCACCTCCGCCCTCAGTCACAATAAGCCCGCCCTCAGCTACAATCAACCTCGGCTACTCAGTATTATTCACATCATTTCCTACCGGAGGAGTACCGCCTTACAGCTATCAATGGTACGTCAACGGCAACCCCGTTCCAGGAGCAACCTCAGCCACATTCTCGTTCAAACCAATGTCAACCGGCACACATTACGTATACTTGAAAATAACAGACATAAAAGGAAACAGCACGCAATCCACAGCTTCAACCGTCTACGTAATCCCGTTCACAACAGGTGGGTACTCGGTTTCAATGGCACAACCATTCCCAACAATGATCTTGGCAATCTACGTAGCACTGACCTTCATGAGCGCTACCGTGCTGAGCCTGACAAAACGAAAAAGAAAATAGACAGTCTCAACTCATTATTTCTCTTCAAAACCTAAACGAGAAACTGGGAAACTACTTGTCAAAGACCAAAAAAGAAAGCAACCCTCAGCAGCAAAAGAAATCAGCACCCTCAAAGAAGCAATGGATTGCGATTTCGATAATTCTTCTACTGGTAATTGTTTCAGTCTCTGTGCTTTCAATCATGTTTCTGCAACCTGCTCCAGTGCCGTTCTCACTTAACGCTGCCATAGTCGACCAACTAGCAGAAGACTTTCCAAATCCATCCTTTGCACAGAATGTAACTAAACTCTTGAAAGACTATGGCTTCAATGTCACGTATCAGAATAAAACGGACGTTGACTTCTTCAGGCAACTCGCCAAGCTCAATTGCGGTATAATGATTCTGAGAGCCCACTCAGCATTAAGAAATGACAACTCAACTGTTGATCTGTTCACATCTGAGCCATTTGACAGTTCAAAGCATGTTGAAGACCAAAACAGCGGTCTGGTCGTAAATGGCACTCTGAACTACAATGGAGTCGAAGAAGCGTATTTTGCAATCACCTCGCAGTTTATAGAAAGACTGGAAGGCAATTTTCCGAAGAGCATAATCATATCAATGGGTTGCTGGAGTCTGAATTCCACCCGGGAACAAGTAGCTGCTGCTTTCCAAGGAAGAGGAGCAAAAGCTTACATAGGATGGACCTACCTCGTTGGAGGCACTCACTCTGATGAGGCGACTATTCAGTTCGTTACAAGACTCATCGAGAACAAAACAACACTGGAAGAAGCTACGCGCGACCTCTGGGACACGACATATGGAAGCAAAATGGATGTCTATCCAACATCAGCCAAAGACTTGAGGCTAAGCGACCTCACTGCGGAAACAAAACTCAATACCGCCTCAATGTCTAGACTAAGCGCTTTAAACTTTTTCACTGTAGCGCTGGATGTTGCTGATTACACTGATAGACAATCTAGAACCGAACTGAACCAGTCTGGCCTGTCAAGCGTTTATATCGTCTCGAAACAGTCGTCGCCAGTTGGCTGCGGAGGGCATCGCCCATCAAATTGGACTTCTGTAGTCTTCTAAACTCTCCAGCCAATTCTTGATCCTGCAGAACCTCGTTTATCCACTTTTCAAAGTCCCCACGGTAAAAGTGAAACTCCAAAGATTTCTGGTCCACTTCGGTCAATTTTTCCATAAATTCTTTAAGAGAAGACGCACTTACGCCTGTATAGTTTCCAATAGACATGAAGAAATAAAACGCTTTCTCTCTTGGAACAACCTTCAAAATCCTAGTGGTTTCTACATTCATAGGGTCTCACCCAGTCCTATTATATGGCATGCCCTTCCTTTTATAAATGTAACCTCTCATTGCGATTAAGAATTGAAAATTGGGTTTCCTTAAACTTCTTCGTAACAATTGACGTGCGAATTCTTAAAACTCCTGGCAACGGAGCAACTGAATTGGCAATAAAGTCATGCAGGTTTTCTTGGTTTTCCGCAACAACCTTCACCATGATCAAGAGTTCTTCCGAAAGAGAAGTATAGACTTCCAAAACCTGTGGGGCTTCACATAGTTTCTCAGCAATATGCTCGCTCATTTTCGGATCTGTGAAAATCGTCATGATAGCTGTGACGTTTCGTGAGCCAAACTTTTCAGGGTCTATCATAACCCTATAATTTCGAATGATCCCATGTCGTTCCATCTTTCCTATTCTATCATAGACCGTTGAATGCGCTATTCCTAGACGTTTACCTATGGCCGTGTACGTCTGTCTCGCATTTTCCTGCAAAGCTTCTAGAATCTTGAAATCAGTAGCGTCCAATGTAAACTCTTTGCTTTTCAGCTTCAAACTCCGCCAACTCTCTGTGATGTCAGATATCTATGTGGAGATTTATCATTTACTATCGGAAGAACGTCGAAACTTCACCTGCTTCTCCGCCAAGTTTCGCACTTGTTGACTTGTTTGATTTCGTAGGTTTGTCGGCAACTGTTCTACACATCTACAGAATGTTAGCTTCACACCCACATCTCCTACAATTGTCCGGATAAATCAACAAATAAGTTTAAATTTGTGGCTAATCTTATAGAATATTGTTCTAGAAGATTCTAACAGTAGGATGCGTCAAAGATGAAAATGTGCCAGGTATGGGAAATTTTACAGAGTTTCAAGAGTTCATGCAGTTCTCTTGGTTGGAAGACTAGTGAAAATGAAGATTGGATTGAAATTGGCCACAAGTACCACACCTTTCTCTGCACCAGAGATGTTCATCCATCTTCTTTCAAGAAAATAGTTTCAAACAGAAAGTTCGTGGTCAAGGAAGGGTCGTCTTATCGAGTTGCTGAGGCATCGTACACCGCTTGGCTCTTCTCCGAGAAACCTTCCGAGACTTTGCTCAATTCCTTCTTCGAGGACCCAACTTCTTCTGGAAAAATCGCCATCTACGATCTAAGTTCCCTATTGGAAGAGGAATGTCTATGCTTCAAAATGAATTTCACTGACAGCCCTGTTTTCCAAGAGTTTGAAAGCTTCCTCCAGAACAAGCTTAATGTAAAGCTGAAACCACTTTCGCCAGAATCAGCCGCGGTAATGAACACGAGAGACTTTACAATTGAAGAGTCAACCTAGCTTCTAAAACGAGCTTCAAAGGTTTCATAAGGGAAAAGCCTACAACTGGTACTTGTGAAGGACAATGTCTGAAAGTGCTGAAAGGATAAAGAGACTCGTAGAATTCAAGAAGAAACTTGAAAAAAACGTTGAAGAACTAGATTCTGAACTCAGGGAACAGCAAGCCATTCTTGACACTGTGAACGCCATACTTCTTGAGAAAGGGTTCAAACGTGGAGAACTTCCAAAAGAACTCTCCGCGAAAGAGACTTCACCTCCAAAGGAAGAGAGCACAGTCAAACCTGAATCACCTTTTGATCAACCTTCTGCGGTGGATCGGGACAGTTCTATACCGTTAAAGGCAGTCACAGGCGAACTTCTCGCAAACCTCTACGTAAGTGAAGATTCACTACGGGTGGTGCCAGCTGAAGACAAGTCCTTCAACATTAATATGCCTCCTTTCACGCATTTTCTAGTTGAAAGAGTCTTGGCAAAAATGCAGGAAAGAGACAGTGAACTAGTCAAAGCCGGACAACTAACGCCTGAAAAAATCTTTTGCTACAACATAGTTCGAGATGGCGACACAATCCACGAGATAATAGTCAAGAATGCCGATTCCGAGCGTCTGAGAGAGCTTAAATCGAGCATTCGCTGGACGCTGGAGAAAATGTACGAGAAAATGAAGACTCAAAGCTAGAAACAAAAAAGGAAAAACTCACTTCCTGTCAAAATAGATGCTTTTTCCCTTCGCTGAAATTGGTATTCCCACAACAACCGTTGCTTCAGGCAGCAACTTCAACTTCATTGCAGCTGTACCAACACGGTACATGACACGATTATCAACATTCAATATACTTGCGGTTTTGACCGCCGAACCTAAGGCTATTCCAAGATCCAAAGCTTTGAAAACACACGTTGAACCAATGAAATCCCTGCCAAAGTTTTTCTTCGCTCCATCAAACTCTTCACAACTCCTGTAACCACATGCACCACAACTTAACCCGATACTTTTGTTTCCTCTTACCCCAATCAAAACAACCATCTCTGAATCTCTGACGTTTTTCGCATCCCGCTTAAAACCTTCAATTTTCCGTTTCGCGGATATCGCTTCCATTTTCTCTGCGATAGTGTCTTTCTCTTTGCCATGAACGATAATGGCAAGAACGTCGTCAATGCCTGCTGTTTTTGGAGCGGTCCTTGCTGCAACCAACATGAACTTAGCTGCTTCCAAGAGTGCTTCCTTTTCTGCCTCTCGACTTTCAATTTTTGGCGGAACCATTTGCATCATCACACAGCCAATAGACCAGACTGCAAAAAGTATTTGTAACTTCCACTTTTAAGTGTTATTTGCTATCCACATGACACTGGTTGCAGAATCATTGATTATGCTGTGCACAATGCGTAGCTTTCTCACAGAGAAGGTGGCATCTCACAATTCTAGCTTGGAAAATCGCCTAAATACCTCCAGATTAAATTGTGGAACCCACAAACTGGAAGCTTTGTTCTTCAGGAGCATTAAGCATAAAACGGTTTTTTCAGAAGCTCTATAATTACGTTAAATTGACCTGTGTAAGTGCCTATGGCCAAGAAAGAAACACCCAGCAAAAGCAAAAGTGCACCTATTACTCTACGTTCAGGAGTGTCCATAAATCATCTACACCATATGTTTATTCAACACAGTCTCAATATTCTCTTTTGGAGCGCATCCAACAATTCGGTCAACTTCTTTCCCATTCTTCATTATCACCAAAGTTGGAATGCTGAATACTTGAAAGGCCGTAGCAGTAGCAGGATTCTCGTCCACGTCAAGTTTTCCAACAAACACTTTTTTGGCATACTCCACAGCCAGCTCCTCAACCGTCGGAGCCAATGCCAAACACGGGCCGCACCAAGACGCCCAGAAATCAATTAAAGCTAACGGATGCTCTTTGACTACCTTGTTGAAGTTTGAATCCGTTATGTAAACTGGTTTCGAATGCATCCCATGTTTTCTCTCCATCATTCTTCTCAAATTTGCTTCTCTGACATGTTTCAGTTCATCATCTTCCTCTGATATAAACCGTTCGCGCTCTTGATTCATCCTCATTTGCCCGGCTGCAAAGAGTTACGAATCTTTAGTTTCACTTTTGCATCTCTTGCGAAGATTTCCATCGAAAACAACTGACTTTCTGGCTTCTGGGCGATCTCCCATCCCAACTCTTCAACAATGCTGCCTTTTGAGATTCTCTCCATTAATTCATCAATTACCTTTCGGTTAACCGATACCTTCAGAGTAATATCAGAACGCTGTAGTCTGAAATCTGCAATTATCTCTTTTGATGAATCTTCCATTTTGAGTCTTCGATTTCCGACTGTGCACTGCGTGGTTGTCTGTATTCCGTCAATGACACATGAGAAAGGAGTTGAAAGCGGAGTCCAGACGTTGCCTCTATTTTCTCATTTTCCATAGCGTTTGGAGTTAAGATTCTCTTAGCACTCATTCCCATTCTGATTCCGATAACCAAAAAAGGTCCTAAATGCCCGTGAAATTCTACAGCATCTCTTACTGCCAGTTTGATTTCTCTTCGTTAAGCATCTTTATTTCTCCCTAAGGCAATTACCATTTCAGTTCAGTTTTCTTGACGAACCCAATTCAAACATTCTTTCCAAAGCCCTTCTGGCTTGATTCGCAATGTGTTCTGGGACGGTAATTACATATTTCTCTTCCTTCAAAGCTGCATAAAGTCTGTCAAGAGTATTCAATTTCATATTTGGACAAATAGCGCCATCATAAGCCAAAACAAAACGCTTCTTTGGATTTTCCTTACTCAAACGGTGCAAAATCCCCTCTTCAGTTCCGACAATAAATGTTCTGGCATTGTTTTCTCTCACATATTTGCACATCTGCGAAGTGCTCCCAACAAAATCGGCTACCTTCTGCATTTCATAGGAACATTCAGGATGAACAATAACCAAGGCATCCGAATACTTGGCTTTGAGCATCTGCACATCTTCAGGCTGGAAAAGCAAATGCGTTGGGCAAAATCCCCACTCTGGAATCGGAATGACTGTTTTGCCCGTTTTCCTTTGGACATACTCTGCCAAGTTACGATCCGGTCCGAAAAGCACGGTATCAGCATCAAGAGATGCAACAACCTCCACAGCATTAGCCGATGTGCAGCATATATCCGCATAAGCTTTCGCTGCAGCCGAAGTGTTTACGTACAGAACAACTGGTGCAAGAGGATAGTGCACCTTCCACCGTTTGACCTCGTCAACAGTAAGCATCTGCGCCATAGGGCAACGTGCACCAAGCGTCGGCAACAAAACTTTCTTATCTGGATTCAGAATGGCTGCAGATTCTGCCATAAAATCTACGGCGGAGAAAACTATCATTCCCGCATCTTTTTCTTCCATTGCTTTTCTGCTGAGTTCTATGCTGTCACCAACGTAATCGGCAATCTCTTGAATGTCAGAACGCTGGTAATTGTGAGCCAAAATTATCGCGTTCTTCTCTCTCTTCAACCTAGCAATCTTGTCGACAAGCGTCATATTTTCGCCTTAAACCGCGTAACATGCAAAAATCCCTAAAGAGACAGGAAGATATATGCATTTACCCAGTTTGTCTCACTTTTCGCCTTCCTCCTCAGCTCTCAACTTCGACTTTTGTTACTTCAATTATGAGTTGAGTAGAAAATGGAGAAAGAAGCCAATCATTGGCGATTCTCATGATGGTTTCTTAAATGATAAAATTTCATATACGAGAAGATCGTCTGCTAGCATTTCAATTTTCAAGTCTTCTAGGCTCTTGTTCTTGCGTTTGTCTGGTTTTTTTCTCATCAGTCATCCCCTTAGAGATCGCCTTATTAAATCGTAAGAGTTAATAAGCATTTCCCTCAAAACGTAGAACTAAACTACAATAGAAAACGCAAAAGAAGACCAAGAGAAGTAAACTCGATAATGGTGCAGGGGGTGAGATTTGAACTCACGTACCCCTTCGGGACGGGATCTTGAGTCCCGCGCATAAAGTCCTCACTCGTGCGGGATTGGCCATGCTCTGCTACCCCTGCACCTGTCTCAGAAACAAGCTCTTCCCTTCTATTAATTTTTCCCAAAACAAATGACTATCAACATGGAGTTTCTTGACTATTCCGTGAGGTTCTAATTGTCATGGACCTGTACGCTTGAATGTAACCTTTCGCGAATTCATTTGCGTTTTTCTCCGTTCCCTTATGTTTCAAATCAACAGAAGTTCTCAGGTGATGATAAAACTCGTGCAAAATTATGAAGGGTTCTTTCATTGCATCGCTATTGAAGACAGAGATGGTTCCATCTTTCGAAGAATAACATCCAAGAGTATTTTTCTTGTGTGCTTTGGGCAGACCGACCTTTATGTTCGGTACATCAACATCATGATGTTCTGCCAGTAACTCTAATGCTTTTTCTGTTTTTCCGTTCAAGATAAGCCAGACAACAGATGCCCTAAATTTCTCTTCCAAGGTCTATGTTCAGACTCCTTTTTAACCATAAGACAAACTGTTGCCAGCAACAAATATTTTGTGTATTAGCTGGCTTCAGAACCAGAAGTAGAATGCTTTGAATACAAAAAAACAGTAGCCCACAAAAAAGTTTATTAGAGAGCCACGTAGTTTACGTTTAGCCCTTTAAAATATTGGAGATCATTTTTAAACTTGTTTCATCCAACAGTCGGAGGAAATTGAAAGTTTGAGGAAACCCGCACTAAACAGTCGAATTAATACCAGTTTAAACGTAAAATCGCGGGGGACTGACTAGGAATGGCTGAATTCTCAAAAGAAGATAAACATGTCTTGCTGAAAGCGTTCTTCAGGGAAAAAGGCCTAGTCCGCCAGCACTTAGACTCTTACAACGAGTTTATCGACCACGGACTACAAGAAGTAATAGATGAAGTAGGCGAAATCTCGATCGAAGTCCCTGAAAACCCGTACAAGGTAAAACTAGGACAAATCTGGATAATAGACCCCCAGACGCGAATAACTGGTCCATACGCCACAGAAGTGGACGGTACCAAACATGAATTCTATCCAATGGAAGCTAGACTTCGAAATCTAACCTATGCAGCGCCAATAGCCCTTGAGATGACCCCTGTGATCGACGGCAGAGAACAAGACACTGAACTAGTCTATATTGGAAACATCCCAGTAATGCTGAAATCAAAATTATGCTTTTTATCACAACTTTCAAGAGAAGAACTGATAGCATGTAGAGAAGATCCGGACGATCCAGGCGGCTACTTCGTAGTTAACGGCTCAGAACGAGTAATAATAGCCATGGAAGACCTAGCACCAAACCGGATTATCGTTGACATAGACGACAAAGGAACAACACCTGTATACCAAGCCAAGATATTCTCCACGACTGTAGGATTCCGAGCAAGAATAGAACTAAAACTGAAATCAGATGGAGCCATATATGTTTCAGTTCCCGGTGTGCCCACCGAAATCCCATTTGTAGTCCTAATGCGCGCCCTAGGATTGAAGTCTGACAAGGAATTAGCTGAGGCCGTTTCTCTTGAAAAAGAACTGCAAAGCCTACTAGAACAATCATTTGAAAAAGCCATAGGCGTCGAAACCGCAAAAGATGCGATTCTATTCATCGGAAACCGGGTCGCCCACGGCCAAGTCGAGGAGTACCGAATACAAAAAGCAGAGACGGCAGTAGACAAAAACTTTCTACCCCACATTGGCCGAACAATCGAAAGCAGAAGAGACAAGGCCCTATTCCTAGGTGAGATGGCCTGTCGAGCGCTCGAACTGAAGCTTGAGAGAAGAAAAACCGATGACAAAGACCATTTCAAGAACAAACGTCTACGACTAGCCGGTCCTCTTCTAGCGGATTTATTCAGAGTGGCTTTCAGAAACCTCACCAGAGACATTAAATACCAACTTGAACGCATAGGCGTAAAAGGTCCAATAATAACAGTTTCTGCAGCAGTTCGGCCTGGAATAATCACCGAAAGATTCCAACATTCAATTGCGACTGGAAACTGGGGAAGAGGAAGAGTTGGCATAACTCAACTTCTGGACAGGACAAACCACACATCCACACTCAGCCACCTACGTAGGTTACAATCACCATTAAGCCGGAGTCAACCAAACTTCGAAGCCAGAGATCTCCACCCAACCCACTGGGGAAGACTATGTCCAAATGAAACACCTGAAGGTTCAAACTGTGGGCTCGTCAAGAATCTAGCCTTATCTGCAACCATATCAGTAGGTGTAAACTCTGAAAAAATGAGGCAGATAATCTTCAGTATGGGCGTGATGCCTGTTTCTGAAGCAAACGAAACCATGAAGCTTTCAGGAGCGAAAGTTTTCGTTGACGGAAACATAGTAGGATACTGCAATTCACCAGCTGAGCTCACAAAAGAGTTTAGAGATAAGCGACGAAGTGGAGAGATCTCAACCGAAGTCAACATATCCTACTTCTCTAAAGCACAAGGCGAAAGAGAAGAAATCTACATCAACTGTGATGAAGGAAGAGTTAGACGACCGCTTATAGTTGTTGAAAAAGAAGTCTCAAAGCTTCAACCGGAACATATTGAAAAAGTAGCTTCCGGTGAATGGTCATGGGAAGACCTCGTAAAGAATGGCATAGTTGAATATTTGGACGCTGAAGAAGAGGAAAATGCCTACATTGCTTTGACCGTTGAAGAGGTAGATTCGAAACATACACACATGGAGATTGCAACATACACGATTCTCGGAATCTGCGCGTCAACAATACCTTACCCAGAACATAATCAGTCACCGCGCAACTCATATCAAGCCGCAATGGCAAAACAAGCCTTGGGAGTCTACGCCACAAACTTTCAACAAAGAGTAGATTCCAGATCACACATTTTACATTACCCTCAAGTACCACTGGTTGAAACAGCGTTAATGGAGACGATGGGATATAAATTGCGACCGTCAGGACAAAACCTCCTATTAGCCGTCCTCTCATACGAAGGCTACAACATGGAAGATGCCATAGTTTTCAACAAAGCATCAATTGAAAGAGGTTTGGGTCGTTCCACATTCTACAGGATATACGAGGCTGAATGCCGCCAATACTTGGGAGGACTGAGAGACAAATTCACATTACCCGAACCTGGCACACGCGGATACAGAGGAGAACAATATTATAGACTGCTTGAACCAGACGGCATAATCAGCTTAGAATCAGGAGTCACAGGCGGAGATGTTCTCATTGGTCGCATAAGCCCACCAAGATTCCTTGAAGAATACAAAGAATTTGAAGTCAAAGGGCCGTCTATGCGAGATACATCCGTAGACATGCGTCCCTCAGAAACCGGAATTGTTGACGCAATTTTCGTAACGCAATCGGGAGAAGGAAGCAAACTTGTAAAAGTCAGAGTACGGGACCAACGTGTTCCCGAACTGGGTGACAAGTTTGCATCCCGTCATGGCCAAAAAGGAGTGATAGGATTAATCGTTCCCCAAGAAGATCTCCCCTTCACAGAAGACGGCATCGTTCCAGATATAATCATTAATCCGCACGCCATTCCCTCAAGAATGACCATTGGTCAGTTCATGGAGTCCTTGGCTGGAAAAGTCGCTGCTATGAGAGGAAAACCAGTCGACGGAACACCCTTCTCAAATGAAAAATCTGAAGAACTCAGAAAATCCTTGGTTGACTTGGGCTTCAGCCACACCGGCAGTGAAGTCTTCTACAATGGCGTAACGGGCGAAAAATTCGTTGCGGACATATTTATCGGAGTCGTGTACTATCAAAAACTACATCACATGGTCGCTGACAAAATGCACGCGCGCGCCAGAGGACAAGTACAGATGTTGACTAGACAACCCACCGAGGGAAGAGCAAGAGGCGGAGGCCTGAGATTCGGCGAAATGGAACGTGACTGTCTCATTGGGCATGGAGCAGCAATGCTTCTCCGCGACAGACTACTGGAAGAATCAGACAAGTACACACTCTACATCTGTGAAAACTGCGGCTACATAGCCTATTATGACATGAGACAACGGAAATACACGTGCAAAAACTGTGAAGATAAATCAAAAATCTCTCCAGTGGTAGTATCATATGCGTTTAAACTTCTCTTGCAAGAACTAATGAGCCTTTGCATCGCACCTAAACTAAAGCTCAAGGAGAAAGCGTAACATGTCAGTTGAAGAGATAATACATAAAGTCGTTGACGGAGTTCATTTCGGTTTATTTTCACCGCAAGATCTGCGTAAACTTTCCGTTGTCGAAATTCAAGCACCTGATACTTACGATGAAGACGGCGCTCCAATCACCGCAGGATTGATGGATGGAAGACTTGGAACACTTGAACCCCGACAAAGATGTAAAACCTGCGGGAACACAGCCATTAGATGCCCCGGTCACTTTGGTCACATAGAACTTGCAGTTCCGATAGTGCACATCGAGTTTACGAAGATAATCCACGACCTGTTGAAATCCACATGTCGAAACTGCGGACGGATACTGCTTCCAGATGAAACAGCAAAGAAGGATCTGGCAAAGATTGAAAAGACGCGTGAGCTTTTGGGTCTAGTTCCAGATGACGTTTACAAGATGATCATGCAAGAGACAAAGAGAAAGCAATGTCCACACTGTGGTGCGATCCAATACAAGATAATTTTTGAAAAACCGACAAAATTCAGCGAGCAAATTCCAGAGAGCGGTTCAGAGCAGTTGACGCCGAGCATGATTCGCGAAAGATTGGAACGCATAGAAGACGAAGACCTTGAAGCATTAGGATTCAACCCCAAAACTGCGCGTCCAGAATGGATGGTGCTGCAAGTTCTGCCTGTTCCTCCAGTCTATGTCCGACCGTCAATTACATTGGAATCAGGTATCCGATCGGAAGACGACTTGACTCACAAGTTGGTGGACATAATCCGCATCAACCAAAGACTAAGGGAGAATATGGATGCAGGCGCACCGACACTCATAATTCAAGACCTGTCTGAACTTCTGCAATATCACGTTACCACATATTTCAACAATGAAGCCTCAGGAATACCCCCAGCAAGACACCGCTCTGGAAGAGCGTTAAAAACGCTCTCACAAAGACTAAAAGGCAAAGAAGGAAGATTCAGGAGCAATCTTTCAGGAAAAAGAGTTGACTTCTCAGCTCGCACCGTGATTTCTCCAGATCCGAACCTTGACATAAACGAAGTGGGTGTTCCGCTTGAAATTGCAATGCGCCTTTCTGTTCCTGAAAAAGTAACAGAATGGAACATTGAAGAAATGCGGAAACTTGTCAGCAATGGTCCAGAAAAATACCCAGGCGCACTTTACATTATTCGTCCCGACGGCAAACGCATAAGACTCGAATTTGTTGTTGACCGAGACAAAATTGCTGAAGCTATAGAACCTAGCTTCATAGTGGAAAGACATCTTAGGAACGGAGACACGGCCATCTTCAACCGTCAACCCTCACTTCACCGTATGTCCATAATGGCACATTACGTGCGTGTTCTGCCTTACAAAACGTTCCGTTTGCACTTATGTGTCTGTCCCCCCTACAACGCTGACTTTGATGGAGATGAAATGAACTTACATGTACCCCAAAGTGAAGAGGCACGAACAGAAGCACTGTTATTGATGCAGGTTCAAGACCAAATACTGTCACCCAGATTTGGAGGACCAATAATAGGTGCAATCAGAGACTTTATAACAGCAGCGTATCTGTTCACGAGAAAATCAAACTATTTGACGCGAAATGAAGTTGACAGACTGCTGTTGACAACGAAGTATGAAGGTCCGTTGCCTGAACCCAAAATCGAAGAACCTCAGCCACTTTGGACTGGCAAACAAATCTTCAGCCTGTTCATACCTAAGACCATGAACTACGTTTTAAAAGCAAGTATTTGTCAAGGCTGCACCAAATGTGAAGACGAGGCCTGCCCCTTCGATGCCTATGTAATCGTCAAGAATGGTGAACTCATAAGCGGCGTCATAGACAGACGCTCAATAGGCGCTGAACAGTCTGAAAGCTTGCTTCACAGAATAATAAAGGATTATGGAACGCAAGCGGGTCGCGAATTCCTAAACAAGATAACTAGAATGATGAAACTCTTCATAACCATGAGAGGTTTCACGTATTCATATGACCAGTTGGTGTTGTCTCCAAAGGCTGAAGACCGAAGACAGAAAACCATGGGCAGGATGGAAAAGAAAATTGAGGAGCTGATAGAAAGTTACCGCAAAGACACGTTACCCAGACTTCCAGGACAAACACTTGAAGAGTCATTTGAAATCTACGTGATGAACGAGTTGGCAAAGGCAAGAGATGAGTCTGGAAAAATAGCTGACGAAGACTTCACTCTAGACAATGCAGGCATCGTTATGACGCGAACAGGCGCCAGAGGGTCAAGCCTGAACATCGGACAAATAAGTGCATGTGTAGGCCAACAGTCAGTACGTGGAAAGAGAATATTGCGTGGGTATGTGGATCGTGCCCTGCCACACTTTGAAGCTGGTGATCAGCGTCCGAAAGCAAGAGGTTTCGTGTATTCATCGTATCAAAAGGGACTTGATGTCACCGAGTTTTTCTTCCACTCTATGGGTGGCAGAGAAGGACTTGTTGACACAGCCGTCAGGACGCAGCAAAGCGGTTACATGCAAAGAAGACTGATCAACGCACTTGAACACATTCGCTTGGAATATGACGGGACAGTAAGAAATTCCGCTGGAGACATAATTCAATTCAAATATGGTGAAGACGGCGTTGACCCCGCAAAAAGTGACCATGGAAAAGCAGTAAACGTGAGCCGATTGGTTGATCAGGTGAAAATCACCAGAGATAAAGGTAAACCTGCATCAGCTGAGCAGATGAAGAAGAAGTTGGAGAAAGTCGAAGACAAACTTACGCCAATTCTCTTGGACCAACTTAAGCAGAACTTGACTAAAGCAGAACTCACTGATGCAGACATGGAAAAGGCAATCAACTTGACGGTTGAACATTATAAACGTGCTTTAATGGAGCCAGGCGAAGCTGTGGGCATAGTTGCGGCTCAATCGATAGGCGAACCTGGTACGCAGATGACTCTTAGAACATTCCACTACGCTGGAGTCAGAGAACAAAACGTAACCTTAGGATTGCCGAGACTAATAGAAATTGTTGACGCTAGAAAAATCCCATCCACCCCCATAATGACAATTTACTTAACCGAAGAATATAGAAAAAGCAGAGAAGCCGCAGTGAAAATCGCACGTAGCATATTCTATACAGCGTTAGAGGATTTGGCTCAGGCAATCTACGAAGATACGATTCATGAAGAAATAGCGGTAGAACTTAACAAAACAATGCTAGAAGATAGAGAAGTTACCTTAGAAGAAATAAAGGACAAACTGCAGCTGACAAACTGCACCATAAGAACGAGAGGAAACAACATTCACGTTAAGCCTAAGAAAGTTGAAGCCTTAAAGAAACTGCTTGACAAGGTTTCCGCGTTCCACATTAAAGGTGTGGCTGGCATAAAACGTGTGTTAGTTACAGAAGAACATGGAGAATGGGTAATAAACACAGACGGTTCAAATCTGTCCAAAGTTTTGGAAGTGCCTGGCGTCGACACTTCGCGGACAACGACAAACAATGTTCATGAAATAGCCAAAACTATTGGGATAGAAGCCGCCAGAAACGCATTAGTGAATGAGGCTAAGGGTGTTTTGGAAGAACAAGGATTAGACGTTGACCTTCGCCACGTTATGCTTGTCTCTGACATGATGACTTCTACGGGCGAAGTGCAGCAGATAGGTAGACATGGTATAAGCGGAAAGAAATCAAGTGTTTTGGCCAGGGCTGCTTTCGAAATAACTATTCCCAACATTGTTGAAGCAGCAGTGAAAGGTGAAAGCGACCCACTAGAAGGTGTAACCGAAAACGTAATAGTAGGGCAGTCAATACCAATAGGCACAGGGCTAGTGGAGCTATACATGTCCACGCTTGAAACGAAAGGGGAGAAGAAGAAGTGATAGATATAGACAAGGCAATCGCAACAGCCGTAAAGACTGGAAAAGTCTCTTTTGGCACAGATTCTGCAATGCATAACGCTAAGACTGGAAAAGGCAAACTGATTGTTTTGGCTTCAAACTGTCCCCAAAATCTGCGGGAAGATATAGAATATTATTCCAAGCTTTCAGAGATACCATTGATAACTTTCAAAGGATCATCTTTGGATTTGGCTTCTGTATGTGGAAAGCCTTTTAGTATTTCAGCGTTAACTATAAGAGAATCCGGCGACTCTGACATTCTTAAGCTGACGGAGAGTCCAAAGGAAGAGGAATCCGACGGAGGAAATGAATGACCAGCGGGATAAAATTCACCGGCACCGAAATGCGGTATATCGCTTTGTTTGAAAGTATAACAAACGCAAACGCCAAAGATTGCATAATTGATGAGGAAGAAGGGCGGGTATTATATGTTGTCAGCGAAGGGCAGGTAGGCGTAGCCATTGGAAGAGGCGGAAGAAACATACGGACCTTGGAAAGAATGACTGGAAAAAAACATGAAATAATAGAGTACTCAGAAGACCCGGTGCAATTTATCAAAAACGCGTTGAAACCTGCAGCTGTCAAAGAGGTTCGCATAAGCGAGAGAACCGATGGAAAAACCATGGCAGTTGTAGCTGTTAATCCAAAAGACAAGGGCGTTGCAATTGGAAAGAATGGCAAAAACGCTGAACGTCTGCGTTTTCTAGCTAAGAGATATTTCCAAATTCAAAACGTAAGCATAACCTAAGAACATCGAAGGAGCCGAAGACATTGAGCTTGTTGTCTCCCTTACTCGCGTTGGTGAGTTTCATCAGAACCGCAGATGAGTCTCTTCTAGATCAGTTTTTGGGAAGTCCGCTTTTGGCTCTTGCTACAATTGCGATTATTGTCGCTATTGCCTTCATTTATCATAAAGTAAGAAGATAGCGAGTGCACGATCAGGTTTTGGATTCGGTTCCCAAGAGCAAGTCTATGAGTGCCTTTTGGTCTACTTCTGCGCGTGTTCTCCAATCTAGATAAAGTTGCGCGTTTTCATCTTGAGTCAAGTATCCATAGCGAATGTAACGGTCGATGTTTATTCCTACCTTCCATCCAGGAAGCTTGTCGCGTAACAGATCTTCAACTTCTTTCCGCGGCGTTTTTCCCTTCTTTGAGATGATATGAGATATGGCTATTGCTAACCCTGCTAAGTCGTCTATTCGCCACCCTACCATTTTTGCTTCTTTCGGAGTCAACTCTCCTCTCAGTGTTATGAAGAATCTAGCTCTATCCGACTGTTCTAGGCTTGGGTTCTCAACCTCTTTTTCTTCTTCGAAAACAGTTTTAACCTGCAAGTCAAGTGTTTTCAAGTAGTCGTCCAAGATTTTGAGGACTTTCGGGTAATCAGAGCCTAGCACCTTCCGAAGCTCCCATCCCTTGACGCCAGGTTTCTTATGTCGCTTGTAAAAGAGCATATGAGTTGCTCGTTTGACTTTGCTTGCGTAATAGGCCTTTCTTTTGCTCACAGTGGCTCTCCCTTTTTCCATTTTTGCCAATTCTCAACCGTCACCGCGATAGGTATGGAGACAAGCTGCAGCTTGCCCGTCTTGGTTGCTACCTTTTCATTTGGCTTGATGAAGATTTCTTCTTCTAGCTGATAGATTTCCAATGAGGCATAGCCATAGGTAACCAGAAAGCTCGTCATGAACGCCTTTTGGACAGTTTCCTCATAAGTTTCCGCCCCAACAAAATCCCAGTACGCAACTTTCCCGTTTTCGCCTCTTTCTTCAACTTGTTTCTTCAATATTTGCCAATAGTCTTCCAGTTCTTCGGAAAACGCTTTGTCTCGTAGTATTCTCTGCTGAAGAAGCTCTTCTCTTGTCGCAAGGCTTGTTTCAACCTCGGCAGGTGGAAATTCCTTCCATCTTTCATTCATAGGCAACAAGCTTTCCCAGTACTTGATGGCTTCAGCTAGACTGTGTAGCGAGATCTGCTCTTGCTCGATTATCGGGTGCCACACATTCATGAAAATTCTAACGATTTCTTCTTTTCTTATTTTTTCGAGTTTTTCTTCAAGCAGAAACGGGTCTGTGTAGAGTGTTGTTGAACGATGTTTGACCCATTCGCTTTGAAGTCTAATGACTGAAGCGAGCCTATGTACGGTTTCAGCGTCAAGAACAAGATCTTCCGGAAGTATCCATTCTGGGAAATGTTCCCTGACTTTAGCGATATCTTCGTTAATGTTTATTAGGAAAGGGTCAAGAGATCTTTCCTCAACGGATTTACATGTTTCAATTATGCGTTGAAGTTTCTCTCTGCCCATTCTTTCATGTTCTTTTTTTGACTGCATCAAGCGACCTCTCTGGTTATCGACTTGCCTTCAATGTTTTGGACAGTGATTATGTTGACGCCTTGTTCCGCGAATGTTATTTGGCTCGGCGTAATCACGATGTACTGAGCTTCTGAACCCTTAACGGTTGAAATGAGCACTCTCGCTATCAGTTCACGGTTTTTAGGATCCATGTGAACATCGTATTCATCAACTGCTCGGAATGGAGAACGAACATGCTGCTGCAAAGCCAAAAGAAAACTCATAGTCGCAGTTGTTCTTTCTCCACCGCTTTGCGTGTAAGCATCCAATTGGACTGGCTTTCCGCCTTTGAAACCTACAAAAATCTCCAGTCCAGCAGTCTCTATGTCGTGGCCGTTGCCCAATCTAACTTCACCGACTGCTTGAGTCTGAGTCAATATCTTTTGATATTCAAGGTTCACGCGGTCCAGCAGATGTTGAATTACTGTTTGCCAAGCCTGCATTCTGGTTCTGACTTCTTCCAAGGTTTTCTCTCGATTTTCAGCAACCAACTGTGCTTTTTCCTTCAATTCCATGTAAAGCTTGGAGTAGGATTCGTACATCCGTTCTATGTCTTCTGAAACTTCAGAAAGTGCCGCCAGATGGCCTTCTGTTACCCGCATTTCGTCGAGTATTTCATTTATGCTTTTTACAACTGCGATTCTAGATCCAGTCTGTTCCGCTCTTACAGTGACTTCGTTGATGTGAGCTTTCGCGGTTTTCAGTTCTTTTTCAATTTTCTCCATATCGACAGTCACATTTTCTTTACGATATTCAAGCAATGCTAGGTTAATACGATTTTCCAAAACGTAATTGCTGACTTTTTCTAGTTCCTCTTCCAAGTTTCTGGTTTTTTTCTGGTTTGAATCTATTTCTACATTTAACTTTGAAAGTTGCTGATCAGAATTCTGTATTAACCCCTTCAAATTCTCGCTTCTTAAAAGCTTGAACTGTGATGACGGGGGTTCTTTCATCAGGCGGTTTGTCTGAGGAGAAGAACTTGCTTTGTCTTTGATCGTTCTTTCTATAAGCATGGTTTCCTCTAACAGTTGTTCGCATAACGAGATCGTTGACTCGTCTCTGGCTTTGTCTCGTTCAAGGCTTAAGCGTTCATCAAGAAGCGTTTTACCTTCATTTCGCAATCTTTCGAGTTCGCTATGATGCATTTGCAGCTGATCTTTTCCTGCTTTCGTTCCTTCTTCAATTTGATTCAAAACATCTTGTTTCTTCTTTCTATCTGCTTCCAACTCTTTTACTGTTTCTTCTCTTCGAACAACTTCTGCCCATGCAAATTCTCTTTCCAAGAACCTTTTCTTCATTTGCAGTTGCTTCTTCTCTTGGTAGCGGTCGTACTGTTCTCTCCAATAATTCAGCGTCTGTTCCGCAGACTCTAGAAGTTTGCTTACTGATTCTTCTTGGCTAAGGATGCGGGTCAATTTTCTTTGAGCTTGTAGTATGTTCTCGCGGTAAGGTTCAAGTCCAACAGCCGCCTCGACCATGCGAAGCTTTTCCTGTTGAGGCAACACGGTGAACTGTTCAACCATGTTTTGATGCATTATGATAAGAATGTTATCTGGGTCAACGCCCAGCTTGGACAGCAACCTTTCTACATCACTCTTTGTGGCTGCCCTGTTCTCAAGTTCAAACCAGTACTTTCCATCTCTGCGCATGACGCGCGTGAGGAAGATTTGGTCTTTGTTGTATTTTGGGACGGGTCTATTGTTGCCTCTCTTAGTGTTGTCCAAGATTAGTGTGACACGAGCTTGATCTTTTCCCCAACGTATCAAGTCGCTTAGTTTCTTTGAGCGTTCTGTATAGGTTTGCCCTAACGCTACAGAAATAGCCAGTAACAGTGATGATTTTCCAGATCCGTTCGGTCCGCAGATAACGTTTATGCCTGGCTTGAAAGGTACCCTAGCATATTCGTAGCTCATGAAATTTTCTAGGATTACCTCTTGGATCAGCATTGGGGAATTTTCCTCTTAGACGAGTAGAGTAATGTTGAAATTCTCTTATTAAAACAAATAGGACAGCTTCTCAACAAACAGGCATGGTTTTTACCCAAGTTTTGTCACTTTCGTTTGCTGAATAGTCTTGTGCCGTCTATGTCGCAGACGAAGGTAAATCCGCTTTCAACCAGTTTTCTTGCTTCATCTACTGTTTTGGCGACGGCTGAATGATATTCGTCGCTTTCAAAGTCTGCCAGTTGGGTATATACTAGAGTATTTTGGATGTTTCTATGTCCAAGCATTTTCATAACGTGCAAGATGTCTTTTGTTTTGGCGTATTCCGTTGTTGCCTTCCAGTGTCGGAAACTGTGAAGGTGAATTTGCTTGAATCTTGGGTTTTGGAGAGTTGTTGCAAGTCGGGTTCGTATTGTGGTCAGCATGTCCTTGTAGACTCTAGAATTTGGGTTGAAGACGTATGGGTCATACTTCTTGGGCATGGATTTGAGCATTGAGGTCGCTTTGTGTGAGATTTTCAGAGTTCTTGAATCTGAACCTTTTTCGGGGTTGTTGATTCTGATGGTTGAGTTTGCTTCGTTAATGTCTGTCCACTTAAGTCTAGACACTTCTCCTGCCCTTGCACCATCTATGAGATGTTCTATGCGTGATAGATTCTGGTTATCTAGAGATTAAGGGTTCTCTTATATGGTACTTCCCAAAGGAAACAAGGAGAAGAGACGAGTGGTGAGAGATAAACGGTCAAGAAATGTCCATTTTGTGCATGCGAGTTTGTAACTGACCATGATCTAGAACTGCATATTAGAGCCTTTGGCAATAATAAGGAAGAACATGCTCAGAGACCTCGTTATCTCGATTTTAGGACAGAAAATAGTCACGCAGATTGAAAGACTCTGACAAATAGTTACCGTGCGTGGTTCAACTAATTGTTTGTTTGCTTTCAAGAGCGGGCTCTAGCCCTGTAGGCTATCCTCATTATTGCCTCTTTGTCAGGATGACAGACGAATACGACGGAGCAAGTGCCGTTTTCACAGTAGTACTTGGAACCGCCAGTGTTCTTCTTCTTTAATGGCTTTCCACATTCTGGACAATTAACCATCTTAAATTTCCCACTTGAAGAATAATAGGAGATGACGTAAAACTGTTATGAATCTCAGATAGCGATGTAAGCTCCGCTTCCGCTAATCTGTTTCCCTATATTGAGATCATAAGAAATAGAACAGAACTTACTTCTATAGCCCAGTTCAAAAAACGTGAAATACAACTTGTTGTTTAACACAAATTTGACAATAAAAAAGGGGAATGCAGAATGAAGAAAATAGTTGTTGGAGTTTTTCTCGTTTTTGTTGTGACTTTTCTTTCAGTCTCAGTTGCTGGCGTTGGTTCAAACCAAGCTAACTATCAAGCCCAGTCCATGGGAACCAATTGGTTGTCTGGTTGGACATACCGCAAGGTTCACAACATTACTGGCTCAACGGCTGGAAACCAAATCAACTATCCAATTACCATGAGCATTCGATACGGACACGGACTGGATAATCAAGGCGAAGTCTATCTTGGAGGAAAATGTCGCGCAGACTTTGGCGATACGGTTTACGGATTTAACAGGCGGCAGTCTACTCGATTATTGGATACAGCAAAAGAGTGACGGAGCCCAAGCCACGATCTGGGTAAAGGTGAACAGCATTCCTGAATATCCAGTCAATGCAACAATCTACATTTACTACGGCAATCCAAGTGCTTCTACAACAAGCAACAAGAATTTGATCTTTTGACTCCTGAAGAGGCTTTGGATCTGCTTTCTAGTTCTATGCGCCTATTCTCGGTGCTTGGTCCTTGATTCTGGTTGAAGGCCCTACGGTCTTTTGTTGGTAGTAGTAGTCGAGTGAGAATTTTGTTTGACTTCTACTTCTAACCTTAGCCGATGAATTTTCTTATAGACCGCGTCATACTGTTTTCCAAGCTTTACCATCAAGCCTTCAATGAAGAATGTACGTGGTATTCTCTCGACCGGAGCCTTGGGGATGCCTTTTTGCTTCTCCCCTCTACTGATGCACCCAACGGAAGAATGAATGGCATTACCTTGATAGGATGTTCGCGCTCTCTCGTGATGCAGGTGAGCCTTAAATATGCAGTTAACTCAGAAGTGGTTGGGGAACCTGTTTTGAAAGATATTGAGTTGAAGCTTGTGGCTGAATTGATCAAGGGCAGTCGCAGAAGCGACAGGGAACTGGCAAAGCAGCTGCGCATTTCTCAACCTACAGTCACGAGAATCAGGAACAAGCTGGAGAAAGAAGGTATCGTTAGAGAGTATACAATGATACCCGATTTCAATAGACTCGGTTATCAAATCGTGTCGATAACATTCGCTAAATTGGAAGAGCCCCTTTCTCAGAAGACTATGGATGAGACAAGGAGACATTCTCGGGAAATGGAAAAGGAGAATCCATCTCCAACGATAGTCGCGATGAGGGGGATTGGATGCAACGCTGACTACGTTAGCGTCGCATTTCACAAAAACTACTCTGAATATAACCTGTACCTGGGATACATAAGACGTTTTCCACATCTAAAAGTCGATGAGATCAAGAGTTTCCTGATAGATCTCCAGGACGAAAGTCATTTCCGCTATCTGACCCTCTCCGTGTTTGCAGACTACTTATTGAGAACGAAAGAAAATCCATAGAAGAAAAAAGAGGGAATCGTGCGGGAGACTTCTCCACTTCTGGGTGATTCAAAACAATTAGGCAGAGTTTGACTCAATATACCTTCAAGGGATGTGGAAGTTTTATACGTAAATTTGCGGGGTCAGACTATTAGACTTAAATATCATGTATGTAATGCAGCAAGTTAGAAGAAGGGGTTCAAACGTGGTTGTTGCTGGAAAAATCTTTAGATTAAGCGAACCGCTTTCCATAGCTGAAATAGGGTCTAGCCTCGAAGGGCACAAAGCGGAAGAAGCTTTTGAAGAAGGTGACTGCAAATTCACGCTTGTGACAGAAGTTGTCGGTCTTCTGTCAAAGGTGACCATTTTGAGAGGAGTTTACTCGCACGATTACATGATTCACGTATTTCACAGAGGCAAAGTCGTGCCTATACCACGCACTATTGAAGCTCTCTTCAGTTTCGCGGAACATGAAGGCACTACATTTTTGACTGTTGTCGAAAAGAAACGGCTAGCAAATTTCATAGCAAACAAGCTGAGCGAAATACTCTTCGAGAAGATAGGCGGCATAGTGGAAACAAGAATCTCACCTGAAACGTTGAAAGGATTTCATCTTAGGAATCCTGAAGATACAAAAATAACTTTCTTTGATAATGTTGACATTCCAAACGTTAACAAACTTTCGATTTATGGACCGGACCTGACTAATACTTCACTCTTCGAAGATTATGCTAAACATGGTGACTTGTGGTATATCGTTGCAAGATCCAAAGAACACGGCTACGTTGTGGGTATAACTCGAGATGCTTCAGTAACCATCTTCAACTTGACGGAAAAAGAAAAGTATCTGGAATATGTTGCAAAAGAAGTATACTCATTGACGCTGTAGTTGTCGATGCTAGTAATCCTTTTATCTTTCCAGTAGTCCTACCGCTTTGAAAAGAGTGAAACTTTTGGAAAACGCTATCGAAGTCGAGGAATTGACCAAGTTCTATGGTAGTTTGCTTGCAGTTGACCACGTTAACTTTGAAGTTGAAAGGAAAGAGATCTTCGGTTTGTTAGGGCCAAATGGTGCAGGGAAAACGACGAGCATTCGAATGATCTGCGGCATGCTCAGACCGACAAGCGGAACAGCTATCATCGCAGGATTCGATGTCTCTCAGAAACCAGAAGAAGTCAAGCGTAGAATAGGCTTGGTTCCTGACATTTCAAACCTGTTCGGTGAGCTTAGCGCCAGAGTAAATTTGGAGTTCATGGGAAAACTGTATGGACTTGACAAAAAGACAAGAAAAGAACGTATCGATCAAGTCTTAGATCTCTTTCATCTGAGAGAACGCCAGCATGATCTTGTCAAGTATTACAGCAAGGGAATGCATCGACGCCTAACCATAGCCGCGGCGCTTATTCATCAACCTGAAATCCTGATAATGGACGAACCTACAAGCGGTTTAGACGCTCAAACTGCACGTTTGGTGAGAGAAATCATAATTGACATCAACAAGCAGGGCAGAACTATACTTTTGACCACACATCAGATTGACGAAGCAGATAAACTTGCCCAGAGAGTAGGCATAATTGACCACGGTCGACTAATTGCGTTAGACACGCCTGAAGGAATTAAGAAAAGCGTTGAAGGTACGCATGCCTTGGAAATTAAGCTTCTAAATGAGGCAGACCCGAATAGGTGGATTGCGATTATTAGTAAGGTCAAGGATGTGGATAAGGTGTTCTCAGCCGAGGACAAAATACGAATTCTGTCAAAAGACTTGTCGGAGATTATTCCAGCCGTCGTAAATCTCGTGAAGAAGCATGGTGGAAGAATTGAGAATATTCTAGTCTCTCAACCTACGCTAGAAGACGCCTTCATTAACTTAACAGGCAAAATTATCCGAGAAGAAGCCCTGTCGAAGGAAGAATATTTGAAGCGAAGGCTCACTAGGAGTGGGCTCAGATGAAACAGCTAAGCTTCCTAATGCATCCAGTTTGGATTGCCGAAAACGATTTACGCCAATCATTCAAATCCGTGCGTCACGTCGTATGGAGTCTTCTATTCCCAATTTTCATGATGTTTACATTTAGCTTCAGATACGGCACCACTGGACCAGACGCTCAATTCATAAACTTTCTGATACCAGGCATCGTGGGGATGACGGCTATGTTCGGAAGTATCAACGAAACTATGAGCATAGTGTGGGATAAATCACTAGGCGTGTTCGACCGAATATTAGCAGCGCCCGTCTCATCTACATCCATAATCATTGGAAAAACGATTTCAGGCGCGGTTATGGGCTTCATCAGCGCCGCTGTCTTACTCGTCATTGGTAGTGTACTCTTCGGATTCGTGTTTTCCAACGTGGCCGTTGTCCTCTTGGTGGTTTTGCTTGCGAGCTTTTCTTTCACAGGTATAGGCACAATAATATCTGGCTTAGCATCTGAACCCAGAGAAGCCATGATGCTTTCAAATTTGCTTCGATTTCCAATGATGTTCTTGGGAGGCGTATTCTTTCAAGTAGAAGCTATGCCGATGCCGCTTCCATATGTTGCTAGGATAATGCCATTGACGTATGCAACTGAAGCCTTGAGAGCAGTTCAGGCAGGAAACATGCCCTTAGCCCTAATTGACGGTACAGTGCTTCTTGCCTACACTGTTGGAACGATTCTGGTGGGATCAAAAATACTGATGCGAATAATGACTCGCTAATGAATCTGCATGCTAGAATTCAATTCCTTTTCTGGCGGGGTAGCCCTCTTTAAATGGGTGCTTAAGTTCTTTCATTTCCGTTGCCAAGTCAGCTACTTCAAGTATTTTTTTAGGCGCGTACCGTCCAGTCAGTACCAACTCAACATGTTTAGGCTTATTCTTTATCATCTCTAGAACTTTCCTCATGTCTACCAGTTTAAGATTCAAAGCCACGTTAATTTCATCCAGAATAACCACATCATACTTGCCGCTTTCAACTGTTTCCTTTGCAAGTTGGAAGGCTTCCTTAGCGAGTTTAATGTCTTCTTTTCCGGGCGGAATTTCCGTAATGAATTTTCCTCTGCCAAAAGCTTTCAATGTAAAGTTCGGAAGCTTATCGACTGCATAAAGCTCGCCATAGTCGAAACCGCCCTTGATGAACTGAATCACGTAAACGCTTAGCCCTCTACCGACGGCTCTTAGCGCAAGTCCAAAAGCAGCTGAGGTTTTTCCCTTTCCATCGCCAGTATAGACCTGCACAAGTCCTCTTTCAAGCTTCGTCACTATTCAAGCCTTCTTAAGCAGTTTTTCTGCAGCAGATGCCGGATCTGTTTTCCTTTCCAGAATTTCCTGCAACAGTTCTTCGAATTTTCCTTCTTTTCTTAGATTTTCTATTATTGAAGCTACTATTTTTTCCTTAATAGCTTCAATTAGCTCATCTTCTGCTTTGGCTTTCAATAGATCCTTTTTGCATTGTGCTTCTCCTTTGAGAAAGCACTTATGTTCTTCCAGCTTGTCGACAAGCTCTCGAACGCCTTCGCCAGTCAGAGCAATTGTCTTCAGTATAGTTGGTTTCCACGTAGCTTCTTTGTTGTTCGGCTGCAGTATTGACTGTATGTCTGAAACTGTTTTGTTCGCATTTTCGCGATCAGCCTTGTTTACAACAAAAACGTCGGCAATCTCCATTAGCCCTGCCTTTATAGCCTGTATTTCGTCTCCCAAGCCTGGGGCATGTATAACAACTATGGTTTGGGCTACTTTGATTATCTCCACCTCTGATTGTCCAGCTCCTACAGTTTCAACGAGAATTATGTCTTTTCCAGCTGCATCCAACACTTTCACGGCGTCTTTTGTTGTTTTTGCCAGTCCTCCTGGATAGTTGCGGGAAGCCATGCTTCTGATAAAAACACCTGTGTCTGTGCTCAACTCTTGCATGCGGATTCTGTCACCTAGAAATGCGCCGCCCGTGAAGGGGCTTGTAGGATCTACGGCTACCACGCCCACAGTTTTCCCTCTTTGCCTATACTCGCGTACGATTTTTTCAATAAGTGTACTTTTTCCAGCACCGCCTGGGCCAGTCAAACCGATTACGTGGGCTTTTCCTGTGTGGGGAAAAATTGAAGCGATTAGTTTTTTTGCTTCTGGAGCATTGTTTTCGATTATCGTTATTGCCCTTGCTATGCTTCTACGGTCTCCAGCGAACACTCCTTGTGTTAGTTCTTCGGTTCTCATCAACGCTTAAGCCCATCTGACGATCTAGGTTCTTTTCGGGACGTTCTCCAACACGTATTGGATTATCGTTCCTGTAGGCGTTCCAGGTCCAAAAATCTCTTTTATTCCAAGTTTCTTTAATTCAGTTATGTCTTCTTCTGGGATTATTCCACCGGCAAATATCATTACGTCTGTTAAGCCTTGTTGTTTGAGAAGTTCCATTATTCGCGGGAAAATTGTCTTGTGTGCTCCTGAAAGTATGCTTAGTCCAATCACATCCACGTCTTCCTGAAGTGCTGTCTCAACTATCTGTTCTGGAGTCTGTCTTAAACCAGTGTAGATTACTTCCATTCCAGCGTCTCTTAAGGCTCTGGCCACAACTTTGGCTCCTCTGTCATGGCTGTCTAGACCTGGTTTGGCTATTAGTACTCTAATTTTTCTTGTGTTGTGCATTTTTTCGCCTCTCTTTAAATCACAATTAGTTCTTTATATTCTCCGTAAACTTTCCGCAATACTTCCGTGATCTCGCCTAGCGTTGTGTAGACCTTCACGGCATCGATTATCAGGGGCATAAGATTTTCATCCTTTTCTACCGCATAGTGTAGTTTCTCTAGTGCATCTTTCACTTTTCTGTTGTCCCGCTTCCCTTTTAGTTTTTGCAACCTGGCCAACTGTTCATCTCCAACTTTCGGATCTATCCTCAGAAGCTCTATTGGGTTTTCCTCTTCGAGCATGTAGTCGTTTATGCCGACTATGATGCGCTTTTTCTCTTCTATTTCTTTCTGGTACTTGTAGGCACTGTCTGCAATTTCTTTTTGGAAGAATCCCTTTTCTATAGCTGCGATAGCTCCGCCCATGTCATCAACCTTCTGAATATACTCCATCGCTTTCTGCTCCATCTCATTTGTCAAAGTCTCTACGTAGTACGATCCTGCCAACGGGTCTGCAGTGCTTGTTGCTCCGCTCTCTTGGGCTATCACCTGCTGAGTTCTCAAAGCAACTCTCACAGCTTCTTCACCTGGCAAGCACAAAGCTTCATCAAACGAGTTCGTGTGCAATGACTGAGTTCCGCCAAGAACTGCTGCCAAAGCCTGAGTCGTAGTGCGTATAATATTGTTTAGCGGTTGCTGTGCAGTTAACGTGCATCCTGAGGTTTGAACGTGCATTCGCATCCACATTGACCTTGGACTCTTGACGTGGAAACGTTCTTTCATTAGTTTTGCCCAAAGTCTGCGGGCGGCTCTGAACTTGGCTATTTCTTCAAAAAAGTCATTATGACATGCGAAGAAGAATGATAAACGATGGGCGAAATCGTCCACTTTCAGTCCTCTCTCAAGGGTGGATTCTACATAGCTTATTCCATCGTAAATTGTGAAGGCTAATTCTTGCAGGGCGCTTGCGCCTGCTTCTCTTATGTGATATCCGCTTATGCTTACTGGATTCCATTTTGGCAAATGGCGAGCGCAATATTCTATTATGTCTGTAGTAAGTTTTACGGAAGGTTTTGGCGGAAATATGCAGAGTTTCTGAGCGAAAAACTCTTTTAGGTTGTCGTTTTGCGTTGTTCCCCCCAGCTTATCTCGGGGCACACCTTGCTTGTCGCCGACTGCCACGTACATGGCAAGCAGCATTGGTGCAGGCCCATTTATGGTCATCGAAGTTGTAACCTGATCCAAGGGTATGCCGTCGAAAAGGGTTTCCATGTCCTGCAGTGATGATATGGCTACGCCGCAGATGCCCACTTCTCCTCTCGCCATTGGATGATCTGAATCATAACCCATAATCGTCGGATAGTCAAAAGCTGTACTCAGACCAGATTCGCCTTCCTTCAGCAGGTACTTGAAACGTTGGTTCGTGTGTTCTGCCGTGCCGAATCCCGCAAACATTCGCATCGTCCACAAGCGGCCACGATACATCGTTGCATGTACACCACGTGTAAATGGATATTCTCCTGGAAATCCCAAGTCCCGCATATAATCCAACGTTTTTGCATCTTCGGGTGTGTAGAGGCGTTTTATAAGCATGTTAGAAGTGTTTCGATATTCATTTTTCCTCTCACTGCATTGTCTTATCCAGTTTGATAGTGTAGTCTTTTCCCAGCGTTCCCACTCTTTCTTCAATTCGTTAACTGTTTTTTCATCAAACATTGCTACGTTTAGCTCCCATGGTTAAGATGTTTAGTGTCAATTATTATATCAGCATTAAGCCTAGAAAGTTATTTTCTTATCGGTTTAAAACTCTTGGCTTCAACATTCGGGCTTTCAGTTTGAGCTTGTTGGGTTGATCGCGATCTTTTACGCTAAAAGCAAGTTCAGTAATTAGTAAGAGAACTAGACTCTGAGAACTTCAATGAGCAAGCTGCGGCTGAGAATCCCCATCCATAACCAACCATCAAAACAATATCACCTTTTGAAAATCTATCGTGGGACACTATTCTTTCAAGGATAGACGGTAAACTTGCACCAGCCAAGTTGCCACATTCCTTAAGAATTTCATGTGATTCTTTCAATTTTTCACGTTCAATTCCGTGATGTTCAGCTAGAGCATTAAGTATTTTCTCGCTACCCGTATGAACCGCCCATTTCTTCGCGCCTTCAATCATATTTTCAGCGTTATTACCAAGCAATTTCTTAAGCGCCAAATCAGTGTATTTTAAACCGAGTTTAGGAATTTCTTTGTCCAGATGCGAATAGAAGCCGAATCTGAACGGTTCGCCCAAAGTTGTGAGTCTTGTAAATCCAGCCAGATAATCTTTCTTGCCAACGTTTGTGACTTCGGCAATCTTGTCAACTGTTAAGCCTTTGTCGTTCTTCGTCACTATGGCTGCAGCTGCTCCGTCTCCAAAGAGGAAAAACTGCATTGTGGCCACCCACTTTCTCAGCTCCATCTCTCTCTTTGCATTATTCTTTATCAAACCAATTTGGCTGATCTCCATAACGTCCTTTAAGCCTTGCACTTGATTTTGGAACCAGTACGAGCTCACGCCAGAAGTGCAGATCAGAACCTTATCTTCAGGATGCAAAGCCAGATGGTTTTCTGCAAGCTCCAAGGTTTTTATGAAGGCGGTGCTGGCTACTCCTTGAGCATTAACATGCTTGACGTAGGGATCCAAACCCAGTTTTGGAACTAAAAGCTGGCTGAGACCAGGACTCAAGAAAGGATTAACATCATAGGCCACCACAAGATAGCCCACATCCTTAACTGAAATGTGTGATTTTTGAATAGCGTTCTCGCAGGCTTCTGAGCAAAGGTCAACAAGCTCAATCTCGCTCATGATCTTTTCCGACTTCAAATGCGAATCTGCATGGTCAATCAAGTAGCGTTTTGACACTCCAAGGTTACATATGTTCTGCTTGACTCCTTCTGGAAGCTTGCATGGAAAAGCTCCCATCAATTCCTCTGTCGAATAACTGTTCTTAGGAAACGCAATCGATAATTGCGATATCTGCATGTTAACGAGGATATTTAGGAAGTTATAAAAGGGTTCCTCAGAGTAAAACCGAGAAAAGCCGATATCTTCAATGTGTGGGATATGCTGTGCTTGCCGCAAAAATCTTATAGTCGGCAAAATCACTAACTACATCTTCAAAAATCGAAAGGTGAAAGAATGAAGAAAGTCGGAATAGTCACTGGAAGCATATCACGATTCGATAATCCGAGACACACATTGCAGGAAGAGATGTGTGCAGAAGCTGTCAAAATGATACTTGACGACGTGCCAGACCTTGAATTGGGAGATTTCATGAAGAAAGGCTATGCTTGTTGCTACTCATACTTCAGTGACATTCTTGAACAACAGCAATGCATGCACTGGATAATAAACGACTACTTGGGCTTGAGCGGCGTCCCCTCCTATAGAGTTGAATCAGGTGGTGCAACACCAATAGATGCTGTCATAAATGCCGCCTTATGGATTCGCTCAGGTATGTTCCCTGCAGTCCTAGTGGTCGGATGGGAAAAGATGAACGAATTGCCCATCCAGAAAGTCAACGAAGCAATAGCCATCGCTGGAGACACCGACTGGGACTTCGTTTCAGGTTTCACTTACAACGCTTTCTATGCTACAATGGAGGCGAGAAGAATGCACGTTTATGGCGACACTGAAGAAGACTTAGCTGAAATCGCAGTTCTAAACCATAACAACTCGCTTGAAAACCCTTATGCACAGTGGCCCGCACAACACGGTTTCAGCAAAATCACAGTGGACGACGTTTACAAATCGCGCTTGATTTCTTGGCCGTACAGGCTTTATGAATGCGCCATGACGAGTGAAGGTGCTTCAGCTCTACTGTTAGCAAATGAAGAATTGACCAAGAAGTTGACGGACAATCCTATTTGGATCACTGGTGTAGGCTTTGGCTCAGATACAATGAGGGCAGGAGACAGACCGGACAACCCAGCTTGGAAGGGTCTCTATCCTGAAGACGAAAAAATCTGGCCTAAACACGTTCCACGTCCGCTATCACCATATCCAGACTTGCTTAACTTCGGTTCATTAAGAGTATCTGCAAGAATGGCTTACAAAGATGCTGGGGTAAAGAACCCACGAAAAGAAATGAGCCTTGTCGAAATATTCGACCCATACGCTGGCGTAGTCATCGCTGGACTTGAAGACTTTGACTTTTGCAAGCGAGGAGAGGGAAAGAAACTGATCAGAGATGGCGGAATACAGCCTCATGGCGAGCTTCCATGTCAACTCAGCGGAGCTTTGACGGCGCAAGGACACGCAGTTGGATCCACATCAATCGCTCAAGTCGTAGACGTTTATTGGCAATTGAGCAACCAGATCGGCAAGAAGTGGGGTGCACCTAGCAGACAATTGAGTAATCCAAAGAAAGGCTTCATACATGGACACGGCGGCACAGGATGTCAAGCTGGCGCCGTAGTTCTGGAGGTGTAAGACAATGAAGCAACCCGGATCAGAGAAAATTCTGAAGGAAAAGAAAATCGACGAGAAATCGTGGGAAGACTGGGAACGCAAAGGCGGGTGGACTCCTGAAGGCTGGAAAATCATCGAAATGAACGATGGACCGACGCTTAATGATTTGAAAGCTGAGAAATTCTTGGTTGTACATCGCCCTCATGGTAGCCTGTTCCATCACAGTTACGGCAAAGTGTCCCAGTTCTTCATGGGCCTTTTGGAGGGAAAACTGTACGGTACAAAATGTCCAAAATGCGGACTCGTCTACTGCCCACCGCGTGCACATTGCTTTAACCCAAAATGTCGTCTGGCTGAGACGAAGTGGGTTGAGTTGCCGAAGAAAGGTGAAGTCCATTCTTACACGATAATGGTTATCGCTTGGCCTTCGATGGCGCATCTGCAACCGTTGGTGGGTGCAATGGTCAGAATCGAAGGAACGAACACCTGTCTACCAATGACTATGCGAGACATTGATCCTGAAAAGGTGAACATCGGCCTCAAGGTAAACATAAGCATTAGCAAGCAACCTAAGGGCGACCTACTGGATGTTTACGCTACGCCTGCGGAAGAACCAGTGGCTCCAAAAAGGACACCAGAAGAACTGAAACGCTTCAGGGAAGATATGGAAAAGACCAGAGCTTGGGTGAAGAAAACCTTCGGCACAAAGTAACGCCAACTGTCTTCATCGCAAGCCACATCCCCTTTTTAACGTTTTCAGAATCCATACATTTTGTCTTTCTCGTTGATAGATTCTTGTACGTTTACAGATGGAGTATTGAGTATGTATAGAGCTTTCAAGAGTGCTTGTGTTTTCGGGCTTTCTTTTTCCAGCTCAACGATTTTCATATGCTCGTAGATTTTGGTTCTGATTATGCCTTCTTCCTTCAGTATCTGGAGATTGCGACTCACTTGATTATAGGTACTGTTGATTATGCGGACAAGATTTGTAACATGAGTTTTCTTAATGTCAGAAAGAGCCAGCAGTATTTTTTGTCTGCAAGAAGACGCCAAGATTTGCTCCAGCTTCAATCGTGAATCCTTCTACAGTATTCCTAGGGGAATCAGATTTTATAAAGGAGACGAAAAGACTGGAAGAGGAGAGTTGAGTTAAACTGTTCTCGATTAATTGGTTTCACTTTAACTCATCCCTGTCTTTGGGAAATGCTTCCGCGTTTTCTAATATTGCTTCAGTTAAATGGATGGATACCGAAAAAAAAGGGAGGTAGGAAAGAATGAGTCAAGAGAAAATCGGTGTGATGTCGATAGTGCTCGTGTTCGCATTTTCCGCAATGATGATTGTTCCATCAATTGTGTATGCTTCGTGGAATATTCAATCAGGCAGTGGAGATTACACAATGGTACAGGTCGTTGTGGCAGGCAATTTCAGAAACGGAAAGTTGTACAGTCCAGCCGCCTACGTCAAAGCCGTGATCAATCATGATTTGCCGGACAATCACTCTCTCATACTCTACTATCGCTTTGAATGGACAGACTTGAATCAGGTTTCACATATTCAAGAAGGTGTAAACACTACTAGCTATACCAAAGCAGGTCAATGGATTAGGATTGATTGTACGGGTCTTCCGAGCGTTGTCTACGACATTTATGCCGAGGGAAGCGCAGGGCATAACGGTGTTTGGGATACGCCACTAGTGTCCGCAAGTCTCCCGTGGCTCTAGGCACGCGATCAACTGAGACAAAGGAATCTCTCTTTTTTCTCTCTAAATTGTGCTTTGATCAAATCTTGGAAGAAAGTATGTCATTCACTAAAGAAATTTAAATACTTGTGTAGGCTCTAATCAGTTCTCTACTTCGACCCTAATTGCTCAAAAGGAGAAGTCAACTTGAACGGCAAACCGCTCGTCTCAATTGTTTCTGCGGGTTTATCAAAATTCGGGAAACTGGAAGGATTGTATGCTCGGGAGATTTTTGCGGAAGCAGTCAAAGAAGCCTTTGATCGTTGTCCGAATTTAGATCCCAAGAAAGACATTCAAGCTTTGTTTGTTGGGCACATGGGTGAATCTTACGAACATCAGGGTCACACCGGTGCGACAATGGCGGACTGGGCTGGGTTGTTGCATGTTCCTGCCACGAGAACAGAGGCTGCCTGTGCATCTTCTGGCGCAGCGTTGAGAGCTGGAATTAACGCGGTACTCTCAGGATTGAGTGATGTGGTTATGGTGGGCGGAGTGGAGAAGATGACGCATAGAACTACTAGCGAAGTTACAGAATACTTGGCAATGGCTTCGGATTATCCTTTTGAACAGTGGCATGGAATAACTTTTCCGGGATTGTATGCGTTGATGGCTACTAGGCATATGCATGATTATGGCACTACAGAAAAGCAGTTGGCAATGACTGCTGTGAAGAATCATTTTCACGGAAGTCTGAATCCTAAGGCTCACATGCAGAAGGAGATAACGCTTGAAACTGCTCTGTCTTCGAGGTTTATTGCTTGGCCTCTTAAACTCTATGATTGCTCACTTATCACGGATGGAGCAAGTTGCGTTGTTTTGACAAGGCCTGAATTGGCGAAGAAATTCACGGATGCGCCCGTGCAGATTATCGGCAGTGGACAAGCAAGCGACACTATAGGCTTGTACGAAAGAGAGAGTTTCACGTCACTCGCTGCCGCTAGAATAGCCTCCAAGAAGGCTTATGAACTTGCTGATGTTAAGCCTGAAGATGTAGATGTTGCAGAAGTTCACGACTGTTTCACTATTGCTGAGATTATCGCTTACGAAGATTTAGGATTTTGCAAGACGGGTGAGGGCGGCAAATTTGTTGAGAATGGAGAAACACGCCTTGGTGGGCGAATCCCCGTGAACACCAGTGGCGGACTTAAAGCTAAAGGTCATCCGGTGGGAGCAACGGGAACTGGGCAGGCGTACGAAATGTTTCTTCAATTAACTGGAAAAGCAGACAGACGACAAGTGAAAGACGCGGAAATAGGGTTAACTCACAATGTGGGCGGTTCAGGTGCAACAGCTACAGTTCACATTTATAGGAGGGCTTGAACGGTGAGTGAACAGCCACCTTTCACGATAGAGCAATTCAACAAGAACCTGCTTCAGAAAAAGCTGATGGGCGGAAAATGCAGGAAATGCGGAAAAATACACCTTCCACCGAGAACACTGTGCGACAACTGCTTTTCAAAAGAGTTCGAATGGGTCGAAGTGCCTTCGAAAGGAAAACTTTTAACATACACAGATATTCACATAGCTCCAACACAGTTCCAGTCAATGACTCCATATGCTGTGGGCAT